>CAZKFX010000001.1:0-69977 GCA_964552375.1 uncultured Candidatus Saccharibacteria bacterium
ATCTCTTGGCAAAAAGAAAAAAGAGGAAAGATAAGAGAAAGGGAAAGGAAGAAAATCAGTATTTTTCTCATAAAAATTTTTTATTGTTGAGCTTTTTGGATACAATAAAAATTATTTGTTAAATTATGAATGGCACTTTCACAGGTTTGGGTAAAGCGGTTATTTAAACACTCTTGTTTTTGATGAGAAGAAAGTTTCTTGCTATTGTAAGGATAGCAATTTAGACAGGTAGAAGAGGGAGGGTAAGGGAAAAGCGGAGAAAGAGCGATTATTCCTGTTTGAGTTAAATCCAAAACCATCTCACAAGAAATAACTTTTTCTTCAGTAGTAAGTCTTTTATAAGAAATTCCGTAACCTGTGATACACTTTTTTAATCTATCTCTTGAAATAGCAAGTTTGTGTAAAATGGTGCAACGATTGGGGTCTTCAGGTTGTAAATTTTTTACTCTTGTCAAATTATAAAATCTCTGAAAACCATCAATGATATTTTGGAGATTAGTATTAATAGTAGAGAGGTAATAATTAAGAATGTTTTGGTACTCATTAGAAATGTTGTTATAATCAGAATCTATGCTTCCAAAAGGACAAACATAACCGCTACAAGAACTACAATGTCGTCTTACTATACAACTGGCATCACATTCACAATCATCTCCTGGATCTGGATAACAAGCACAACAACAATCTGCATCATAAGTAGTACAACTTGAACGACAAAGAGCTCCTAAAGAATGCCAAGGTGGTCTACAATAATCAACGCAATCTTGGCTATCATCTTCTCCTTGGCTTGTCATATCAATTAAGTCCCAGGCATTATTAATTGCGAGGCCCGCTTCATCTCTTGCATATAAAGCTTGTTTTTTTGCCTCATCTAAGTTAGTGTATATTTTTTCTAAATTACTTTTAATAAGATGGCCAAGGTCTCCTGCTTCGTCTGCTGTTTCTCCAATAGGAATTAAACTTTTGATGAAACCTCCTTCTCCTTTTTCTACATCTATGCTGTGTTTAATTTTTGCCTTTTGACCTACAAAACGCTCTTTTAAATTATCAGAATGTAAATAAAAAGTAGCGGGATCTCCATCGTATAAATAATAAAGAGTAGTAGTAGGAACAGTAGAAAATATAGCACAAACACTATCGGCAGAGTTAAGAGAACACCCTACACACAATCCCTCAGGGGTTGAACTTTCACATTCAAATTTATAACAATATCTGTCAATTACAATGGGTTGGTTAAAATAATCTCTAAAATTGGAACTCTTGTTAATATACTTCCTTTTTGCTTTGTGCTTTTCCCTATAAAACTCCATTAGGGTTAATCTATCTCCATATGGCTCTTCCATTTTTCTTCTGGCACTATCTAAATTAGAAAGGTCTTGCCCAAAATCTGTAATAAATTTATTCAACCTATCTAAAGCTTCTTGAATGGTTAAAAACCGAGGATTGTTAGCAACATCCCAAGTAGAAAGAAGGGTGCCGTTGCTAAGAGTAGTTGAGCTATAATAATTTATTGTAGTAGTACCATCTAAAGTCTCGTGAGGTGGATCCGACAATTTTGGATTCCAAATTGTGTAAGTAGTACTGCATTGGGTAGAACTAGCCCCATAAATTAAAGAGCAAATTTCAATTCTCAATTTTTCAATATCTTCAATTATAGGAGGAATAATATTTTCTCTTAAATCATTCATTTGGTCTCTATCTGGACAAGGGTCAACACCGCTTTTATCACAACAATACCCTGGTGGGCATTTTCCCCAACAATCACAATCATCCTCGTCACAATGATTTGTACACTCTCCACAAGGAGTTTCTCTGCAATAACTACATTTACAATTGTGAGCGAGTTCTTTTAATTCTTCAGTAGCTGATTCTAATTCACACATTTTTAGAGCCAATTTTTGAACTAAATCTTGTAATTGAGCAGATTTAATAAATATTGCTTCCACTAATCTTTCAATACAATCAAATCTATCGTTATTAACTAACAAAGAGGTTTTATTTCCGGTCCAATTTTTCCAATTACCCGATACAACACCTGCTCCACTTATCTGAATTTCATCATAAAATGTCCAAGATTTATATAAATCATCGTAAAGATTTTTTGTCCCCACATATAATCTTACACTATGCCCCGCATAGGGAGTCAAATCAATTGTAACTTTCCTCCAGCCAGTATCACGAGACCATCCCCAATGACCAGAAAAACAGTAGTCAAATATCTCAATTGTATTACCAGTAGTAAAATCCTGCAGATTTACATAGGCATGATCATAAGGACAACTATCAGAGCCTTTAAATCTATACCAAAATTCTAATTTTGGCTTACACACGGGAACGGTGAAAATAGGCGAGTAAAAATAATCATATCCATTAGCTACATTGGGACGAGAACGATATCCAGTAAGAAGGGAGTAGCTCCCCTCATGGGCGTCATCTGTTGTTCGGGTGTGATCTCCTGAACCAGAACCCGTCCAACCTGCTAAACCTGTCTCAAAAGAAGGGTCAGCTAACCAATTTTTATCAATGAAAGTAGAAAGCAAAGTAGTTGTTGGTGGAGTGCCATCGTAATCATAACAATAATAAAAAGAAGTAGTGGGAGAATAAATTGCAGAAGAAGAAGGAGCTAAAATATTACCTGTTTTACAATCAACTAATTCTGGAACAGAAGTAGCAGAAATTGAAGTGGCAAAACAGCTAATGTTTTTAACTAAAAGATCTTCTATCAATGTTCCCAAAGGAATTTCTTCAAAGGTTTTTGTAGGAAGAGAAGGTGCAGGAGGAGAAGAAGTAACAACAGGAGGTGGAGAAGTAATATTTCCTGGGAAAGTAAGAAATTGAGGGTTAATTGTAGCTAGAATTAAATAGATACAAATTAAAAGTAAAAGGCCAAAGAGGGCTTCTCCCATTTTTTTCTTTGCCTCCTCTCTTTTTGTAGGATCCAAAGTAGAAGTAAGATATAAAAAACCAGACCAAATGAAAACCAAAAGAGCAATTATTCCACCAATCCTAATTGCTAAATTAAAAAGATATCTTACATATTCTGGAAAAAGTGTTGTCTTTGTAGGAGGAGCACTTCCTGGAACTGAGGGGTATTTAAGCTCTTGAGCAAAAATTTGACTAAAAGGCAAAATTAAAAAATTTAAAGCCAAAAAAAAGAGAAGAAATTTTCTCATAAAAAGCTGTATTTTTTATTATAATTGATGTATAATAAAAGTGCAAGGAAATATGAAAAAAGAAAAAGGATTTAGTCCCATTTTTCTTTTTGTAGTAATAATTTTGATAATGATAGTAGGCTCCCTGATAGTTGCTGGTTTCCAAATGGTTGTATGTGTTACCTGTGGAACTGCAGAGAAAATTCCGGTGATTGGATGGTTAGTCGGAGGAGTGTCAGATAGTATAAAAAAAGCAATTCCTTTAGGACTGGCAGGAATAATAGATGCCATTATAGGAATGGCGGATTGGTCTTTACAAAGAAAATTTTTGGCTGATGATGTTACTGTCACTTCTCTTGCTCAACAAACAGGATGGACGACAGTAAGAGATTTGGCTAATATGGTAATGGTCTTAGGATTAATAATCATTGCCATTTGTATTATTTTGGGAATTAGAGAATTTGAAGCAAAACGAACTCTTCCAATATTTATCTTAATTGCTCTTTTGATTAATTTTACGCCAGTAATTTGTGGGTTTTTTATTGACCTCTCTGACAAAATTACTGCCTGGATGGCAAGAGGAGGTATTTCGACGACATATGCTGAAAAAGTAGAAGATGAAATTAATAATAACCCTGAAAAATATTGCGATTTTTTTACTATTTTTCTTTTTACTCTTTTTATGTTAGTAGCTGCTATAGTCTATTTTATGTATTTTATCCTGTTTATAATTAGATTCGTTTACCTCCTCCTTTTAGTAATCGTCTCTCCTCTTGCTTTTGCCAGTAGAATTTTTCCATCATCAGATAAAATAAGACACTTTTTTCCTAAATTTTTGCATTGGGATGGTTGGTGGAATGAATTTTTAACCTGGTGTACTATTGGTTTTTTTGGAGCTTTCTTTTTAATGCAAGCTAACACTCTTTTTAGACTTCATATTACCGGAAGTTCAATCACAGGAGATGCAGGAATTTTAGGAGATATCATTCTCTACTTTTTGCCTATTTTATTTTTATTAATTGGATTTTTCCTTGCTCTTCAAACCGCCCAGGCAGTAGCAGCTGTAGCAATGTTAGCAGGAGGAGCATTAATGGCAGGAATGGCATTAAAATCATTTGGAAAAAAAATGGCATTGAGGTCAAGTGCAAAAAAGAAAAAATTAGAACAAAAAATGGCAAGAGGAGAATCACTATCAACAAAAGAAAAAGCAGAATTAGCCTTGGCTAAAGTTGGGGAGGCTCCTGCGGTCTTTTATTATGGAATAAGAAAGAGGATACCCTTTATGAAAAAAGAGACCTGGGGGGATGTAGAAAAAGCACATAGAATGGAAACGAGAAAAGAATTAGAAGGAAAATCTATGGAGAATTTAGCAGAAACTTATAAAGATAAAACTCAAAGTGAAACTAGAAGACAAGAAGCTGCTTTACATTTAATGAAAAGAGGACGGAAAGGAATTGAAAAATTAAAGGGGGCCGGAGCCACAGATGAAGAAATAGCAAGTTATATGCAAATGGCAGCCAGTGAAGGAAGATGGGAAGACGCTCAATGGTTTGGAACTTTCTTAATAGAAAAGCATAAAGGAAAGATTGAGGAAGTTAATAAATACTTTGAAGGAATTTTTGATAAAGAAGATAAAGAAAAAATAGCAGCGAGGCTTTCTACTCAAGAAGGAAAAGAAGGAGAGAGGTTAAGAAAATTGGAAGAACACTACAACAACAAAGAAATTGGGGAAGAAGAATACAAAAAGAAAAAAGAAGAAATAGTGAATGAGTATTTAAAAGAGCATGCTAGTGAGGAATTTTTAGGAATTCTTTCGCCAGAAATATTGGCTTCTGGAATTACTATAACTACTGCCCAACAAAAGGAATTAGCTGAAGCTCTGGCTAAAATAGATTCTCCTTTGCATGTCCAGGCTCTTGCTAGTCAATTTGGAACCGCATTTACTCATAATTTGCAACAGTATTTAGAAGAACACGTTGATGAAGTTGGAAAAAATCTAAATACTTATCTTAGAAGCACTCCTGCCCAAGCCTTAGGTTTAAGGCTACCTCAAAAACTTCAAGAATTAGAAGCTTCAATTGATATGCGATTAGAAAGAGCAATAGAAGAAAAAGAAAATGCTTTACAAGCATTAGTCGTTACAAAAAGAGAGTTATCTTCAATCCAAGATCCGGCAAGAAAAAGAGAACTTCAAGCTAAAATAAAAGAGCTTGAAAAAACTTATGGCACCGAAGAAGAGATTCAAAAACAGATAAAAGCATTAACTGCTACTCGAGTCAATTTACACAAAATGAGCGGAAGAGAACTAATAGATTTAGGAAAGTTGCACGGTGTAGAAATAGAATTACCAAAAGAGGAAGAAGAAAAAGTAACAATAAAAGGAGGAGAGGAAACAAAAAGACAACCTTCTTCAACTTCTTTCACTCCAACTCCTCCAGTTTCTCCTCCGCCTTCATCTGAAGAAAGAACACCTCCTCCAACTAAACCGGCACCAAGACCAACTACTACTCAAAGAATTAAAGAAATAGAAAAAGAGATAAAAGAGTTAGAAAGGGTAAAAAGCCAAATTAAAAGATTACAAGACGAAAAAGAGGCTGTTTTAAGAGCTCCTCACATTTCACCTGAAGATAAGAAAAAAAGAAAAATGAAATTGGATGCTCAGATTTCTAAAATTTTAAAACCAACTGGAATTGAAAAACCAGAAGATTTGGAGGGAAAAATAAAAGAAATGGAAGAAAAAAGACAAAAGCTGATTGAGAGGGAAATAGAAATAAGAAATAAAATAAAGGAAATGAAAGATTTATCTTCATTAGATATCCAAAAAGAAATAGACAAAATAGAAAAAGAGCTAAGTGAAACATCAGAAAGAGAAATTGAAAAAAGAGAAAGATTAAAAGAGTTAAAAGAGAGATTAAAAGAACTAAAAGAAAGAAAAGAAAGAGTAGAAAGGCAAGCTTAAAAGTTTAAAAAAAATTGGTGAGATTTGATTTTTTCTCTAAAAAAAGCTATTTTTATATAGTATGAGAAAATATACGCCAGAAGATGCCTGGAGAGCTTATGAACAATTGCCCCAAGAGATAAAGAAAGTAATTTTTTCGGTAGATACCTCCGAGACAATTGAAAAAATTTGTGTTAGAAATAATATAAAAAGAGAAAAAAGCTCTTTGTTAGCAGAACAAATAGGATATGTCTTGTTGGGGCTTTTTCCACCAGAGGAATTTAAAGAATGGCTTTATGAAGAATTTGGAAAAGAAAAGGGAAAGTTAATTTCACATGATATTTTTAGGTTTATTTTTTTCCCGATAAAAAATGAACTAGAGGAAATTTATAAAACAGAAGTAATTAGTTTGCCAAAAGCTAAAATTTCTCCTCCCCCAAAAAGAGATATTTATAGAGAACCGATAGAATAAAAATGCCCTTTATTGTTCCTAAGTTTATTGAAAAAGAAGCAAAAATTGTAGGTCCTTTGACTTTCAGACAATTTGGCTTTTTCCTTTTTGCGGGTGTCATTGCTTTTTTCTTGTATTTTACAATTGGCAAAAAAAATCTTCCTTTGTTTTTGATAATTATAGGACCAGTAATAGCTATAGCAATGATTTTTGCATTTGGAAAGGTAGAAGGGAGAGATTTTCCAGTTTTTTTAAAAAATTTTTTGTCCCACCAACAATCTCCAAAAATGTTTTATTTTCAAAAAAAGACAATAGCTCCTGAAATTTTGCATTTTAAAATTAAAAAAGGAGAAGAAGAAAAAAAAGAAATGGAGCCTGCAAAAGGTTTTACAAAAACAAGTTTGCAAAAAATGTTTGTTGAAATTGAAACCAAAAAATAGCATTTTATGGCAAAAGCTCCCAGTCAGCAATTTTTAGAGATAAAACAAATTAGAGATGGAGTGATGATATTGAAAGACGGAAGTTTAAGAAAGATTTTGGCTGTTTCTTCTTTAAATTTGGCAGTGAAGTCTAAAGAAGAACAAGAAGCCATTTTTTATCAATTTCAAAATTTCTTAAATTCTTTAGATTTTTTCTGTCAAATAATTGTTCAATCTCAAAGATTAAATATTACAGGATATCTAGAAGAATTAGAAAAATTAGAACAAAAACAACCAAATGAACTTTTAAAATTCCAAACTAGAAATTATCGCCAGTTTATCCAAAAATTAGTAGCTACAGGAACGATTATGAATAAAAATTTCTTTTTGGTAGTTCCCTTTTATATGTCAGAACTTAAAGAAGTAATTCCCTCAAAAAAGGCAGGCAAAGGAGAGATGGCAGAACTTAAATTTCAATTGGCAAAAAATCAACTTGAACAAAGAGCTGAATTTTTAATATTAGGTTTAAGGAGGTGTGGTTTAAATGCAGCTCCCCTAAATAGTGAGCAATTAATTGAGCTTTTGTGGAATTTTTATCATCCAAAAGAAGCAGAAATGGGATATTATCCTTCTATTCCTTCTGAAATAATAAAATAAAATGAAGCTTCAAATTGCTAAAATTTTAAATAAATTTTTAAAAAGGAAAAAGCAAGCAAAAAAGTTAACTCTTCCTGTAGGAAAAGAGGAAGAATTAAAATTAGCAGATTTTATTGCCCCTCCCTCAGTTAAAATATTCCCAAATTATATCCAATTAGGAGAAAGATTAGCTAAAAGTTATTTTGTCTTTTCTTATCCTCGTTATTTAACTGCTGCCTGGGTCGCTCCTGTTATAAATTTAGATGTTCCTCTTTTAATGTCTTTTTTTATTCATCCTACCGATACAGGCTATATTTTAAAGAAACTCCAAAAAAGACTTACTGAAGTTCAGGCAGAAATTGCAGAAAGAGAAGAAAAAGGATTAATTAGAGATCCAACTTTGGAGACAGCTTATAAAGACATTGAGGAATTAAGAGATAAACTTCAGACAGGGCAAGAGAGAATGTTTAGATTTGGTCTTTATTTGACTGCTTTTGGAGATAGTGAAAGAGAATTAAAAGAGGTTGAAACTACTTTAAGATCAATCTTGGAAGCAAAATTAGTCTACATTAAACCTTGTCTTTATCAGCAAAAACAAGGACTTCACTCTTGTTTTCCTTACGGTTTAGATCAATTAATGACTCATCATTTAATGAATACTTCTACCCTTTCAAGTATTTTTCCTTTTGTCTCTTTTGATTTAAGTGCAAATGAAGGAATTCTCTATGGGATTAATCAACACAACAAATCTTTGGTTTTATTCAATAGATTTAGTTTAGAAAATGCTAATATGGTTGTCTTTGCAAAATCAGGTTCTGGTAAAAGTTATGCTGTCAAATTAGAAACCTTAAGACTGTTAATGACTGGTGTAGAAGTAATTATTATTGATCCTGAAAATGAATATAAACCCTTAGCAGAAGCTGTTGGAGGTTCTTTTATTAATATTTCTCTAAGTTCTCCCCATCATATTAATCCTTTTGATTTGCCAGAAAAATTAAGGCCAGATGAAAACCCAGAAGATGTTTTGCGTTCAAATATTATTAATCTGGTAGGTTTGATGCGTTTAATGTTAGGTGGATTAACCCCTGAAGAAGATGCAATAATGGATAGGGCTTTAACTGAGACTTATGCTGCAAAAGATATTACTCCAGAAACCAATCCTTCAACCTGGAAAGATAATACTCCCTTAATGGAGGATTTAGAAAGTGTTTTAGAAGGAATGGAGGGGGCAGAATCAATTTTGAAAAGATTGAGAAAATTCACCAAAGGAACTTATGCTCAATTTTTCAACCAACCTACTAATGTATCTTTGGATAAACCATTAATAGTCTTTGGAATTAGAGATTTAGAAGATGAATTAAGACCAATGGCAATGTTTATAATTATGAGATACATTTGGAATAAAGTAAGATCAGAACTTAAAAAAAGAATTTTGGTAGTAGATGAAGCCTGGTGGTTAATGCAATACGAAGACTCAGCTTCATTTTTGTTTGGATTGTGTAAAAGAGGAAGAAAATATGGACTGGGTGTCACCACCATTACCCAAGATGTTAATGATTTTATGAAATCTACTTATGGCCAACCAATTATTACTAACTCAGCCTTGCAATTTTTAATGAAACAATCTCCAGCAACTATTGATGTAGTTCAAAAAGTTTTCAATCTAACTGAAGAAGAAAAGCATTTGCTTTTGGGAGCAGCAGTTGGAGAAGGTCTCTTTTTTGCAGGACCAAAACATGTTTTTTTAAGAGTAGAGGCTTCCTATGCAGAACATCAAATTATTACAACTTCTCCTGAAGAACTCAAAAAAATTAGAGAGAGAAAAGAAAAAATGGAAAAATTAAAAAAAGAAGGAGAGAGAGAAATTTAATTTGTTTTGAAAATCAATTTTTGTTGAAAAATAGAAAAAAGAGTGCTTGATAACCAATACAAAGAAAGGGCGCAAGGCAGTTTTAGTAAAACTAAAAGAGTAAAAAGAGGAAAAAGAATAATCATTTCTTTTTGAAAAATATCTAAAATTTTACTCATTTGATCTTTCTTTTGTTGAGAAAAAGAAAAAGGCTGCATTTTAAATTGAATAAACTGAAAAGCAGTTGCCAAAAAAGCTAAAAAGAAAGCTGGCCAATAATATTGTATTGTCTGAGGGTCTTTTTGAATAAAAAATGAAAGTGAAAGATTTATTTTTCCTAAAAATAATGGCTCAAAATCAAAAGATTGAACTCCTTCCCAAAACAATCTAAACAAAGCTAAAAAAATAGGAATTTGCAAAATAGAAAAAAGACAACCTGAAAAAGGATTAAATTTTTCTTTTTTGTAAAGCTCTAAAATAGCTTTCATTTGTTTTTCTTTGTCTTCTTTGTGTTTTTCTTGAATTTCTTTTACTTTAGATTGAATTTGAGATAAACTCTTTTGAGATTTTATTGCCTTAAAAGAAAGAGGGGAAAGAATTAATTTAATTAAAATTGTAAAAATTAAAAGAGCTATTCCGAAATCTTTAATGGGGAGAATTTGATAAAGAAAAATTAAGGCCTTTAAAAGAGGAAAATAGAAAAAATCAATGATGGGATTGTGTAAAAAATTCATAAAATTTTAAGGAAAATCTATTCCTCCAGGATGCCACAAAAAACATTTTTTTATTCTTTTTATAGTCTTTAAAACTCCTTTTAAAACCCCGTATTTTTTAATAGCTAAAAAAGAATATTCTGAACAAGAAGGAAAAAATCTACAGTTTTTCCCCAAAAAAGGAGAAATAAAAATTTGATAAAATCTAATTGCCTTCAAAATTAATTCTTGAAGCATTTTGTTTTTTGAAAGAGTTTTTGAATTGTCTTTTCAATCTCTCTAAATTTTAATTTTTCAATCCCAGGTAAAGCTATAAAAATTCCTTTCAGGCCTGGTTTTAATAAATCAAGTTTTAATCTTACTATCTCTGCCATTTGTCTTTTTAGTCTATTCCTTATTGTCGCTTTTTTTGAAACTTTTTTTGAAATTAAAAAAGCAAATTGACAAATACTATTTTTTGTTTCCAAAAACCTAAAAAATAAAAAATCTTCTTTGGCCTTTTTTCCTTCTTTAAATATTCTCTCAAAATCTTTCCTCTTTGAGAGCCGGTTTTTTTTAGCCAACATTAAAATTTATACTGTAAGTCTCCATCTTCCCTTTGCTCTCCTCCTAGCCAAAATTCTCCTTCCAGCCTTTGTTTTCATTCTCTTTCTAAAACCATGGGTCCTCTTTCTCTTTTTTACTTTTGGACGATATGTGATTGACATATGTGAGATTATAACAAAAAAAGTTTTCCCCAACAATCCCCAAGTTTTCCCCAAAATATCCACAAAAATAAAGAGGTAGGGGAGTTGTAGAGTTTTAAAATTAAAAGTATAATAGAAATTGAGATTTAAAATTACCTCTCATTATGAATGAAAAAGAGCTCTGGGAAGCAGTTTTGGCCCAAATTCAATTGCAAATTTCCCAGGCCAATTTTACTACTTGGTTCAAAGGGACAAGAATTATTGCTAAAAAAGAAAATGAAGTTTTAATTTCTACTCCTAACACCTTTGTTAAAGAATGGTTAGAACAAAAATATAAACATCTCATTTTCAAAATCATAAGTGGTTTTGAGCCTAAAATAAAAGAAATTAAATTTTTAATTGGAAAACAAAATTTAAAACCCAGCTTTTGGCAAGAAAGAGAAGAACAAAAACAACAATTAGAATTTGAACAACTAAAGGTAGATAGTGAAACAAATCTTAATCCAAGATACACTTTTAAAAACTTTGTAGTAGGTAGCTTTAATGAATTAGCTTTTGCAGCAAGTCAGGCGGTAATAAAAAATCCAGGAGTTCTTTACAATCCATTATTCATTTATGGAGGCGTAGGATTAGGAAAAACTCATCTTTTAGAAGCAACAGGTAATGAAATTGTTAAATTGTATCCTAAAAAGAAGGTAAAATATGTTCCTGCTGAAAGATTCATTAGAGAAGTTGTTGAGGGAATTAAAAATCAAAAAATAGAAGATTTCAAATTAAAATATCAAAAAGTTGATGTCTTAATTATTGATGATGTTCAATTTTTAGCAGGGAAAGAAAAAACCCAAGAAGAATTTTTCCATTTGTTCAATAGTTTGTACCAAAAAAACAAACAAATTATTCTTTCCTCTGATAGACCTCCTAAAATAATTCCTTCTTTGACAGAAAGATTAAGATCAAGATTTGAAGGAGGAATGATTGGAGATATTTCTTTACCAGATTTTGAAACAAGGGTAGCTATTTTAAAAGTGAAAGCTCAAGAAAAAAATGTAGAGTTTTCAGAAGAAGTTTACAATTTTATTGCTCAATCCTTTAAAAGAAATATTAGAGATTTAGAAGGAGCTTTAAACAGATTAATTGTTTATTATAAATTAAACAACAAAGTTCCTGATTTATCTATTACAAAAAAACTTTTAAAGAAAGTAATTTTGGGAGCTAATCAATGGACTACCCCTAACAAAATTATCTCTACTGTTGCCGAGTTTTATGACCTAACCCAAAAAGATTTGTTAAGCTCTTCTAGAAAAAAAGAAATCACAAAACCTCGCCAAATCGCAATGTATCTTTTAAAAACCGAATTGAAGAGTTCTTATTTATCTATTGCTAGGAAATTGGGAGGAAAAGATCATTCAACAGTAATTTATGCTTGTGAAAAAATTGCAAAACAATTGGAAAAAGATAAAAAATTAGAAGAGGAAATTGAGTTGATAAAACAAAGAATATATAGTGGATAAATTGAAGAAAATTTTTCTTTTTAAAAAATAATAAAGTTTTTTTAACACTTTTTTACAACTTTTCCTTTAATTTTCCACAAATTTTAAATTCAAAAAGATGATAAAATATATAATAACAATAAAATTTTTAAATTAAATTACAATTAAACATGGGGGGTGAAACTATTTTTCAATTATTTTTAGCTACTATTTTAGGAGCTTTAATCGGTTTAGAAAGAGAATGGAAAAAGAAAGAAGCTGGAATTCAAACTTACAGTTTAGTAACTTTAGGAGCTTGTTTGTTTACTGTTTTGGTTTTTTCTTTTTCTTTAAATAATCCTTTAATAAAGGTTGATATTTCCAGAGTAATCCAGGCTGTGGCTGTTGGAATGGGTTTTATTGGAGCTGGAACTATTATTTTTTACCAAGATAAGATAAAAGGTTTAACTACGGCTGCAGGATTATGGACAAGTTCAGGAATTGGAATTAGTATTGGAGCAAAATACTATTTATTAGGAATTGTAAGTACAGGTATAGTTTTGTTAATTTTTACTGTTTTTGGAGTTTTAGAAAGAAAAATAGTAAAAAGTGAATAGAGAATATATAAAAAAAATCATTGAAATTGCTTTAAGAGAAGATATTAAAGATAAAGATATAACTTCTGAGTTAATTTTACCAGACAATTTAAAAACTAAAGCTTTTATTATTTCTAAAGAAAAAGGAATAATTTGTGGTTTAAAAATAGCAAAGTTGGTTTTTCAATGTGTAGACAAAGAAATTGTTTTTGAAAGTTTAATAAAAGAAGGAAGTGAAATTTATCCTGGACAAAAAATTGCAAAGATTTTTGGAAATGCTAAAAAAATTCTTTTAGCTGAAAGAACCGCTTTAAATTTTTTACAACATTTGAGTGGAATTGCTACCCTGACTAGAAAGTTTGTAGATAAAGTAAAATTTTACAATGTTGAAATTTTTGACACAAGAAAAACTCTTCCTGGGTTGAGAATTTTGGAAAAATATGCAGTAAGGGTTGGGGGTGGAAAAAATCATAGATTCAATTTATCAGATCAGATTTTAATAAAAGGAAATCACATAGATTTGGTAGGTTTGGAAAATGCTATAAAAAGAGCCAAAAAATCAAAAAAGCCTCTTGAGGTAGAAGTGAGAGATTTAAGAGAATTAGAAAAAATTTTGGATTTGAATTTAAAAATAGATGTGATTATGTTAGATAATATGAAAACAAATGAAATAAAAAGAGCAATAAAAATGATTAAAAAAAGAGCAAAAATTGAGGTTTCTGGAAGGGTTAATTTAAATAATGTAAAAGAAATAGCAAAATTGGGGGTAGATAGAATCTCAGTAGGAAAAATTACTCATTCTTCAAAAGCAATAGACATAAGTCTAAAAATTGAAAAATTAAATTAAATGTTTTATCAATGTCCAAAATGTAAAAATATCTGGCAATATTTTTTACCAAAGTGTCCTCATTGTTTTTTGGAATTAAAAAGAATTGAGTCTAAAAAAGCAAAGGTAATTTCTGTTTCAAAGGTTAATATTCCTTCTATTTTTCATTTAAAAGTTCCTTATTTCGTTTTGTTATTAGAAGACGAAAATAAAAATAAATGGCCTCAAAAATCAGAGAGAGAATATAAAATTGGAGAAAATCTAAATTATGAAACAAAAAAAGATAAAAATGCAGTTTCTATTTGGAAAATAAAATATGACATTTTAGAGGGAATTGAAAGGACAATAGAATTTTTAGGAGGAATTGAGCTTGGTTCAAATAGCAAAGTCTTAATTTTACCTACTTTGAAAAAAGCTACTCATTCTTTTTTTGCTGAAAATACCTCAATTGAATTTTTAAATGCAACAATTGAATATTTAATAAAAAGAAAAGTTAAAAGAGAAAATATCAAAGTTTGTAGCCAGGTATTTGATGAAAGCGAAATTGAGGTTTTAACTAAAAAATCAGGATTTTTAAAAATTTGTCAAAAATTTAAGATTTGTCTTTTTGATTTATCAAAAGGAGAATTTATTGAAAAAAATGTGGGAAAATTTAGATTTTTTGTTTCAAAAGAGGTTTTTGAGTCAGATTTAATTTTAAATTTACCAATTTTAAAAAAGAATGAGGCCTCTGCTACAGAGAATATTTTTAAATTTTTAAAAAGAGAAAATTATTTAGCTCTTTCATATTTGTATTCTAAAAAAGAGATTTTTGAAAATTTAAAAAAGGTTTTACCAGAAATTTTAACAATCGGAGATGCCAATTTTGTCCAAGATGAAAATGGAATTGTCAGATACTTTAATTTAATTTTCTGTTCTTTCAATGCCCAGAATTTAGATAGAGTTTTTTTAGAAGTTTTTAATTTTTCAAAATTGCCAGAGATATTAAAAAATGTTAAATTAAATGAAATTGAAATTTTAGGAAGAAAAATTGAAGAAATAAAAATTTATCCCTAAAATGAAAATTTTATGAGATTTTTGAAAAAAGAGACAGAAAGATTGACATTAATTGATTTTATTTTGCCAAAAATTGAAAATAAAACTTTGGCTTTATTAAAAGAAATTGTTTTGATTTTAAGCTTTGCTTTTTTGACTGGAATTTGTGCCAAATTAAAAATTGAAATAGGTCTAGTTCCAATTACAATGCAAACTTTTGCGGTTTTGTTGAGTGGGGCTTTATTGGGAAAAATTAGAGGAGCTCTTTCTCAAATAACCTATCTTTTTTTAGGATTGGCAGGACTCCCTTTTTTTACCAGGGGTGGAGGACTATCTTACATTATGTCTCCTACCTTTGGTTATATAATCGGTTTTGTTTTAGCAAGTTTTTTTGTTGGTTGGCTTTGTGAAAGGGGATTTGATAGAAAAATTAAAACATTAATTTTTGCTATGATTTTAGGAAATTTGATTTTATATTTACCAGGATTGTTGTGGTTAGCAAAATTCATAGGATTTGAAAGAGTTTTAAAAGTTGGTTTTTACCCATTTTTAATTGGAGATGTTGTTAAAATTCTTTTAGTTTGTCTTTCTTTGCCATTTTTTTGGCAAGTTGTTAAAAAATATAAAAAAGAATTTTAATTGAAAGGTCGTTTTTTTTAAAAACCCTTTAAAAAAATGAAAGGAAAAGTTGTTTTAATTACTGGATCTGCTCAAGGAATTGGAAAAGCCATTGCTTTAAAGTTTGCTAAATTTGGAGCGAAAATTGCTTTAAATGATATTTTATCTCAAAAAGAAAATTTAGAAAAAGTAAGAGAAGAAATAGAAAAATTGGGTAGTGAGGCGAAATGTTATTTTGGAGATGTTTCAAATTACAAAGAGGTAGAAGAAATGATACAGAAAATAGAAAAAGATTTCAAAAGGTTAGATGTTTTAGTTAATAATGCTGGAATTTGTCTTGATAGAACTTTAGCTAAAATGTCTCCAAAAGAGTGGCAAAAGGTAATTGATGTTAATTTAACCGGGGTTTTCAATTGCACTAAAGCAAGTTTACCTTTGATTTTACCCTGTCAAGGGACGATTATTAATATTTCTTCTATTGTCGGGGAAAGGGGAAATTTTGGACAGACAAATTATGCTGCTTCTAAAGCGGGAATTATTGGCTTTACAAAGGCTTTAGCTAAAGAACTCGGAAGATTTGGTGTAAGAGTAAATGTGGTTTCTCCTGGTTTTATTGAGACAAAATTGACTCAAAGTGTTCCTCAAGAAATTAAAAATTTTGTTTTAAAATTAACCTGTTTGGGAAGATGGGGAAAACCAGAAGAGGTAGCTAATGTTGTTTTCTTTTTGGCTTCAAAAGAAGCTAGTTTTATTACAGGAGCTGTGATTAATGTAGACGGGGGTTTGGCAATTTAAAAATGGAAAAAATTTATCAAACAATTATTATTGGAGCAGGTCCTGCCGGTTTAACAGTGGGAAGATATTTGGATTCTGCTTTGATTTTAGAACAAAAAAAAGAAATTGGTCAAAAAGTCCAATGCGCTGAAGGTTTGGCAAAAGAATTTTTAGAAAAATTGGAAATTTTACCCCAATCAGAGTGGATTTGTAGTTTTATTGATAAAACTCAGATAATTTTTCCTAACAAAAAAAGCTTCTTTTTAAAAGAAAAAGAAGGGCTTTATATTTTAGATAGAATAAAATTTGAAAAATTTTTGGCAAGTCTTTGTAGGGCTAAAATTTTATTAAAAAAGAAAGTAGTAGATGTAGAGAAAAAAAATGATTTTTTTGAGTTAAAAACCCAAGACAAAGAAACCTTTAAATGTAAATATTTGGTAGGAGCTGATGGTCCTTTTTCTATTGTTAGGAGAAAAATTTTTAAAGAAAAAATTGATTATTTACCTTGTGTAGAATATTTAGTGAAATTAGAAAGAAAGGTAGAGAAAGATACAATAAAGATGTTTTTTGATAATGAAAGATTTCCTTTTGGTTATGCCTGGATATTTCCAAAAGGTGAAAATTTAGCTAATATTGGTTTTGGAGCAAAAAGTGCTTCACTTAGAGAAACTTTTGAAAATTTTATGAAAGAGGTGGAAAAAGAATATGGAAAATATCAACTTTTAAAAGATCAAAGTGGAGTAGTTCCGTTTTTAAAAAAACCTTTCAAGCCAATTAAAGAAAATGCTTTTTTAATTGGAGATGCAGGAGGTATGGTAGATCCAATTACCGGTGGAGGAATAGGAAATGCAATGATTGCTGGCAAAGAATTGGCTCAATGTATTATTAAAGAGGATTTTTCTCCCTTTTTAGAAAAGATTAAAAAATTAAGTTGTTTTAGTGAAAGTTTGTTTTCTTTGAGAGAAATTTTAGCTTCTTTGGAAAATAACACCTTAAATGAGATAGGAGAGATATTAGAATATTATAAAGAATCTCCTTTTTCTCTTTTTAAAAAGAGTTTTTCTTTGAAGGTTTCTGTTTTAATTAAAAGTTTATCAAAGCCTTATTTAAGAAAGAACATTTTTAAATTTTTAAAAATGTTTTTTTTGTATAAAAATTATCTTTCTGAAAAAAAATATGGAGCTTGATAAAGAACAGATAAAAAAGATTATTCCTTACAAAGAACCCTTTTTATTTGTAAGTGGAGTAGAGAAAATAGATGAAAGAAAAATTTTTGGTTTTTATCAGACCTCTCCAAATGATTATTATTTCCAGGGTCATTTTGTTGATTTTAAAATTATGCCTGGGGCTTTAGTATTGGAAGGCTTGGGGCAAATTTCAACAATTTTGTTGAGAAAAAAAATAGGCCCTTTTCATAAAAATTATCATTTTTTAGCTTATGAAGTAAGGGGTTGCCAATTTTTAAGACCAATTTTTCCTGGTGACAGAATTGATTTGGTGGCTGAAATTTTGGCAATTTATGATATTCCAAATTCAAAAAATAAAATTTCAAGAATAAAAGCTAAAGCTTTTGTAGAAAATGAATTAAAGGTCGAAGCAAGGTTTCAAATTTTCATTGTAGATAAAAAAGAATTTGAGAGAAAATATGTTAATTTTGAGCCAAAAAGAAGTTAAAAAGATTTTGCCTTTAAAAGAGATTAAAAAAGTAATCAAAGTAGTAGAAAAAGCATTTTATGATTATGGAAAAGGAAAGGTTCAAATGCCAGCCAAGCTCTATTTGGATTTTAAAAAATTTAACGGAGACTTAAGGATAATGCCTTCTTTTTCTGAGGCATTAAAGATGGCTGGAACCAAAATTGTAAATGTTCATCCAGGTAATCCAAAGAAAGGTTTAAATTCAGTAATGGCAGTAATTGTTTTAAATGATCCCAAAACTGGTCTTCCTTTGGCTTTAATGGATGGAACTTGGATTACCGCTTTGAGAACTGGAGCTGCTTCAGCAGTGGCAACAAAATATTTAGCAAACAAAAAAGCAAAAAGTTTAGGAGTAGTAGGAGCTGGTTTTCAGGCAATTACTCAAATTTGTGCCATTTGCCAGGTGAGAAAAATAAAAGAAATTTTGGTTTATGATGTTTCAGAAAAAGCCATTGAAAGATTGAAAAAGATTTTAGCTAAAGAGAATATTAAAATTGAAAAAGGAGATTTAAAAGAGGTATGTCAAAAAGAAATTTTAGTTACCGTGACTCCTGAAAGAAAACCTATTGTAAAAAATGATTGGATATTGCATGGCACTCATATTAATGCCATTGGCGCTGATGCTGAGGGTAAAGAAGAATTGGAACCTGAAATTTTAAAGAGATCAAAAATTGTTGTAGATTGCTTTGAACAAGCAAGTCACTCTGGAGAAATCAATGTGCCACTATCAAAAGGAATAATTTCAAAAAAAGAGATATTTGGAGAGTTGGGTGAGGTAGTTTCTCAAAAAAAGGCAGGAAGAGAAAATGAAAAAGAAATTACCATTTTTGATTCAACTGGATTGGCTATTCAGGATTTATATACTGCTAATTTAGTTTATAAAGAGGCCAAAAAGAGAAAAATTGGAAGAGAGATAAAAGTAATATAAAATTTTGATTTTAAAAAAAATTTATTTAAAATAAAATTTTATTGGGCCGATAGCTCAGCCTGGTAGAGCGTCGCATTTGCAATGCGAAGGCCTGGGGTTCGAATCCCCATCGGTCCATAAAATGTCTTTGACTAAAATTGTCGCCACAGTAGGTCCTGCAACAGAGAAAGAAGAGGTACTCTCTCTTTTATTAAAAAACGGAGTGAGTGTTTTTAGATTTAATTTAAAATATAATACTCCTCGCTGGCACAAAAATTTAATTCAAAAAATAAGAAAAATTTCAAGAAAGATAGAAAAACCGGTTTCTATTTTGTTAGATTTTCCAGATTTAAAAGGAAAAACCCAAAAAGAAAAAATTAGATTTATTGAAAATTATTTAGAAAATTTACCCCAAAAAGAAATTGATTTTTTGGCAGTTTCTTTTGTTAGAAAAAAAGAAGATATTGAGGTATTTGAAAGAGAAACCAAAAGATTTTCTCTGAGTTCAAAAATTTTTGCCAAAATAGAAGCAAAAGAATCTTTAGAAAATTTTGAAGAAATTTTAGAAAGCTCAATTGGGATTATGATAGCCAGAGGAGATTTAGGAGTAGAAATTCCTTTAGAAAAAGTGCCTTATTTTCAAAAAAAAATTATTAGAAGATGTGTCCAGGTGGGAAAACCAGCTATTGTGGCAACTCAAATGCTAAAATCAATGGTTAAAGAACCCTTCCCAACCCGCGCAGAAGTTTCAGATGTTGCCAATTCTGTTTTAGATTATACAGATGCGGTAATGCTTTCAGAAGAGACAGCAATAGGTAAATACCCAGTAGAAGCAGTAAAAATTATGAAAAAAATTTGTAGTTTTTGGGAAAAAAAGAGAGCTTTTTTGTCTTGGAATGTAGAAATCAAAAATCAAACTTCTGCCATTTGCTATTGTGCCTACCAGCTTTGGAGAAATTTTGAGTGCCAAAGAGAAAAAATTAAAGCTTTTGTAGTTTTGACCAAAAAAGGAATGTCAGCTCATATGCTTTCTCGCTTGAAACCCAAAATTCCAATTTTCGCTTTAACTCCAGATGAAAAATTAAAAGATAGATTATGTGTTTTATATGGTGTTTTTCCTTTAATTTTCAAGAAAAATAGAAATTTTTATCAAAAAAAAGATTGGCAAAATATAAAGGAAATTTTGAGTTATTTAAAAAAGAAAACTTTCCTTAAAAGCAAAGACAAAGTTATTTTAGTTTATGCTGAAGACTGGAAAAAATTTGGAAGGGCAAATGTTTTGAGAATTCAAAAAATTCCTTAAAAATATGGATTTAGAAAAAATAAAAAAAATAAATGTAAAAATAATTGGAATTGGTGATGGAGGAGCGAATATAGTCTGTGAAGTTTCTCAAAAAATTAAAAAAACAAATTTTTTAATAGTAAACGGTAAAGGACAATTTTTAAAGAAAATTCCAAAAAATGTTGAAAGGTTTGAGTTAAAAGGAAAAATTCCTCTTGAAAGTGATTTTGAAGGAGTTGAAAAATTAGTTAGAGAGAATGAAGAGAAAATTAAAAAGGTTTTGAAAAATGTTGATTTAGCAATTTTTATTATTTGTTTAGGAGGAGCAACAGGTTCTGGGGCAGGTTTTGTTTTTTCTGAAATTTCTCAAAGACTGGGAAACTTAAATTATGGAATTTTTACTCTTCCTTTTAAATTTGAAGGAAAGAAAAAAAGAGAGATTGCAAGTTTTGCCTTTCAAAAAATAAAAGAGAATTTTCATTCTTTTTCAATAATTGAGAATGATAAAATTTTTCAGTTAGTTGACAAAAGTGTCTCTTTGAAAAATGCCTTTTCTGAATTAAATAAAATTTTAGCTAAAAATATTCAGGGTTTGATTGAATTGATTTTCCAACCTTGTCTTATCAATATTGATTTTGCAGATATAAAAAGTGTCTTGACGGGAAGGGGTAAATTAGTTTTTTTAAACAGTGCCAAGGCTAAAGATAAAAACAGAGCAAAAGAAGCACTTGAGAAAGTTTTAAAATGCCCTCTTTATTCTTATAATATTGACAAAGCAAAAGAAGTTTTATTTAATATTGCTGGTGGTAAAGACTTGACATTAACAGAGGTAAGAGAAATTTCAGAAAAAATTTCTCAAATTTCAAAGAGCAACAAAATTATTTTTGGAATTTGTGAAAAAAAAGATCTCCAAAATCAAATTGAACTTACTCTTTTAGCTTCAGGTTGCCAGGCTTTAAATTTTGATTTTTTGAACCTTTCTCAAAAAGAAGAACCTTTGCCAATTTTGACTAAAAATCAAAAAAATCAAAAAAAGCAAAAAAAAGAAAATTCAAATGAAATTAGGAAAAATGCCCTTCAGGTAAAAGAAGAGATAAAAAAAATGGAAAAAGAAATGTTAGAAAAAGAAAAATTTTGGGAAATTCCCGCTATTTTTAGACAAAAAAAGAAAAAAAATGCAAAAAATATATAAAATTTTTAAAAAAGTTTACAAAAAAAGAAATCCCCTATCTAAAAAATACGATTTTGGGTTATTATTGATTATTGGAGGTTCAAAATTTTATTCTGGTTCTCCAGCTTTTTCTGCAATGTCGGCTTTTAGGGCAGGTATTGATATGGTGCATATTTTAGCTCCAAAAAGAGCTTCAGACATTTGTGCTTCTTTTTCACCAAATATTGCTTCTCTTCCTTTGGAGGGAGATTTTTTAAATCAAAATCATTTACCCTTACTTTTTTCAATGACTCAAAATGCCCAAAAGGTAGCTCCAGGAAAGGTGGCGGTTGTAATCGGAGGAGGAGTGGGAAGAGAAAAAGAAACCCAAAGAGCAATTTTGGATTATCTTTCTCAAATCTCTTTACCTGTAGTAATTGATGCAGATGCCATTTATGCTGTTTGTCAAAAAAAAGAAATATTAGCTCAAAAAAATTTTTTAATTACTCCTCATGCTTTTGAATTTTTTGCATTGACAGGAAAAAAAGTTTATAATTTATCTTTAAAAGAAAAAATAGCCATAGTAAAAAAAGAAGCCGAAAAATTAAAAACTACAATTTTATTGAAGGGAGACAAAGATATAATTTCTGATGGAGAGAGAGTAGAAATTAACAAAACTGGAAATGCATTTCTAACAGTAGGAGGGACAGGTGACACTTTAGCAGGAATAGCAGGAACCCTTTTGGCTAGAGGTCTTTGTCCTTTTGAGGCAGGATTGTTATCAGCTTATATCAATGGATTGGCAGGCGAAATTGCTAGTAAAAAATTGGGAGAATCTTTAACCGCTACTGATTTAATTGAGGCAATTCCTTTAGCTTTAAAAAAAATAAAAAAATTATGATTCAAAAGATGACAAAATTAAAAGTGATAGATAATACTGGAGCCAAAGTTATCCAGTGTATTCAAATTTTGGGAGGCTCTAAAAGAAGATATGCGAGATTGGGAGATGTAATTGTTGGAGTAGTAAAAGAAGCAGAGCCAAGGAGAATAGTTAAAAAACACGATATTGTTAGGGCAGTAATTGTTAGACAAAAAAAGCCTTTTAGGAGAAAAGATGGTTCTTATATTCGCTTTGATGATAATGCCTGTGTGATTTTAGAGGGAAAAACAAAAGCACCAAAAGGTGGAAGAATTACAGGTCCTATTGCCAGAGAGGTAAAAGAAAAAGGTTTTGATAAAATTGCTGCTTTAGCTCCAGCAATTTTGTGAATTATGAAAATTAAAAAAGGAGACAAAGTAGTAGTTATTGCAGGAAAATACCGGGCAAAGACTGGAAAGGTAATAAAAGTTATCCCCAAAGAGAAAAAAGTGATAGTTGAGGGAGTAAATTTAGTAAAAAAACATATAAAACCAAAAAGAGAAGGAGAAAAGGGCCAAATTATTCAAACACCAGCTCCTATTGATGTGTCTAATGTAAAATTGCTTTGTCCAAAATGTGGAAAGGCTACAAGGGTAGGATATAAAATTGTTTTTGATGAAAATAAAAAAAGACAAAAAATTCGGATTTGTAAAAAATGCAAATCAGAGATATGATGAAACTGAAAGAAAAATATCAAAAAGAAGTAATTCCAAAGATGATGGAAAAATTTGGCTACAAAAATAAAATGGCAGTGCCAAAGATTGAAAAAGTAGTCGTAAATGTGGGTTTTGGAAAATTGGTTTCAGATAAAATCCCTAAAGAAAAAGAAAAAATTTATCAGCAAATTTTGGAAGATTTAGCCTTAATTTGTGGTCAAAGACCTATTTTAACTAAAGCAAAAAAATCAATTTCAGGATTTAAATTAAGGAAAGGAGAATCCATTGGGGCTAAGGTTACCTTGAGAAAAGATAGAATGTATGATTTTTTAGAAAGGTTAATTCATATTGCTTTGCCCAGAACAAGAGATTTTAAGGGAATTTCACCAAAATCTTTTGATAAAAATGGTAATTTAACTATTGGAATAAAAGAACATATTGTTTTTCCGGAAATTTCTCCAGAAAAGGTAAAGGAAATTTTTGGTTTAGAAATTACTATTTGCACTACTGCTAAAGAAAGAGAAGAAGGAATACATCTTTTAAAATTTTTGGGTTTTCCTATAAAAATGTAGTATAATATTTAAAAATGGCGGTCGTAGCTTAATTGGCTAAAGCGCCTCGCTGTGGCCGAGGAGATCTGCGGGTTCGAGTCCCGCCGACCGCCCAAAATCTACCATCTTGCATTGTGAATTTTGAGCCAAAAACCTATTCTGTTTACTATTACGTGTAAAAAGAAAGTTGCTACTAAAATAAAAAGCCAAATTTTGATTTCTAATTTTAGCCAAGGTTGCAAGAAAATAAAAGCTCCAATTACATAATTTATCTGATCAAAAGGTAAAAATTTTGCTCCAGGTTTCAAATTTAATCTTCTTTTAATAAAGGCAAATAAAAGATCACCAAAGATTGCTCCCCCCGAAATTAAAAAGCCAAAAAAGAAAAGATTGATTGTTTCATAATTTAAAATTGAAATTTTTTTAAAAAAAGAAAATTGATAAAGAAAAAACTGAATTAAAACCACGATTTCACCAACCAAAATTCCCAAAATTGCTCCTCGCCAGGTTTTATGAGAGCCAAAAATTGGCTTTCCTAAAAATTTTTTTTTAAAATCTATTTGTTTGGCTAAAAAATTAAAAAGATTAAATTTCTTTGCCAAAGGAGGAGTCATATTAGTAAAATAAGCTGGTAAAAAAAAGTAAAGACAAGATAAAATAAATTCAAAAGTCATAATTTAAGAAATAGCATTTTCAAAATGGTAAATTTTAAATTTTTTGTTTTCAAAAATTATAGAAATAATATCAATTTGCCATTTACAATTTAGAGGAAATTTATTTTTTATTAGCCAACCCTCAGCACTTTGAATTAACCTTTTCTTTTTTTCAGAATTTACCTTTGCTTCGGGAAAAATAAAAAATTTTTTCTTTTTATTAATAGATTTTACCTCCACAAAACAAATTACATCTTTCTTTTTTGCCACAATATCAATTTCTCCCCTTTTGCCAAAACGAGCAATTTTGAAAACAAAATTTCTATCCAATATTTTGTAGCCCTTTTCTATCAAGTAATTTTTAGCAATTTCCTCTCCTAATTTGCCACAATTTTTGGTATTCACGAATTTTAGATTTTAAAAAAAGTTAGAGTAATTTTTGTGGACCTGGTGGGACTTGAACCCACATCAAGGCAATGCGAATGCCTCGTTTTTTCCAAATTAAACTACAGGCCCTCTAATAAATATAGTATAAACAAATTGAAATCACAATCAAAATAATAGGCAAGACAAGAGACCAGAAAAATGGATAGCTTTTTATTTTTTCTCTTTCAGTTTCTAAATATTTTAAAGAAATAGAAGCACCAATTCCTCGATAAAACCAGCCAACAGCTTGAGAGGGAACTCCAAACAATTTTTTAACTTTATTGATAGCAAAAAAGAGATCACCAATAAAACCAAATAGAGAGGTATAATTTAGAAAAATTATTCCGGTAGAATCTTGGTACATCATGTCTTCGCTGAAAATAAATCCTGGAATACCTTTTCCTATTACCTTTCCAGAAAGAATAACCGGTTTTCCTCTTAAGGGTGAAGCATAAGGATTTCTCATTTGTTCAAGTACTGTAGTTTTAATAGGGGAACTAATTGGAAATTTATACAAAGTTTGCAAAATTAAACCAATACCAAAAGCTGCAGGCAAAAGAGCCAGTGGGAGAAAAAAGAAGGCACATAAAGTAAGAAGATAAGGCAACACCAAAATTAATAATCCAAAAAAGAAATTTTTATATAGTTTGAATTTATCAACCTTCATTCTTTTAATTGCCAAATCTATATCCAAATGAAAGGGTTTGCCTTCTTTTTTTGCAATTTTGTTTAAAAAACTTATTCTTTTTCCGGTTAAGGGATGGCTACTATTGAGTTCTACTAATTTTGCCCAAGGACTTATGATATCAAAAGCCATTACCTCAGTAATAATTTTCTCGTCTTTTAAATCCAAAAAAGAACTAACCATGTACTTTGCATTTTTTACATCAATAATTCCCAAATGTCTTGTGCTTTGTAAAAGATGTTGAGCCTTATCAGTATCTTTTACTTTCACAATCCCGTAAGCAATTTTAAAAAGAGCACTAGAAAGATCTTTGGGATCGGTAAGTTTTGCAGAAAAAGCATCAGCCAAATATTCTCTTATCCTGCTCAAATAAAGTAGTAAATAAATTCCGATAAAGTATAAAATATAAGCAAAAACTGCAATAAATAATGTTACACTTGATCTTTTTTCTCTGGATCTTGAGCGAATGAGAAAAGAATAAATTTCATATAATATTTGGACCAAAGTGCTCCCTATCATCATTATAATAAAATCGCGATTAACGATATGTCCTAATTCATGAGCTATTACCGCTTTTTGTTCTCTTTCGTTGAGAAAATGAAAAATCCCTTCAGTAATAATAATTCTTGCATTGAATCTGCCAGAACCATAAGTAAAAGCAGTGGGATTTTTATCGGGAATAATTCCCACCTTGGGAAACTTAAATTTATATTTTTGAGAAACCCTTTCAATAATTTGTTCAATTTGGGGATATTCTTTTTCAAGTTCTTTTTTTGAAAGAAATCTTACTCTGTAACACCATTTATTAATAAGATCAGTAATTGCAGGTCCCACTAACCATGAAATAAAATTAATAGTGATAGTCAATCCAATAGCAAACCAGAGGTTTATTTTTCCAAAATACAGCATTATTAAAATTATTACCGCACAGACAAAAGAAAATAATATAAAAAGAGTAAAAAGTGAAGCAAAAAATAGTCTATTCATAAAAAATTTTTAGTCGGAGAGCCGAGAATCGAACTCGGGCCCCAGCCTCCCGAAGGCTGTGTACTACCATTATACTACTCTCCGTCTTTTAAAATTTTACAATTTATATTTTTTTCTTTCAATATCACTGCTTTACCCAGCCGTTGCTTACCCAGGGTAAGCAATTTTTGATTGATGGCAAAAAAGTAAAAAAATTTATATAAAAATTTTAGAATGAAAAAATATCTTTTTTTCAAAAAATATCAATTTTTACCTTTAAAAAAATTGGGTCAGCATTTTTTGATTAATGAAGCAATTTTGGAGAAAATTGTAAAAGTAGCCAAAATTAGTTCAAAAGATGTAGTTTTAGAAATTGGAGCAGGTTTTGGAAATTTGACAAGAAAAATTGCAATAAAATCAAAAAAAGTAATTGCCATAGAAAAAGACCCAAGAATAATTCCTCTTTTAAAAGAAAATCTCAAAGAATATTCCAATGTAAAAATTGTTAAAGGAGATGTTTTAAAAATAGATTTTAATTTGTCTGAAGATTACAAAATAGTTGCCAATTTGCCCTATTATATTACCTCACCGGTTTTGGAGCTTTTTTTGGAAAAAGTTAAAAAAAAGCCAAAGGCTTTGTTTTTGACTCTTCAAAAAGAAATGGCTCAAAGAATATGTGCTAACCCTCCAAAAATGAATTCTTTGGCTATTTTTGTTAAATTTTATGCAAGACCAAAAATTATTTTTTATATTTCTAAAAATCACTTTTGGCCAAAGCCAAAAGTTGACTCTGCTTTAGTGAAAATTGTTCCTTTGTGTTCAATTCCTTTTGAAGATCCTAAAAAGTTTTTCAAAATTGTAAAGGCTGGCTTTTCTCATCCAAGAAAACAATTGATCAATAACCTTTCTGAAAAATTAAAATTGTCAAAAGAAAAGGCAAAAAATTGGCTTTTGAAAGCCAAAATTCCTCCCTCAAAAAGAGCTGAAAATTTAAAAATCAAAGATTGGATAAAATTGGCCAAATTAGATTGTTGAAATTTATTTTTTAATAAAATAAAATTAAAAAGTATGAGAAAAATTTTTCTCTTTCTCTTTATTTTGAAAATTTTATTTTTTCCTTTAATTTGTCAGGGAAAATTGAGGTATTATGAGGCATGTGAGAGTGTCTCAAGTGGAGTTTGTATGACTCCTACTTATACCGTTTGTTATGATGGTTTGGTGCCATGCGGAAAAGATGTTTGGTATGCTCAAGGATCTCATCCAGATTGTCCTACTTCCTCGCTTCCAATGAGTGTTACTACTACTCATTGTCAGCTTTGTCATTTTTTTATTATGTTTAATGGCGCAGTTGATTTTCTCATTTGGGAAATTGTTTTACCTTTGGCGGTTTTAATGCTAATTGTAGGAGGAATTTTATATATTTTAGCAATTTTAGAGTTTGTTCCTGGAGGACCCCAGACTGTAAATCAGGCAAAACAAGTAATTAGTGCTGTTTTCATTGGTTTATTTATTGTCTTTTCTGCCTGGTTTTTGGTCAATTTATTTTTCACCTTAATTGGAGTAGCTGATTGGACAGGATTAAAAGAAGGCTGGTTTAAAATTGATTGTCCAGTAGAACTATGAAATGTTATCTTGGCATAGATGTTGGTTCATTAACTTGTAAATTTGTTTTAATTAATGAAAAAACAGAGGTTTTGTATTGGAAATATTTTAGGACAGAAGGCAATGTGATTTTGGCAATTCAAAAAGGATTGAAAGAGTTAAAAGATTGGATTGATAATTCAAATTTGAAAATTGAAATTGGAGGAGTATCCGCTACAGGTTCTGCAAGATATTTAGTAGGAGCCATTGTTGGAGCAGATTTGATTAAAAATGAAGTTACCGCTCATGCTAAAGGAGCTCTTCATTTTGTTCCCAATGTAAGAACAATCATTGAAATTGGGGGTCAAGATTCAAAAATTATTATTTTAGAAAACGGAGTAGTAGTAGATTTTGGTTTAAATTTAGTGTGTGCTGCAGGATGTGGTAGTTTTTTAGATGCTCAGGCATTTAGATTGAAAATTCCAGTTGAAGAATTTGGAAAATTGGCTTTAAAGTCTAAAAATCCAACAATTATAGCTTCAAGATGCACAGTCTTTGCTGAATCTGATATGATTCACAAACAACAGATGGGACATAAAATTGAAGATATTATTGCTGGCCTTTGTGAGGGCCTGGCAAGAAACTATTTAGCTGGAGTAGCCAAAGGAAAAAAAATTTTACCTCCTATTGTATTTTTGGGTGGTGTTTCTCAAAATGTGGGAATGAGATGGGCTTTTGAAAAAAATTTGGGTCAAAAATTGATAGTTCCCCCTTACAATACCGTAATGGGGGCTTTTGGTGTTGCTCTTTTGGTAAAAGAAAAACCTCCTTTAAAGACAAAGTTTCGGGGTTTTGAAATTTATCAAAAAAATATTCAATGTAGTTCTTTTAGATGTAAAGGCTGTCCCAACCAATGTGAAGTAGTTGAAGCAAAAATAGATGGAAAGGTAATAGGAAGATGGGGAGATAGATGTGGAAGATGGTCAAATCTTATTTATTAGATGGCAAATTTTAAAATTTTTAATAAAACTTATTTTTTACCAAAGCTTTTAAGGAAAGAATTAAAAAAGCCTTTTGGGAGGCCTATTTTTGGCACAAAAAAGGAAGTTTTGAGAGAATTTCAAAAAATTATTAAAGAAAAAAAATATAAAAAAATAATTACAGTAGGAGATTATTGCTCTTTAAATTTACCCTCTGATATTAGAATTTTTGATGGGAAAATAAAAAGAAAAAAAGTTAATTCCCGTTTGTTAAAAGATAAAAACCTTTTAAAATGTAAAAATCCGCCGGGAACAATTCAAAAAGAAGTTTGGCAAAAGATTAAAAAGGCTTTAAAAGAAAACAAAAATATTTTTGTTGAGGGAGAAGAAGATCTTTTGGTTATTCCTACAGTTATTTTGGCTGAAAGAAATTCTCTTGTTGTTTATGGATTTCCTCAAAAAGGGATTTGCTTGATTGAGGTTTCTTTTAAAACAAAAAAAATCTTTAGAGAAATTTTAGAAGAATTTGAAAGCTCAAGCTAATTTTTATGAGAAAAAATTTATTTTTGTTTTCTCTGGTTGGTATAGGATTTTTTTTGTTCATTTTCTTTTGGGAAATAAAAAAAAGCTGGCATTTTAATGAAAATTTTTTAAATTCAAATTTACCAAAAAAAGAATTAAAAGCAAAAAGTCTTTCAAAAACTAAACCTCCTCTTTCCTTAAAAGTAGTAAAAGTTTTGGAGGTTTTGGGTCAACCAGAATTTGTTTTTGTTAAAGATAATCTTGCTTTTTTAGCAAGTGGATATTCTGGAATTCAAATTTTTGATGTTACAGAGCCTCAAAATGCAAAGTTAGTTGGCAGTTTTGATACTCCAGGTTATGCAGAAGGTATTTTTGTTTTAAAAAATTTTGCTTATGTTGCCGATAAAGACGGAGGATTTTTGATTTTAGATGTTTCTAATCCTAAATTTCCCAAATTAATAAATAGAAACAAAAAAATTTCAGCTGAAGGGGTTTTTGTTAAAGATGGATTGGCTTTTTTGGCATATGCCTGGTGGGGAATAAAAATATTTGATGTTTCCAATCCCGCTTTACCAAAATTAATTTTAGAGAAAGATTTACCAGATGAGTCAGAGGCGGTTTTTGTTGATAGAAATTATCTTTTTGTAGCTAAAGCTAACTGGACCAAAAAAGATGGAAAAGCAAAAAAAGGAGATCTTCAAATTTTTGATATTTCAGACCCCAAAAATCCAAATCTTGTTTTTACCCACTTTCCTTCAGTAGGATACGCTGAGAGTGTTTTTGTCAAAGATAATTTACTTTTTTTAGCGGTTGATAAGGCAGGATTTTTAATATTTGATATCTCAAATCCCCAAAAACCTGTTTTGCTTTCCAATTTTAAAACTTCTGGTTCTGTAGAAAGTATTTTTGTTTTTGAAAAATATGCCTTTTTAGCCAGTGGAAAATCTGGTCTAAAAATAATTGATGTTTCTCAACCTGAAAATCCAAAATTGATTTCTACTCTTTCAATTTCTGGCTTTTGTGAGAGAATTTTTGTTTCTAAAAATTATATTTATTTAGCAGTAAAAGAAACCCCCTCATTGGCTAATATAAACACCAAAAAGCAAAAAGGCTATCTTTATATTATTAAATTTTCTCCAAATCATGAAAAAGATTGATTTTAAAAAGGGGGTATGCTAAAATTATTTTTATGATGAAATTTGATTTTGAAAAAATTAAAAAAGAAGGAAAAGAAAAGATAAAAAAAGCAAAAAATTTAGAGCAATTAAAAGAAATTTTTGATTTTTATTTTGGGAAAGAGGGAAAAATAAGTTTAATCTTCAAATCCTTAAAAGAAATGGGAGGAAAAGAGAAAAAGAAAATAGGACAAATAGCAAATGAATTAAAGAACTTTTTAAAAAGAGAGATAGAGAAAAAAGAAAATGAATTAAAAGAAAAACTTAAAAAAGAAATAGAAGAAAGGGAATGGTTAGATATTAGTTTGCCAGGTAAAAAACCTGAATTGGGTCATTTACATCCTTTAACTTTAATTACCAGAAAAATTGTTTCAATTTTTCAATCAATGGGTTTTTCAGTTGTTGAAGGTCCCGAAATTGAAAACGAATGGTACAATTTTGATGCCTTAAATATCCCTAAAGAGCATCCAGCCAGGGATTTGTGGGACACTTTATATTTAAAAAATAATTTTAAAAGTGAAAATAAAAAAAATGGGAAATTTTTATTAAGAACCCACACCTCACCGGTTCAAATTCGTTATTTAGAAAAACACCAACCTCCTTTCAAAATTATAGCTCCAGGAAGAGTTTTTAGACATGAAGCCACAGATAGCAAGCATGAGATTAATTTTCACCAAATAGAAGGATTAATGGTGGCTGAAAAAGTTTCGGTTCCCCATTTTAAGGCTATTATTTCCCATTTTTTAAATGAATTTTTTCAAAAAAAAGTCAAAATGAGATTGAGGCCTTCTTTTTTTCCTTTTACTGAGCCTTCTTTTGAAATAGATATTTTGTGTGTCATTTGTCAGGGAAAAGGTTGTTCAACCTGTTTGGGTTCTGGATATTTAGAAATAATGGGAGCTGGAATGGTTCATCCCAATGTTTTTAAAAATTCGGGTTTAAATCCAAAGTTTTGGAAGGGTTTTGCTTTTGGTTTGGGTCTTGAAAGAATGGCAATGCTAAAATATAAAATTGATGATATTAGACTATTTTTTAGTGGGGATTTAAGATTTTTAAAGCAATTTTGAAAATTTTTATGAGAGAGAAGTTAACTTTTGAAAGAAGCGAAGAAAAGAAGAAAGAGACAGGTGAGGAAAAGAGTGAAAAAGAGAGAAAATTATCAGAAAGAGACCTGGCAAAGGTAGAATATATAAAAAGAAATACTCATTTGGGAAGGATAGTGAAAGCACTTTTAGATAGTGAAAATGGGGAACGTCCTATGGATAAGGTAAGAAAAGAAATAAGAGCAGGACGCAAACCCGGCGGTCTTACCTTTCCTGCTGGGAGAGAATTGAAAATTTTTGAAATAGATGGTGGTACAATAAGACTAAAAGCGAGAGATGAGGAATTAAATCAAAAACTATTAGAATATTGGAGGAGAGCTGATGAGTTAGGTCTAGTGAGAGATATTTTAGAGATTGTTGAAGAAAAAGGAAGAATACCTCTTTCAGAAATAACAAATCGGTTTAGTTCTCTTTCTTCTCGTGATACTATTATTGAGAAGGTAAAAAAATTAGAAGAAGCGGGTTTAATTCAATCTTCAAAAGAGGGAAAAAGGAGAATTTTAATAAAAAAAGAATTTAAAGAAAAAAAAGAATAAAATATGCTTTTTTCTTTCCAATTTTTACAATCTTTTTTTGATAAAAAGCTTCCCCCTCCAAAAAAGTTGGCAGAGATTTTAACCAATCATATTTTTGAGGTGGAAAATGTAGAAAAAAAAGATAAAGATTATGTTTTAGATATTGATATTTTGCCAAACAGAGGAGATTGCCTTTCTCATTTAGGATTGGCAAGAGAAATTTCAGCTATTTTAAATTTAAAATTAAAAGCACCAAAAATAAAAATTAAAGAATCAAAAGAAAAAATTGAAAAATATGTTTCTTTGGAGGTTAAAGATAAAACTTGCAAAAGATATACTGCCAGATTAATAAGAGGTATAAAAGTTTCTCAGTCTCCTTTGTGGTTAAAAAAGAGATTAGAAATTTGTGGCCTAAATTCTATAAATAATGTTGTTGATATTTTAAATTATGTAATGCTTGAATTTGGTCAACCCTTACATGCTTTTGATTTTGATAAAATTTCTTTGCCCAAAAAAATAATTGTCAGAAATGCAAAAGAAGGAGAAGAAATAGTTAGTTTAGATGGGAAAAAATATAAATTAGACAGAGAGATATTATTAATTGCTGATTCAAAAAAGCCCTTAGCAATAGCTGGAATTAAAGGAGGAAAGGAAGCTGAAATTAAAAAAGAGACAAAAAATATTTTAATTGAAAGTGCTAATTTTGAGGGACCAAAAATTAGAAAGGCCTGCCGGAAATTAAAATTATTTACCGAAGCCTCAAAGAGATTTGAACATCGAATAGACCCCAATTTAACTGAGATTGCTCTAGAAAGAGCTTGCCAATTAATTCAACAAATTTGTGGAGGTGAGATTTTAAAAGGAAAATTGGATTTTTATTTAGAAAAAGAATCTCCAAGGATTGTGGCTTTGGACTTTAAAAATTTAAGAGAAATTTTAGGGATTCATATTTCTCAAAAAGAAGTTAAAAGAATTTTGAATTCTCTTGGGTTCAAAACCAAAAAAGAGAAAGAAAAGTTAATAGTTAAAATCCCCACATTTAGAAGAGATATTTTTTTGCCAGAAGATTTAATTGAAGAAGTGGGAAGAATTGTAGGTTATGAGAAGATTCCAATTGAGTTTCCAAAGGTATTTTTAGTACCTCCAAAAAGGAATTTGGAAATTTTCTGGCAAGAAATGACAAGAGATATTTTAAAAGAAATGGGATTTTGTGAGGTTTATAATTATTCTTTTTTGAGCAAAAGAGAAATTGAAATTTTTGATTTTTTGCCAAATGAAGTAATAGAAATTGAAAATCCAACTAGTGAAAAATTCCAATTTTTAAGACCAAGTTTAATTCCTAATTTGTTAAAAAACATTAAAAAGAATTTGCCCTATTTTAAAGAAATAAAAATTTTTGAGATAGGAAAAATTTTTAAAAAGGAAAATTCTCAAAAGATTTTAGAGAAAAAAATGCTTAGTGGAGCTCTTTTTGGAGAGAAGTTTTTTGAAGCTAAAGGAACAGTAGAGGTTTTGCTAAATAAATTGGGTATAGCAAATGTTTGGTTTGATGAATATCAAGCTGTCCCCACTCAAACCAAAATTTCTATTTGGCATCCTAAAAGGTGTGCTGAAATTAAAATTAATCAAGAAAAAATAGGATTTTTAGGAGAAATTTGTGGTGATATTTTAGAAAAATATGAAATCTCTGGAAAGGTAACTTTTTTTGATATTGATTTTGAAAAGTTCTCAAAATTGGCTTCAGAGGAACACGAATATCAACCCATTTCTCCCTATCCAGCGATAATAAGAGATATTGCTATTTTGGTACCTAAAAAAGTAAAAGTTGTACAAATTTTAAATGTGATAAATTCTGTTGGCAAAGGATTAATTAGAGATGTTGATTTATTTGATATTTATGAAGATAAAGAGTTTTCAGAAGGAAAAAAGAGTTTAGCTTTTAGAATTGTTTATCAAGCAAAAGATAGGGCCTTGAGTCCAGAAGAGGTAGAAAAAGTTCAAGAAAATATTATTGAGGCTTTAGAAAAAAATCCTGACTGGAAAGTAAGAAGGTAAATTTTTATGAGAGAAAAGCTTAGAATTAGAGAAAGCAGAAAAGAAAATGCAAGAGAAAACGAAAAAGCGGGGAATGAAATTGATAAGCTAAAAAACCTCTTGGGTTTATTTGAAGAAGGAAAAATTTTAAATTTAGTTCAAGAGATTATCACAGAACAGCCAGAACTTTCCTTTTTTAAGGTAGCAGAGGAAATTCAAAAAATTACAGGAAAGTCTTCCAAGTCTGTTTACACAACACTCACATTATTAGAAAGACAAGGCATAATACAAAAAGGAGAAAGAGAAGATAAAATAAAAATTGAAAATATTAATTGGGAAAAAGCAAGAGATTTGTGGGATGAAAGTGACCATAAAAAAATTTTAGAGTTTATTAATGAGAAAGGTAATGTTACCATAAAAGAAATTCAAGAAAATTTTAGGTTTTCTTCTTCTAAGGTTAGAAAAATAGTGAGACAATTAAAAGAAAAAAAATTAATAAAGGTTATAAATTTTGGGATTCCTCATATAATTTGTTCTATAGATAAATTAAATGAGACTTCAAATCTTAAAGAATTATTTGAAATAAAAAACAAAAAGAAAAAACAATGAAAGAGAATGAAAAGAAAATAGATTATAGTGCTAAAGATATTCAGGTGCTTGAAGGTTTAGAACCTGTAAGGAAGAGGCCAGGGATGTATATTGGTTCTACTGATACTGAGGGCTTGCATCATCTTCTTGTTGAAGTAGTTGCTAATGCGGTAGATGAGGCGATAATGGGTTATTGTTCAGAGATTAAAGTTTTCCTTTTGCCAAAAAACGGAATTGAAGTCCAAGATAATGGAAGAGGAATTCCTGTAGATATTCATCCCAAGACAAAAAAATCAGCTTTAGAAACGGTAATGACATATTTGCATGCGGGAGCAAAATTTGGAGGAAAAATTTATCTCTCTACAGGAGGACTGCATGGAGTGGGAATTTCTGCAGTTTGTGCCCTTTCTTCTTATTTGAAAGCAGAAGTTTGTAGAGGAGGAGAGAGATATTGTCAAGAATATTCAAGAGGAAAGGCCATTTCTCCTTTAAAGAAAATAGGAAAATGCTCAAATAGCGGAACCTCAATTTATTTTGAGCCAGATCCTCAAATTTTCAAAACAATTAAATGGAATTTCAAAAAAATTTTAAATCATTTAAGACAACAAGCTTATTTGACAAAAAAACTAAAAATTACCCTCTTTGATAAAAGAAAAAAACCCTTTACTTCTTATACTCTTTATTTTGAAGGGGGTTTGCCTTCTTATATAAAATATCTCACCAGAGGAGCAGAACCCTTGCATCAAAACATTTATTATGGATTTGGCGAAAAAGAAGGAACAATTGTAGAAGCTTCTTTTTTGTATACAAAAGAGATGGAATGCTATGAAGAAAGCTTTGCTAATAATGTATTTACACCAGGGGGAGGTACTCATTTGACCGGCTTTAGAAGTGCCCTAACTAGAACTCTTAATGATTTTGCCAGAAAAAATGGATTTTTAAAGGAAAAAGATGAAAATTTAAGTGGAGAAGATATCAGGGAAGGATTGACAGCGGTGGTTTCAATTAAAATTAGAGATCCTCAATTTGAAGGTCAGACAAAGGCAAAATTAGGAAATTCAGAAGCAAAGGCGATAGTAGAACAAATAGTTGCACAAACTCTTTCTGAATTTTTAGAAAGACATCCCCAAGATGCCAAAGCTATTATTGAAAAATGTATTTTAGCCCAAAAAGCAAGAAAAGCGGCAAAGGCAGCAAGAGAGACAGTGCTAAAAAAAGGAATTCTAAGAGGTTTGGCTTTACCCGGGAAACTGGCAGATTGTGTTTCAAGAAAACCTCAAGAAAGTGAATTGTTTATTGTAGAAGGAGAGTCAGCAGGGGGAAGTTCCAGACAGGCAAGAGATCGTCATTTTCAGGCAATTTTACCTTTAAAAGGAAAAATTTTAAATGTAGAAAGGGCGAGATTAAATAAGATTTTGGCCTCCAAAGAGATAAAAAATTTAATAATTGCTTTAGGTACTGCCATTGGTGAAGATTTCAATCCAGACAAAGCGAGATATCATCGGATAATAATAATGTGTGATGCTGATAGTGATGGCAATCACATTAAAACCTTACTTTTAACTCTTTTTTACAGATATTTTAAACCACTAATTGAGAGGGGATATTTATATATTGCTCAACCCCCTCTCTACAAAATTCAAATTGGAAAAGAAGTAAAATATGCTTATAGTGAACAAGAAAAAGAAAAAATTTTAAAGAAAATTAAAAACAAAGCGGTTTCCATTCAAAGATATAAAGGATTGGGAGAAATGAATAGCCAAGAATTATGGGAGACTACAATGAATCCTAAAAATAGGGTTTTGCTTAAAGTGACCATTGAAGATGCCAAAGAAGCAGATAGAATTTTTGATATTTTAATGGGAAATGAAGTATTACCTCGGAAAAAGTTTATTCAAAATTACGCCAAATCTGTTAAAAATTTAGACATTTAAAAATGTGATAATTAAAAAAGTAAAGACAAGGGTTTTTTTACCTCCAAAAGATGATTTATTTTCTTTAATCAAAGAATCTCTGACTAATTTAAAAGAAAATTCAGTGATTGTTTTTACTTCAAAAATTGTGTCTATTTGGGAAGGGAGATGTATAAGAAAAAGTTTAGTTAAAAATAGAGAAGAATTAATTAAAAAAGAGGCAAAATTTTATATTAAAGAAAATAATTCTTTTTTAACCATTAAACACAATAGCATTTTACCTTCAGCAGGTATTGATGAATCAAACGGAGATGAATATTACATTCTTTTACCAAAACACCCCTTTTTAAGTGCCAAAAAAATTTATTATTTTATCAAAACTACTTACAAATTAAAAAAATTTGGTATAATTATCTCTGATAGCCATACAATTCCCCTAAGAAAAGGAACAATAGGAATTTCTTTGGCATATTGGGGAATAAAGCCCTTAAGAGATTATAGAGGAAAGAAAGATATTTTTGGAAGAAAATTGAAAGTTACTCAATTAAACATTGTAGATTCATTAGCTGCAATAGCTAATTTAGCAATGGGAGAAGGCAAAGAAAGGACACCAATTGTGATAATTGAAAATTTAAAAGAAGTAGAATTTGAAGAAAAAGCAGGAAAAATTAATTACTTAAAAATAAATAGAGAAAGAGATATTTATAAACCTTTGCTTTCAGTATTTAAAAATGGAAAAAGTAAACATAAGGAAAAGTAAAAATTTAATTTATCAAAACTTTTCTATTTTGGCAGATGGTTCGGGTGTAAGAAATCCTCCATCAAAATCTATTTTGCAAAAATTTGAATATTACGAAAATAAAATAATTTTGCATTTTAAAAATTTTTATATTGCTGAAATTAAAGCCAAAAATTTAGATGGCGAAAGAGAACTTTATAAAATAGCCCAAAGATTACCCGAATTTGTTGGAAAAAGCTACGAAGAGATTTTAAATTTTAACTTTTAATTTAATTTATGATAGAAATAAACAATTTGACCGGAAGAGAAATTAATGATGGTCTTTTAAAAAAAATATCAGAAAGTGTTTTAAAAGAAGAAGGAAAAGAGAAAGAAAATTTATCAATTGCTTTTGTGGGTCCAAATAGAATTAGAAGATTAAACAGAGAATTTAAGGGTAAAAATAGGGTGACAGAAATTTTGGTTTTTCCAAATAAAAAAGTTCAATTTGGACCCTACAAGTCAGGAGATTTAAGAGAAATGGAAGGGATAGGAGAAATAGTAATTTGTCCGAGAGAAATAAAGAAAAAAGTGAAAAGGCAAGGAGGTGATTTTGAAAAGGAATTAGTTAAAAGTTTAATTTTTGGAATTTTGCTTTTGACTAGAGAGAAAAAAGAAGAAATTGAACAAAAAAAAGAATATTATTTTTCAAAATATTTAAAATAAAATTTTCATGGCAAAAAAAATTTTTTTGAGTGCCATTGATATTGGCTCTTCAAAAATTAAATTAGCTATAGCTAGAGAAGGAAAAGAAGGAATTGAGATTTTAAGTAATTTACAAATTCCTTCTTTCGGAGTGAGAAGGGGGGTGGTGATAAACCCAGAAAAGACCGCTGAGAAAATTGATTTTTTAATTGAAAAAGCTCAAGAAGAAACCGGAGGAAAAATTAGAGAAGTTATCGTTAATATTGGTGGTGCCCATCTTTTTTCCAAAAATTCTCGGGGATTAGTTTCTGTATCCAGGGCGGATCAGAAAATTTCTCAACAAGATATTAACCGAGTTTTGGAAGCTTCAAAGACAGTTTCTTTGGGTTCCAATCAAGAAATTTTAGATATTTTTCCTAAAGAATTTATTGTTGATGGACAACGAGGAATTAAAAACCCCCTTGATTTAAATGGGGTGAGATTAGAAGTAGAGGCAGTGGTTGTAGGAGGTTTTTCGCCTTATATTAGAAATTGTCGCGAAACTATTTCTCTTTGTGATCTTTCTTTGATAGATTTGGTGCCCACTCCTTTGGCTAGTGCCTTGGGAGTTTTAAGGTCTAGAGAGAAAGAATTAGGAGTGGCGGTTGTAGATATCGGAGCTGGAACCACAAATTTATGTGTTTTTGAAGAACAAAATTTAATTCATTTAGCTGTCTTTCCAATGGGATCTGCAAATATTACTAATGATATTGCTATTTGTCTAAAAATAGATATTGATTTAGCAGAAAGAATAAAAATTAAATATGGAAGTTGCCTTAAAGAAAAAGCAGAAAAGAGATTACATAAAAATGAGAAAATAAAAATAGAAACCAAAGAAATCTTTTCTTTCAGTAAAAAATTGTTAGCTCAAATAATTGAAGCAAGAATTGTGGAGATTTTTAAAGAAGTTCAAAAGGAATTAAAGAAAATTGGCAAAGACCAAAAACTTCCTGCAGGAGTAGTTTTAACTGGAGGAGGTGCCAAACTTCCCTATTTAAAAGAGTTGGCTAAAAAATATTTGAGATTGCCCTGTAGAATAGGATATCCAATAGGTTTTCCTTCTCAATTTAATGATCTTTCTTTTTCTGTTTTGGCAGGTTTGATTTTAAGAACTGTTGAAAGAGAGGACTTTTTCCCTGAAGAGAAGGTTTTAAATGGAAAAAAAATATTTGAGCATATTAAAAAAATTTTTAAGTTTTTTTTACCTTAAAAATCTATGAGGTATCAACCCAAAATTAAAGTAATAGGAATTGGAGGGGCTGGAGGAAATACGATTTCCAGATTAAAAAAACTTAAAGCTGAAGGGGTAGAATTAATAGCTTTAAATACTGATGCTCAAGATTTGAAAAAGACAAAAGCTCATTTGAAAATTAGAATTGGAAAGAAATTAACTCAGGGATTAGGAACTGGAATGGATTGGCAAACAGGCGAAAGGGCAGTTATGGAACAAAAAGAAGAAATAAAAGAGGTTTTAAAAGATGCAGATTTAGTTTTTATTACTTTAGGATTAGGAGGAGGAACAGGTTCTGGCGGAGCCCCAGTGATTGCTGAGATTTGTAGAGAACTGAAAATTTTAACTTTGGTTGTAGCAACAATTCCTTTTTCTTTTGAGGGAGAATTAAGAAAAAAGATAGCCCAAATTACAATAGAAAAATTAAGACAAAAAGTGGATAGTTTAATTTTAATTCCCAATGATAAACTTTTGGAAAGTTTTGATTTTAAAATTTCTGTTTCTGAGGCTTTTTGGAGGGCTGATGAGATATTGAGAGAGGCAATTTTAGGAATTATAGATTTGGTAAGTGGCCCTGGTTTAATTAATGTTGATTTTGGCAACCTTAAAACGATTTTAAAAAATTCTGGAAAGGCTTATTTTGGTATTGGAAAAGGTTTTGGCGAAAAGAGAATAGAAAAAGCAACAAATTCAGCTCTGTTTTCACCTTTAATAGAAATTTCTCCTAAAAAAGCCAAAGGAGTTTTGTTCAATGTTTCAGGTAGAGAGATTTCTTTGGGGGAGGTTGAACAAATAGCCCAATTTCTTTCAGAAAAAGTTCATCCCGAAGCTAAAATAATTTTTGGAGCCAAAGAGGATTTAAGCTTGAAGAAAGGAGAAATAAAAGTAATTTTAATTTTAACTAATTTTAATGACTCTTTTTGAAAGATACAAAATTGACAAGAAGATTATAAAGTGATATAAAATCAAAAAATCATGAAAAAGAAAGAAAATTTAAAAATTCTTGTCTTTGTAGAAATTCCTAAGGGTTCTTGTCAAAAATACGAATTTGATGAAAATTTGGGAAAAATAAAGTTAGATAGGACATTATATAGTCCAATGTATTTTCCTTTTGAATATGGATTTATAAAAGACACTAGGGGCGAAGACGGCGATCCTTTAGATTGTGTTTTAATTACTTCTTTTCCCACTTTTCCTGGATGTTTGGTTGAGGCAAGACCTATTGGGGTTTTGGAAATGGAAGATGAGGCGGGCAAAGACAATAAAATTTTGGCCCTACCCATAGAAAAAATTGATCCAAGATTGGCTTTTATAAAAGATATTAAAGATTTACCAGAACATTGGAAAAAAGAGATTAAAGAATTTTTTGAAAATTATAAAAAGTTAGAACCTGGAAAATGGGTGAAACTTAAAGGATTTAAATCAAAAAAGGAGGCAGAAAAATTAATTTTGAAGGCAAAGGTCAAAAATAATAAAAATTAAAAACAAAAGGTCAAAAAAATAATAAAAATTAAAAAATATGGCAAAAATTACTCTTTCTCTTATTAAAGCAGATATTGGTTCTGTTGGAGGACATCTTAAACCAAGTGAAAAATTGTTAGACGCAGTAAAAAAGTATATAAAACAAAAAGGTAAAGATTTTATAATTGATTATTATGTTGGTTTTACTGGCGATGATGTTGCTATTTTAACAACTCATAGATTAGGAAAAAGAAATCCTAAAGTTCACAAACTTTGCTGGAATGCCTTTTTAGCTGGAACCAAGGTAGCTAAATCTCAGGGATTATATGGAGCAGGACAAGATTTGTTAGTTTCTGCTTTTTCTGGAAATGTTAAGGGAATGGGGCCCCAAGTAGCTGAAATGGAATTTGAAGAAAGACCCTCAGAACCATTTTTAATATTCTGCGCTGATAAAACCGAACCCGGAGCCTTTAATTTACCTGTTTATTTAGCTTTTACAGATCCGATGCATTGTGCTGGTTTGATTTTATCTCCAAATTTAAAAAAGGGATTTAAATTTGTGATTATGGATGTTAGCTATACTAAAGGAGACAGAATAATTGAATTGGTAAGCCCAGAAGAAATTTATGATATTGCTTGTTTGTTAAGAGATACGGGGAGATTTGTAATTGAATCTGTTTGGTCAAGAGCAACTGGAGAGCAAGCTGTAATAGCAAGCACTACTAGATTGCACAATATTGCTGGAAAATATGTAGGAAAAGACGATCCGGTAATGATTGTAAGAACTCAAAAAGATTTTCCAGCTACTGGTGAAATTCTTTCTCCATATACAATTGGGCATTTTGTTGCTGGGTTTATGAGAGGATCTCACAATGGACCATTAATGCCAGTAAAGAAGAATTCCCATATTTCTTTTTTTGATGGTCCTCCAGTGGTTTCTTGTTTGGCTTTTTCTGTAAAAAATGGAAAATTGACAGAACCAGTAGATTGTTTTGACCACCCCTATTGGGATTGGGTAAGAGATAGAATTTCTCAAAAAGCTCAAGAAATTAGAAGACAGGGATTTTTTGGCAATGCCATGCTTCCAATGTCAGAATTAGAATATACTGGAGTAATGGAAAGCTTAAAAAAATTAGAAAAGAAATTCTTCATTAGAAAATAAAATCATGCTTTCTCTGAAAGCAAAGATTAGGAAAGAGAGAAAAAAAAGAGCTTTAAAGAAATTAAGGGAAAAAGGACTAATTCCTGCTATTTTATATGGCTCTAAAATTAAAAATATTTGTTTGACTTTAGACTTAAAAGAATTTGAAAAAGTATATAAAAAAGCAGGCGAGACAGAGATGATAAAATTGGAGGTTGATGATGGAAAAGAGTATTTGGTTTTAATAAAAGAAGTAGCTCTCCATCCTTTGACAGACAAACCCCTCCATGTTGATTTTTATCATCCAGAATTAAAAGAAGAAATTGAGGTAGTTTTACCTTTAGTTTTTGAAGGAGAGGCTCCTGCTGTCAAAGAATTGGGTGGTACTTTAGTGAAAAAACTTTCTGAGATAGAGGTAAGAGGTCTTTTACAAAAACTTCCAAAAGAGATAAAAGTAGACATTAGCTCTCTCTGCACATTTGATGACCGAATTTTGGTTGGAGATTTAAAATTACCAGAAGGAGTAAAGGTTTTAAGAGATTCAAAAGAAATTTTAGCTTTCGTAGCTCCTCCAGAAAAAGTAGAAGAGGAGTTGGAAAAACCTCCAAAAGAAGAAATTCAAGAGGTTGAGGTGATAAAGGAAAAGAAAAAAGAAAGTGAAGGCGCCTAAAAATATGAATTTTTTTAAAAAACTAAAGAGTTTTCTCTCTTTATTTTTTTTGTTTGTTTTTTTGTTTTTAGTCTTAATTTTGCCTTATTTTTTTATCTTTGCTCAAAATGAAGAACTTTGTGAAAGCAGGACTGAGTGCAAAGAGCTTTTAAAAAAATATGAAGAGAAAATCGCCGAATTAGAAAAAGAAATGCAAAAAGCAAAAGAAAAGAAAATGACCCTTAAAAATGAACTTTATTTGCTTAACAAAAAACTTAAAAAATTAAAATTAAAAATTGAACAAAATCAGGCTCTTATTAAAGAATTAAGCCTTGAAATTAAAGATACCGAAGATTCTATTGAAAAGACAATTTTTGAGATTGAAAACTCAAAAGAAAATTTAGCAAAAATTTTAAGAGAAATTTACAAAGAAGATCAAAAATCCCCGATAGAGATTTTACTTTCAAGAGGAAGGCTTTCTGATTATTTTACTCATTTAACCGATTTGCAAATTTTAAGTGCAGAAAATGAAAAGATTTTAAATAACATAAAAGAGGCTAAAAATTTGTTAGAAGAGCAAAAAAGATCTTTAAAAGAAGACAAAATGGCATTGGAAAAAACGCTTAAATTTCAGATTTTGCAAAAAAAGCTAAAAGAAGAAGCTCAAGAGGAAAATAATAAACTTTTAAAATTAAGCGAAGCCCAATATCAAAGGCTTAAAAAAGAAAAAAAGAAAGCAGAAAAGAAAGCAGAGGAAATAAGAAAAAGACTTTTTAGATTAATTGGAGTGAAAAAAATTCCCACCTATCAAGAAGCTTTAATGGTGGCTAAAGAAATAGAAGAACTTACTCAAATTAGAGCTCCTTTTTTGTTGGCAATTTTAACCCAAGAATCAAGATTGGGAAAAAATGTTGGCCAATGTTATTTAAGAGACTTTAAGACGGGGAAAGGAGTAAAAATTGTAAATGGTAAAGAGATTCCTTGGCCAAGGGTAATGAAGCCCAGTTGGATACCTTTATTTTTAGAAACTACAAAAGATTTAAATTTAGATCCCAAAAATACTCCGGTTTCTTGTTGGATTCCAGCCTGTGCCAATAGGTGGCGGGTTTTTTGGCAAAAAAAATACGTTGAGGTTTCTCCAGAAGGTGAACCAATTTGTAAATGTAAAAATTGTTATCCTTATGGCTGGGGAGGAGCAATGGGGCCTGCTCAATTAATGCCTTTCAATTGGATAGGAAGTGATAAATATAAAGAGAGGATAGAATTTATTACTAAAAAGAAAGCTAATCCTTGGGATTTTTTTGATGCAGCCTTAGGAGCTGCCTTGCACTTGAAAGATTGTTTTGAGTGGGGAGCTAAAAACGAAAAAGAAGCTGCTGCTTGTTATTTTGGAGGACCCAGAAATATGAAAAAATCTTATCATTTAAGTGTTTATGCAGAACCTGTAATGGCAATTTCAAAATGCCACCAAGATTTCATTGAGAATGAAAAGATGAGTGAATGGTGTCAGAGAATTATTTTTTAGTCCAAAATTGTCACTGGCAAAATTTTTTTGCCCCATTTTAGCATTTCTTTTTTATCTTTTACCAAAATATCAAAAATTCCATCATATTTGATGTTGGTTCTGTCTTCGCAAAAATATAATTTCCCCTCAATTATTACCCTAGTTCCAAAAGGATATTTTCTTGGGCAAGCTACAATGTTCTTTTTGGTTTTACAAATATTCAAACCAGAAGCAGAAATACAGGGGGTATTATCTGTTTCTTTTTTTGAAGGATAATAGGCGGTAACCACAGCGATTATTGTCTTTGATTTTTTAATTTTTGGTTCTTGAAAAGGAAAAGGCAAAAGAGAGTGATTTCTTACCAAAAGAACTCCAGAGATTGAAAAATCTTTTTTTTCTTTAAAATTTTCAGAAGCTTTTATTAATAAAAAAGAGCTTGAAAGAGAAAATAAGATTAATATGAAAAAAGTAATATTTAAAAAGATTAAAACTTTTATTTTTTTCATAATAATATTTTTTATTACATTGATATAATTTTAAAGTCAATAGAACTTAAAAATGTTAGGTTATATCATTTTGGGAATTTTACAAGGAGTATTTGAATGGCTTCCCCTTTCTAGTGAAGCAATAGTGACTTTGGCAAATGAGTTTTTTTTAAAAAAAGAAATTTCAAACTCAATTGATCTTTCTTTGTTTTTACATTTTGGAACTCTTTTGGCAGTTTTAATTTATTTTAAAAAAGACTGGAGAGAAATTTTAGAGTTAAAAAATATTAAACTGCTTTATTTTTTAACAATTGCGACAATTACTTCTTTAATTTTGGGTTTTCCTTTATATAAATTGGTTAAAAATGTTGCTGTAGGAAATTTTCTCTTGTTAATAACGGGTTTTGGATTATTTTTTACAGGTTTTTTAAGAAAAAAAGAAAAAAAATTTAAAAATAGGGATTACAATTTTAAATTAGCCTTAATTGCAGGTTTTTTTCAAGGTTTAGCAGTAATTCCAGGAGTTTCCAGGTCAGGAGTTACTATTTTTGCTCTTTCTTTGGGAGGGTTTTCTTTTCCCGAGATTTTAAAAATTTCTTATATGATGTCTTTGCCGGTTGTTTTTTTGAGCTCTTTTTATCTTCTTTTAAAAAATCCGATTTTGATTTTTGAGGGTTGGATTTCTTTAATTTTTAGTTTTTTAGTTGGGATTTTTACTTTAGATTTTTTGATAAAATTGACAAAAAAAGTAAACTTTTCAAAAATTGCTTTCTTTTTTGGTTTTTTATGTATTCTTTCAGCTTTAATCAATTTTTTTGTGAAATTTTACTAAAATGAAACATTTTTCTTTTTTGGCAAAAATTACCCTAATAATTATTTTCTTTTTTAACTGCTTTTTGGGTTATCAGTTTTATCAAATAAAAACAGAATTTACCAGAGAAACAGAGTCAAAAAAGGAAATTTTAAAAGAAAAAGAAAAATTGGAAAATTTAGTAAAAAAATATCAAAAAGAAAATAAACTTTTAAAAGAAAAAGAGAAAGCTCTAAAAGAAAAAATTGAGGCAATAAAAAATGAAATTGAAGATTTAGAAAAAAAAGTTCAAAAATTGAAGGTTTTAAAAGAAAAAAAGAAATTTTATCTGCCAATTTTGGTTTACCATCATATTGAAAAAGTCTCTGATAATACTTCGCCTCTTAAAAGAAAGTTAAGTGTTTCACCTTTAATTTTTGAAAAACAAATGGAATATTTATTTTTACAAAATTACCATCCTATCACTTTTTGTGATTTAGAAAAATTTATTTTTGAGGGAAAGTCTCTTTCAGAGAGGAGTTTAATTGTTACTTTTGATGATGGTTGGCTTTCTCAATATAAAAATGCTCTTCCAATTTTAAAAAAATACAAATTTCCTGCTGTATTTTTTATTGTTACAGATTATGTTGGAGGCTCTTCTTTTATGAATTGGGAACAATTGGAAAATTTAAAGAAAAATGGAATGGAAATTGGTTCTCATTCAGTTTCTCATCCAGATTTGACCTTAATTTCTCCTCCAAAATTGGATTTTCAGATTAAAAATAGCAAGTTAATTTTAGAAAAAAAACTTAATTTGAAAATAAAAGCTTTTGCCTACCCTTATGGAAATTACAATTCAAAAGTGATAGCGACATTAAAAAAACATGGATATTTGTTTGGTAGAACCGTTCTTACTTTAAAAGAAAAAAAGATTTTTTGGCAGAGCTTAGATAATTTATATGCTTTAAAAGCAATTCAAGTGCCAAATTCTTTAAAAGAGTTTAAAAACCTTTTCCCGCCAAAAGAATAAATTTTTATAAATTAGCTTTTTGAAGAGATTTAATTATTTTATCTAAGTCTCCTTCTAAAACATCTTCTAAATTGTGCCAGCTTTTTTTTATTCTATGGTCAGTAATTCTGTTTTGGGGGAAATTATAAGTTCTAATTTTTTCAGCCCTTTCTGAAGAACCTATTTGACTTTTTCTCTGTGTTTGAATTTTTTCTAATTCTTCCCTTTTTTGTTTTTCTAATAATTTAGCCTCCAAAATAGATAGAGCATTTTCTTTGTTTTGAAACAAACTTCTTTCTGTTTGAGAAGTTACTACTATTCCTGTAGGTAAATGGGTAATTCTTATAGCGGTCATTCTTTTGTTTACATATTGGCCTCCAGGCCCTGAGGCTTTATAAGTTTCAATTTTTAATTCATTAGGATTAATTTTAATTTCTGCTTTTTTTGGTTTTGGTAAAACAACTACCGAAGCAGTAGAAGTATGAATTCTTCCTGATTTTTCTGTAATAGGAATTCTTTGGACTCTATGGACTCCTCCTTCATATTTTAGCTGTGAAAAAGCATTTTCTCCTTCAACCTCAAAAACAATTTTTTTAATTCCATTCAAATCACTATAGTGACAATCTAAGACTTTTAGTTTCCAGTTTTTCTTTTGACAAAATTTAGAGTACATTCTAAAAAGATCTCTTGCAAACAGAGAAGCTTCCTCTCCACCGGCCCCCGCTCTTATTTCTAAAATTACTTTTTCTTTCATTTCTCTCTGAGTTTTTTTGATTTGGCTAATTTTTGCTTAAATTTTTCTACTCTTCCCATCGTATCTACAATTTTTTCTTTTCCAGTATAAAAAGGATGGCAAGCAGAACAAATTTCTACCTTAATAAATTCTTTTGTAGAACCCACAAAAAAAGTATTTCCACACGCACATTCTACCTTAGCCTTTGGATAATATTTTGGATGAATTCCCTTTTTCATATATTTAAATTTATATAGCTTTTTTCTTGAAAAATCAAGTTTTATATGTTAAAAGAAAATATTTATGATGACAGAAATGGAAACCTTAGATTTTAAATTGGAAATAAATGAGATGGCCAAAGCAGGTCTTCATTTTGGCCATTCGGTTTCCAAGGTTCATCCCAAAATGTTGCCTTATTTGGCTGGAGTAAGAAATGCCATTCATATTATTGATTTAGAAAAAACAAAGGAAAAACTTGAAGAGGCTTTAAAATTTATTTATCAATTAGTAAAAGAAAATAAAATTATTCTTTTTGTGGGCACTAAAATTCAAGTTAGAGATTTAGTTAAAGAAATAGCTTTAGCTACTGGTTTTCCTTATGTAAATCAAAGATGGTTAGGGGGCACTTTTACAAATTTTGATGTTATAAGAAAAAGAGTGGAATATATGAAAGAGTTGGAGTTAAAATTAAAAGATCCACAGATAAGATCAAAATATACAAAAAAAGAAATAAATTTGTTAAAAGAAAAATTAGAAAAACTAAAATTAAAATTTGATGGAATAAGAAATTTAGAAAGAATTCCCGATGCTATTTTTGTGATAGATATGGTAAGAGATTATTTAGCAATAAAAGAAGCAAGAAAAAAAGGAGTTAAAGTTGTAGCCATTTCAGATAGTAATTCAAATCCAACCTTGGCTGATTATTTCATTCCTGCTAATGATGATGCTATTTTTTCGGTAAAATATATTTTAGATAAAGTAAAAGAAGCAATATTGAAAGCAAAAGGAAAATAAAAAATTATGGTATCAATTGAGAAAATTAAAAAATTAAGAAAAGAAACCCAGCTTTCTCTTTTGGAATGTAAAAACGCTTTAATAAAAGCCAATGGTGATTTAGAAAAAGCAAAAGAAATTTTAAGAAAATGGGGCAAAGAAATAGCTGACAAAAAAAGAGAAAGAGAAACTAGAGAGGGAATAATTGAAAGCTATGTTCATGCTAACAAAAAAATTGGTGTTTTGTTAGAATTAAATTGTGAAAGTGATTTTGTTGCCAAAAATTCAGAATTCCAAAGGTTAGCCCATGAGTTAGCTTTACAAATTGCAGCTGTTGACCCAAATGAAATTCCTTTGTTAGAACAAAACTGGATAAAAGACGAAAAAAAGAAAATAAAAGAACTAATTGAAGAATATATTGCTAAATTGGGTGAAAATATTGTTTTGAGAAGGTTTGTAAGATATGAAATTTGAGATTTCAGAAATAATTGCTCTTTTTGGATTGATTTTTGGTTTTTCAGGAATGGCAATTATAATTTTAAGGAAAATTCCTGTTTTGGTTGAGTTGCCACAAATTCCTTCAAAGAAACCGGTTTTAAAACCAAAGATTTCAAAAAAAATTTCTTTTGAGAGGGTTTTAGAAAAAGCATTGAGAAAAATAAGGATTCAGCTTTTAAAGTTAGAAAGAATTCTTTTTTTGAAAATCCAGCAGATAAAAAGAAATTCAGAAAAAGAAAGAGAAAATATTAAATATTGGGAAAAGATTAAAAGGGAATTGAAAAAATAAAATGCCGTCCTAGCTCAATTGGCAGAGCAGTGGTTTTGTAAACCACCGGTTCGGGGTTCGAGTCCCCGGGACGGCTCAATTTTTTAAGTTTTATTTTTTTGTTTTCTTTTTCTATAAAGAACTAAAATCACAAACAAAAGTACAAAAATTAATATTCCCAAAATTATTGCTCCAATTTTCAAAAAAACCATTATTTTTGGTTTTCTTTCTTTTGGCGAAAGACAATCTAAATCTTCATTTGCAAGACAATCTGGATCACAAATTCCATCTATTGCTCTATCACAATAGTTATCTTTTCCTCCAGAAGGACAATCTTGAGGGCAATTTTTATAATTTTCTCCTTTTTCACATTTTCCATTAGAGCAAACAGCTACTTTTTGGCAGTCTGGATCTTCTTTCTTAATACAATCTGGATCACATATTCCGTCTTTTACTTTATCACAATATCCATCAGCGCCCCCAGAAGGACAGTCTTTTGGACAGTTTTTATAATTTTCACCCAGGACACATTTTCCGTCTCCGCAAACTCCTTCTTTTAATTCCAATTGCATTAATTTTGTCACCTCAATTTCTCTGTTGTCAGGCAAAATACAGACAGCACATTTTGGAGAAAGCAAATGAGCACATTTTTTTCTATCTTTAATGGTTTTCATTTCATAACCCTTTTTTGTACAAAAACTATATTCTTTTCCACACTCTCCCCATAAGAACTTCCAGGCAACACAACTTTTTTTATTGGGAAAAACACAAATACCATATTGATTTCCTTTTTCGTCGGTTTTAATTTGATAATCATACCCCAATTTATAACAATAAAGAGCAGCTGGATTTTTTAGAGCTAAAACTTTAGAGAAAATGAAAATTCCCACAAAAAGGAATAAAAAAATGGAAAAATTTTTTATTTTTTTCATATTCATAATATTCATAAAAAATTTAATTTTTTATTTTAAGGCGGAGGAATTATTCCTTCTCCATAATCTCCTGACATATGAGTACCCAAAAGACAAGTGTCAAAATCAAAACTTTCATATCCATCAAAGCAAGGATCACCAGGAATTCCTCCCCAGCTATTTTTTAAAATCCAATATCTTTTAACATTATTATACCCTACCAATACCATTGCATGATTGGCACCTGGCAGACATTTGTAAATATCACACCCATCATCATCCAAACTTCCTGTGGTTCCCCCTCCAACACCAACCTTTACATACAAGGGCCCATATTTAATTAAACCATATTGAAGTTCCCCTCTGTTGTTTAAAATTTTTGGGGTGACACTATCAGTATTGGTTATTTTCCATAGCTCAATTGGACTAGCATCATCACAAGTTGCTGGACAAGGAGAATCAGTTTGCAAATAACCATAGCAATCTTCTGTTGGCACACCATTTGTCTTAATAAAATTGAAAGCACAATTTCCACCATTACAATCTCCAATAGGACAACAATCTGAAATTAAATACTGTTCAGACAAATCAGGCGTTAAAGAGCTGTCTCCTTTTTCTATTTTATATTTTGCTTCCATACTTCCTATAGTTGCAAAAGCCCAACAAGCTCCACAAGCTCCTTGATTTTTTACTGGGGTCATCCAATTTTCTCCATTTACATTTCTCCAGTCCCAAAATTGAGGAGGAATGTGAATAGTGATAGTGTCTGTAGCTACTACTCCTGAGGCGTCAGTTACCTTTAATGTAATAATATGGTCTATTACTGTTGAAGTAGCAACTCCAGTTAAATCATTTTTAACAAAACTACTAGAAGCGCCAATAACTCCATCTATATTAGAAGTCCATTCTATAGTATAAGGAAGAGTACCTCCTGTAATTAAGGCTTGAAAATTTATTGGGTCTCCTTGGGCAAAAGCAGTATCATCAGGAGGAGAGGAAATAGTCGCAGTTAAAAAAGGAGGATTAACCTTTACCTGAGCAGAAGCAACAGCTGTTTTTCCACAATTGTCAGTTACGCGCAAAAGAGGATGATAAGTGCCAGGAATATTGTAAATATAAGTGGTGATTCCAGAAATGAAGCTTTGCCAGTCAAAAATACCATCTCCTTCAAAATCCCATTCATATTTCACTATTTGACCTTGTCCTGGGGGTGGATCAAAAGAATAGGTGCTTCCATCAAAATAAACTGTTTCACCTGCTACTACAACAACACTTAGAGCAGTTGGAGAAGGATTTTTTCCTACTCTTGGTTTGGGGACAGGAGGAAGGTCTTGAATGCAATCTGTTCCTGTCCAACAATAACCTGAATCACAGGCATAACAATTTTCTCCTGCTCCACAACAAACACCTCCAGTGATATGAGAATTGGAAGGAGAGAAAGTTAGACATCCTGGTATGGCACTACAGGTTGGAGTGCAACCAGAGGAGGTTATTTTAAAATTAGCCACATTTTCTGTTTCGGTGGCAAATCCCAAAATATCTTTTGCTTTAATATCAATATAATAATTACCAACAGGAGCACCACTTGAGTCCCAACTATTTCCATATTTTCCATCATTAGCTAAATCATCGTTATGAGATCCATCATCATAAAGCTGAACAGTTGCTATATTTGTTTCGTCTGGATTTTGTAAAAAAGCAACAACTGAACTGACTCCAGAGATATCTGTTACTTTAGCATTAATAATAAAAGTAGCTCCTTGGTCTGCGCTTGAAGGTGAAACACTTACATCAGAAACTGTTGGATAAGGTTGATTTGCTATTTCCAAAGAAGGTTTTTGAGAAAAAGAAATTTTTATACAAAAAATTCCAAAAATGATTAAAATTAAAAATAACAAAGGAAAAAATTTACTTTTTTTCATCATATATTATCTAATTTACTACAATTTCCCCAATTATCACAAGCTTTAATATCTACATAATAGGGGCCTTCAGGAAAAGAAGCAGAATTCCAGACATTTCCAAAAATACTGTCAGAACTTGAGACATCACTGTGGAGTCCATCGTCAAACAATTCTATTATTTCAAGAACAGTATTGTCAGGTCTCTGCAAAAGAGCATAAGCAGACGCAATAGGGTTGGCATCGGTTATTTTGACTCTAATTTCAAACAATGTTCCTTGAGGTGCAGAAATAGGAGTAATGTGAGTATTTGTAATATTAGGAGGAGTAGTGTCTATAAAACCAAAACCGAGAGCTACAAAACATGCAGGACATCCTACTGCTGACCCACAGTCTACATGGGTTTCTCCACAATCTTTTACACCATCTGAACAATGGTTACAATTTTGGCAATACAAAGAAGAAGGATTGCTGACATCTTCAAAAATCCAGACACCCCCATTACAATAAAGCTGAAGGGATAAATCACAATCTCCAGGAGTACAAGTTAATCCAGCAGTAGTCATTGTGCCAGTAGAAGGAGCGACACCAAACAATTTACCACTTATGTTAATTACTACCTTTATAGAAGAAACAATAAAAATTCCTATTGTAGCCACCAGTATTAATTCTTTTGCTTTTTCAACTCTTTCTGGATTTCCACCAGACATTAAAAGAAAAAAAGCAGCACCAATTAAAAGAAAAGTTCCAACAATTACTCCTACCCAAAACAAAAAATTAGTAAAAGTAGAGACCAATTTTTGCCAAATAGGATAAGCACTTGGCCTTTTTATTACTATAGAAAAGGCTGAAAGAAAAAAGGGCAAAAATAGTAAAAATAACAAAAAATAAAGAAAAAATCTTTTTGAGAAGGTTTTAAAAATGGAAAGCATAAAATTATTTTTTAAATTTTATCATTATCTTGGAAAGATTGCAAGAATAATTGATGTTGACAAAATTGAAAACATTTTTTATTTTTTAAATATAAAAAAGGTCGTAGGAAAAGGTCGCAAAATAAAAATTAAAAAGATATGAAAAAAGGAATTGCTATTTTAGGAACAATTTGTCTTTTGGGAGTTTTAATTTTGCCAGCAATAAGTGAAGCTGCAAGGACAACGACAAACTGTTGTCAGATTAGAAGGACATTTTCTTTTAATGGAAAGACTTGGTTGTCTGGAAGATGTTATGGAGAAATAGGAATAGAATATGGTACGACAGCTGTTACTACTACTGCTACAGGATGTGAAACACCAGGAGGAGTTGTACTATGTGAAGCCGCACCAGGACTTGGAGTGGAGCCAGGTAAAAATGTAGAACAAAGACCTGACTGGGGTGCTGGATGTATGCTAAATAGTGTCTATCGGATTTCAGACTTTATTTTCATGATTTTGATTGTAGTGGCAGTAATTATTGGTTTGGCAGGAGGTTATAATATTTTGACTGCTGGAGGTGATGCTGAAAAAGTGAACAAAGGAAGAGACTTGATATTGTATGCTATTATTGGAATGGTAGTAGCTTTCTTTGCAAGAGCTATTCCTTCAATTGTATCTCTGTTGATATAAAAGTTAGAAAGAATCGAGGGTGGAAGGGGTGGGGCTTCCCTTTTGATGTTACAAAAGGGAAAAAAAGGTTTTTTTGAATTAAATAAAAATTTGATAATTTTTTTCTTTTTGGGAACATTAGCAGGTTCCCTTTTTTCTTTTATTTTAATTTCTAAAGCAGAATTTAAAGGGAAAATTGACTATTTTGGAAAAATTGAAATTTTAACTGAAGTTTCACAGTCTATCAAATTAGACAATAAAAAATTTAATGAAAAGATTGAGACAAAAACAAAAAAAATTTTTAGTGGCGAAACTGCTTTTTTGGGTGCTCATTATATTAAAAACGAAAGTGTTCTTCCTAAAAGAATAAAAATAATTACAAATGATAATCCAGAAAATTTAAATTTTTTACCAGTTGAAATGGTTTGGCAGGCAGTTCAAATTACTACTGGAAAAACCTACAAAAGAAACCCAAGTGTTTTAAAAGATAGCAGAGGAAATTTGTGGTTATTTTTCTCTCAAGATACATATTTTGGTCAGGAAGGCAAAGGATGTGATGAAGAGGGCGTCAATTGTGAAAATCATCAATATGAGGGTTATTACATAATTTCTCAAGATCAAGGAATTTCTTTTTCTCAACCTTTCAAATTTCCAGAGATTGAAAATTTTCATCCAAAAATAATTTCTCCAATTGAAGATGAAAAGGGAAGAATTTGGGTTTTTCTTTCAGATAGTAAAGGAGAAAAAGGAATTTATTATTTTATTATCAACAATGGAAAATTCAGTGAGCCAAAAAAATTGGAAATTGTCAAAAATAATGTAGATTTTGTCTCTGTGGCAAAGAAAGAAAATTTAATTTTTGTAATTTATGAAGATAAAGAAGGTTCAAAAATAGTTTGGACAAAAGATTTTGGTGAAAGCTGGGAAGGGCCTTTTTTAATAGACAAAAGAGCTTCAAGGGCAAGAGGAATTTTTGCAAAAGATGGAAAATTAAAAATTGTTTGGCAAAACAAAGAAACAAAAAAGGGAATTTATTTGACAGATTGCAATTTTGAGAACTCTTTTTTAAATTGTTCCTCCTCTTTGGTTTATCTGGTAGAAGGGTTTGCCACAGAAGATAAAGAGCCCTTTTTATTGCAAGATTCTTTTTCTAATTTTTGGTTATTTTGGACAGTAAAAGAAGGAAAAGAAAAAGGTAAAATTACTCAATGGATAAATTTTGCTACCTCTTCAGATTTAAAAAAATTTTCTTTACCAAAAATTTTAATGAAAAGAGAAAATAGATGGAATTTTTCTCCTTTTGCCATAGAAAATAAAAATCAAATCTATCTCTTTTTTGCCTCAGAAAACGATAGATATTCCTCTGAAGGAAGGGTAAATTCTAATATTTGGATGGCAAAATTGGGAAAAGAGATTGAAATTGAAATTTTACCAAAAGAGAAAATTGGTTTTGATGTCGCTTTTATTTTTAGAGAAAATTTAGCACAAAATGATTATTTAACAATTGTTGAAATTAAAAAATAATTTTTTAAAAAATTTGATTTTTTATTAAATCTTCAAAACTCTCTCTCTTTCTTATTAGCTTTACCTTTCCATTTAAAATTGCAATTTCAGCTGGTCTTAATCTTGAGTTAAATTGAGAAGACATTGAAAAACCATAAGCTCCGGCATTAAAAATTGCCAGAATATCTCCTTCTTTCAAAACAGGCAATTTTCTTAATTCTTTTTTGCTGGTATTAAAAACATCCCCTCCTTCACACAAATTTCCTCCGATTAAATACTTTTTAAATTTTTTGGATTTAACTTTCAAAGAAAGTAAAATTTTATGAAAGGCTCCATAAATAAAAGGTCTAGCAAAAATATTGAATCCTGCATCTAAAATACAAACATCAATTGGTTTTTCTCCTTGACTAAGATGGACTACTTTTGTTAACAGCACCCCAGCATTACCAATTATAAATCTTCCAGGCTCAATTCTTGCCTCAAAAACTCCAGCCTCCTTTGTTGCTCTTTTTATTATTTTGGCATAAGAGGTTAATTCTTTTTGATTAAAATCTCTTTCTTTAGGAGAATGGGCAATTCCAATTCCTCCACCAAAATCAAGGAAATTTAAATTTGTTATTTTTTTTACTCTTTTGGCAACATCTGTCATTACTCTGGCAATTTTTTCAAAAACCAAAAGATCTTTTGCTAACCAGTTAGAACCAGCATGGCAATGCAAACCCAAAACCTCCAAACCTTCTTTTTTTGCCAATTTTACAGCTTCTATTGCTTTCGGGGGAATTATTCCAAATTTACTGTATTTTCCTCCTGTTTTTATATGGGAATGGGCTCCAATTTCAATTAGAGGATTTATTCTTATTCCAATTTGAAAAATTTTTTTCTTTTTAGAAATCTTTTTAATTTGGGAAAAAGAATCTGCATTAATGAAAATTGATTTTTTTGCTAAATAATCCAAATCTTTATCAGTTAAAGCAGGACAAGTTAACATTATTTCTCTTTCTGAAAAACCTGCCTTTAAAGCAGTTTCTACCTCAAAAGGAGAAGCTGTATCTACTCCATCTACTTTATTTTTTAAAAACTTAAGCAAAGCTAAAGATGAATTTGCTTTTTGGGCATAATAAATTTTAATATTGGCTTTAGCCTTTTTGATAGCTTTTTTTAACTTTTCAATATTTTGAGCAACCTTCTCAAAGTCATAAACATAAAGAGGAGTCCCAAATTCTTTGGCTAATTCCTCCGCTTTTATGTTTCCAAAATATAATTGATTATTTTTAATTTTAATCATTTTTTAAATGTCTTATTAAAGCCCTTTGGATAGCCTTAATTGGAGCCTTTCTCTTTGTGTAATATTCAAATTGAGCAACTCCTTGTTCTAAAAACATTTCAATTCCAGAGACAATTTTTGCTCCTTTTTTTTCTGCTTCTTTTAGCATTTTTGTTTTGAGAGGAGAATAAATAACATCCATTACAATTTGTTTTTTTGAAAAGACTTCTTTTGGAACTGGAGAAATATTTTGGTAAGGAGGCATTCCCAAAGGAGTGGCATTAATAATAATATCAAAATCTTTCAATTCCATTAAGTTAGAAAAGTCTGAATATTCCAGATTAAATTTTTTAGCTAATTTTTTTGCTTCATTTTTGTCTTTGTTAAAAATTTTTATTTTCCCTCCTTCTTTTTTTAATCCATACACTATTGCTCTTGCTGCTCCCCCAGCTCCAATTATTCCAATTTTTTTTCCTTTGATTTTTGTTCTTTTTTTAATTGGTTTTAAACCTCCCAACCAGTCAGTATTGTAACCTTTCAAAATTCCATTTTCATTGACTATTGTATTTACCGCTCCAATTTCTTTTGCTACCTTGTCTATTTCATCTAAATATTTCATTACCTTTACTTTATGAGGCATAGTACAACTTACTCCTCTTATTCCCATTATTCTGATAGCCTTTATTGCCCACTTTAAATCTTTCAATTTTACTCTTGCTCCCAAAAATACAAATTCGTCTTCAATTCCCAAGACTTTGTAACCTGTATTGTGTAATAAAGGAGAAAGTGAATGCTCTATTGGATCTCCAATTACCAAACAAATTTTTGTTTTAGCTGAAATCATAATTTTTATAAATTCCAACAATATCTGAAAGAACAGCACTTGCGGTTTCTATAGGGCCTGCTCCTTTTCCTAAAATGGTAATTTCATCTGCCAATTCTGTTTTTATTTTCACTACATTTAAAGTATCATCTACATTTAAAGGATCATTTTTAGGGATTAATTGAGGTTCTACTTTCAAAAGCCCATCTTTGTTTACCTTTCCTATTAGTTTTACTGCATACCCTGATTTTTCTGCTAATCTTAAAAATTCAGAGGTTATTTCTCTAATTCCCTTTATTTTTACATCTTTCAAAGTGGCACAAATCCCAAAAACTGCATTAGCCAAAATGACAAGTTTTATTGCGGTATCAATTCCATCAATGTCTTTTGAAGGATCTGTTTCAGCAATTCCCATTTGTTGAGCTTTTTTTAAAGCTTGCTCTAAAGACAATCTTTCTTTTGTCATTTTGGTCAAAATATAATTAGAGGTGCCATTAAGAATTCCTTTTATAGAAATAATTTCTCTCTCTTGCAACTCATTTTTAGCTAAAGAAATTATTGGCAAAGCTCCTCCTACTGTTGCTCCAAATTTTAGCTTTTTTTGTTTTTCTTTTGCTAATTTCATCAATTTCTTGTAAGCCAAAGCTATAGGACCTTTATTTGAAGTAACTACATTTTTTCCAGTTTCCAGAGCTGAAATTATATGGCTCAATCCAGGTTCTCCATTCTCAATATTTGTGGGAGTAGCCTCTACCAAAACCTCGTAATTTAAACTTTTTATTATTTTCAGGGTATCTTTTTCATCTATTCTTTCTCCTCTTTTGAAAGCTTCTATTTCTTTTGTCGTTAATCCATTTTCATTTATTATTAATCCGTTTTTATTTCCAATTCCAACAATTTTTAAAAAAATTCCATATTTTTTATATATTTTTTCTTTTTTCCTCTCTATTACCTCTCTTGTGCCACTTCCTACATTTCCAAAACCAATTAATAAAATTCTTACTATTTTTTCTTTCATTTTAGTTTGATTTTAAAATTGAAAGAATTTTTTTTAAAATTTCTTTTGGGGTTTGATTGGAAATTTCTAAAATAAAATCTGCCCTTTTTTCATAAAGTGGTAGTCTTTGAGAATAAATTTCCATTTCTTTTTCAAGAGAGCTTTTTTTGCCAGTTAATGGGGGTCTCCATTCTTTGTTATATTTTTCATTTTCTTTTTTTAACCTCTCTTTCAATATTTCTTTTTTCACTTTTAAAAAAATTATAATTTTTTCTGGTAGCTTTTTAACTAAATTAAAATTTTTTTCTCCAAAGGTCAAGTTCTTTGAAAATTTTACATCATTTACAAACAATCCTCCTCCCGTAGCGACCACAATTTTTTCTTTTTTAATTATTTCTTTTAAAACATTGTGTTCCAAAAGACGAAATTTAAACCAGTCTTTACCATCTTGAGTAATTTTAGCAATTGACTTTTTAGCTTTTTTTACTATCAATTCATCCATTTCTACAAATTCATAATTTAATTTTTTTGCTAAAATTTTTCCCAAGGTTGTTTTTCCAGCTCCCCTAAATCCAGTTAAAAAAATCTTTTTTTTCATTAATTAAAATTTTATAAAATAATAAAGAAATTGACAAAATTTGACAGGAAAATTTAAATTTGCTAATATCCCTTTATGGAATTTAAAAAATTTGCCAAAAAAATTTCAAGCTTCTTTAAAGAAGCCTTTTTAGAATTGAAAAAGGTAAAATGGTTGAGCAGAAAAGAAACAATTGAGTATACTTTAGTGGTTATTTTTATTACCTTGGTAGTAGCTATTTTTTTGGGAAGTTTAGATTATTTGTTTTATAAAGCAATCCGCTATTTTATATTGAAATATTAAAATGCCAAAACAAAATTTACCTCAAGAAAGAAATTGGTACGTAATCCATACTTATTCTGGCTACGAAGAGGCAGTAGCTAAGGCTCTAAAACAAAGAGTAGAAAATTTAGGTTTAAAAGATAAGATTTTTAATGTCATTGTCCCCAAAGAGAAAAAGATTAAAATCAAAAATGGAAAAAGAAAGGTGGTAGAAGAAAAAATTTATCCAGGTTATGTATTAGTAGAAATGATAGTTACTGATGAGACCTGGTATGTAGTTAGAAACACTCCCAATGTGACAGGATTTGTAGGAGCAGGAACAACACCAATTCCTCTTTCAGAAAAAGAAATAGAGATACTCAAAAAGAGAATGAGTCAAAAAGAGCCAGAGCATAAAATTGATGTGAAAATTGGAGAAATAGTGAGAATTGTTGATGGTCCTTTTAAAGATTTTGATGGAAAGGTTGCCGAAATTGATGAAAAAAGAGGAAAAGTTAAGGTTTTGGTTAATTTATTCGGAAGAGATACTCCAGTAGAATTAGATTGTCTTCAAATTAAAAAAATATAATTTTTTATGGCAAAAAAAATCACAAAAATAATAAAACTTCAAATTCCTGCCGGAAAAGCCACTCCCGCTCCTCCAGTAGGACCAGTTTTGGCTCCTCAGGGGATAAATGTGGGAGAGTTTTGTAAAAAGTTTAATGATTTAACAAAAGAAAAAGCAGGATTTACCATTCCCGTAGAAATTATTATTTATGAAGACAGAAGTTACGATCTTAAACTAAAACAACCTCCTGCTTCAGAATTGATTAAAAAAGCAATAGGAATTGAAAAGGGTTCTGGTCAGCCCAATAAAAAAAAGGTAGGAAAACTTACAAAAGCTCAATTAAAAGAAATTGCTAAACAAAAACTCCCCGATTTAAATACTGATGATATTGAAAAGGCAATGAAAATAATAGCTGGAACCGCAAAGCAAATGGGAGTGGAAATTGAAGAATAAAAAATTATGGTTTTGTCAGATAAAGAAATAAAAGAATATGTAAGAAAATATAAAATGATCTCTCCCTTTAAGAGCTCTTTGATTACAAAAAATAAAGTTTCTTTTGGTTTGTCTTCTTATGGATATGATTTTAGGATAGCTCAAGAATTTAAAATTTTTACCAATGTTAACAACGCAATTGTTGATCCTAAAAATTTTGATTCTCGTTCTTTTGTTGATTTTCAAGGAAAAGTTTGTATTATTCCTCCAAACTCTTTTGTTTTAGGGAAAAGTATTGAATATTTTAGAATTCCTCGGGATGTTTTGGGAATTTGTCTGGGAAAGTCAACCTATGCCCGTTGCGGAATAATTGTCAATGTTACTCCTTTAGAACCCGGATGGGAAGGTTATGTGACTGTAGAAATTTCAAACACTAGTCCTTTACCAGCAAAAATTTATGCCAAAGAGGGTATTTGCCAAGTGATTTTTATTAAAGGAAGTAAAGAATGTGAAGTTTCTTACGGAGATAGAAAAGGAAAATATCAAAAACAAAAGGGTTTAACTTTGCCCAAAGTTTGAAAATGAAAAAAAATAAATTTTCTGGAAGATTTATTGTTTTTGAGGGATTAGATGGTTCTGGTAAATCTACTCAAGTTAGTCTTTTAGATAAATTTTTAAGAAAGAAAACAAAAAAGGTTCACTGCACAGCAGAACCCACTCAATATCTAATTGGAGGATTAATTAAAAGTTGGATTGCTAACGATTGGAAAAGTTCTCCCGATTGTTTGCAACTTTTATTTGCAGCAGATAGAGCCTATCATTTAGAAAAAGAAATTATCCCTTTATTAAAAAAGGGAGTGACGGTAATTTGTGATAGATATTTGTTTTCCAGTTTGGCTTATGGAAGCTTGGATTTAGATTTTGGTTGGCTTTTGAAAATTAACGAGAAATTTGTTTTACCTGACATTACTTTTTTTTTAGATGTCTCACCTGAAATTTGTATTGAGAGAATGAGAAAAGAGAGATTTTCAATTGAGTTGTTTGAAAAAAAAGAAAAATTAGAAAAAGCAAGAGAAAATTTTCTAAAACTAAAAGAGAAATTTGATAATTTTTATATTATAAATGGAGAAAAAAAGATTAAAGAGGTTTTTGAGAAAATAAGAGAAATTTTAGAAAGGTCTCAATTAATAAAAAATTAATTTAAAAATCTTATGAGAAATAGAGAAAAATTTCCTCAAAAAAGAGAAATACAACCAGAAAAAATAGAAGAAAAAGAAAAATATTTTGAAAAGATAGCAGAAAAAACAGCAGAGGTGGTAATAAAATCAATTAAGATGGAATCTTTTGATTTTTCTGAAGAGGAGATTGAAGATGAGGAAAAGATAATAGAAATAAAATATGAAAATAAGAAAGGGGAAAAAATAAAAGGAGCAAATCAATTTTTCCTTTCAGAAACTAAAGTGAAAAACGGAAAAATTGAAATTAAAGCAGAAAAAGGAATAAATAGGTTTGATGGTTCAGATATAGGAGTAGAAAAAGGAAAAATAGTAGTTGATTCAGTGATAAATTATGGAGATGTTTCTGGAATGAAAGTAAGAGGTAAAGAGAATGAAATACGATTTTTAAGAGAAATAAATACCATTGATTTGTCTGGTATAAGAGGAGAAGTTAAAAAGGTTAAAGGAAAAAAAGAGAAAATTGGAGAGTTGACGGTAAAAATTGACAAAGGAGCAATAAATGGAGATTTTAGTGGGGCTAAAGGGTTAAAAATCTTAAAAGTAGAAGGTATAATGAAAGAAGCTGATTTTAGTGGTATAAATGTAGATGCTCTTGACCTTACCAATTTTGAAGCTGAAACCATTAATCTTAGTGATGCTCAATATAAAGAAATCCGCGGAAATTTAGAGAAATTTAATAAAGTGGAGGGAGTTGAGAGATCAGAGGAAGGTTAAAATTTTTATGGCGAAAATTTTAAAAAGAACAGGACATCACCGAATTTTGGCTATTTTGGTAGGATTAAATGGAGAAAACCCTTTAGAATTGATTGAATTGGCAGGAAGGACCTCTTATCAAAGTAGACACAAAATTACCAAAGATTCTGCCAAGAAATTTATAAAAATGCTCATAAAAAGAGGACACGAATCAGTTTTGGAACATTCTGCAATGACAGTAGAATTCAACAATGTTTCTCGGGGTTTTACTCACGAAATAGTCCGGCATAGATTAGCTTCTTTTACTCAAGAATCTACAAGATATGTAAGCAAAAACAATTTTAAAGTAGTAATACCTCCCGATAAAGATAAAGATGAAAAAATCGTTGATTTAAAATTGCCAGATGGTAAAAAAATAAAGGTATCTTTTCAAGAATGGATGGATTTAAATGAGAAAATGTATCAGGGATTGAAAAAAGCAGGTTGGAAAACAGAAGATGCAAGGCAGGTTTTGCCAATTGGAATTGTTTCTCAAATTGTAGTTACCGCTAATTTTAGAGAATGGCGTCACATTTTTAAATTGAGAACCGCCCCTGATGCTCATTGGGAGATTCGCTTTGTGATGAAAAATTTATTAAAAGAAGTAAAAGAAAAAATTCCTATAATTTTTGATGATTTAAATTAAATTATGGATTTTTTTGTCAAAATAGGATTAGAAATTCATGTTCAATTGGAGACAAAAACAAAAATGTTTTGTAATTGTCTTAATGATCCTTTAGAAAAGCATCCTAATTTAAATATTTGCGAAATTTGCACTGGCCAACCGGGGACTTTGCCCACAATTAACAAAAATGCAGTGGAAAAAGTAATAAAAACAGGCCTTGCTCTTAATTGTCAAATTTCTCAATATTCCCAATTTGATAGAAAAAATTATTTTTATCCTGATTTGCCAAAGGGTTATCAAATTTCTCAATTTTATTTTCCTCTTTGTAAAAATGGTTTTTTAGAAATAGAGACTGAGAAAGGAAAGAAAAAAATAAAAATTAGAGAAATTCATTTAGAAGAAGACACAGCAAAATTAATTCACGAAAAAGATTTTTCTTTAGTAGATTTCAATAGAGCAGGTATTCCTTTAATGGAAATGACAACAGAACCACAAATGACCTCACCAAAGGAAGCTAGAATATTTGCTGAAAAATTTCATTTACTAATGCATTATTTAAAAGTTTCTGATGCAGATATGGAAAAGGGTCAAATGCGAGTGGAGGCTAACGTTTCGGTAAGCAAAAGCGAAAAAGAAATTGGCGAAAGGGTAGAAATTAAAAATTTAAATTCTTTTAAAAGTTTAGAAAGGGCTCTTGATTATGAAATTAAAAGACAAATTGAGATTTTAAAAAAAGGAGGAAAAATATTTCAACAAACCAGAGGATGGGATGAAAAAAGACAAATTACTGTTTTACAAAGAGAGAAAGAAAAAGCCAAAGACTATCGCTATTTTCCAGAACCTGATTTACCCCCTCTTTATATTTCACAAGAGATGATAAAGAAGATAAAATTGGAAATTCCAGAGCTTCCTTGGGAAAAGAAAGAAAGATTTGAGAAAGAATATCAATTAGACAAAAAGACAATAGAATTTTTTGTTTATCATAAAGAATTGGGACAATTTTATGAAAAAACAATGTCTGAATTGAGACAATGGGTTAAAGAAGTTCAAAAAAAAGAAAGGATAAGCGAAGGAGAATTTTATAAATTGAGCAGACTTTGTGCCAATTACATTATTTCTGATTTGCAGGGTTTGTTAAAAGAGGCAAAAATTGAAAATGAAGATTTTCTTTTAACACCAGAAAATTTTGCTGAATTGATAACTTTAATTTATACGAATAAAATTTCCAGTAAAATAGCTAAGATGGTTCTCAAAGAAATGTTTGCTACTGGCAAAGATCCTTCTAATATAATTTATGAAAAAAAATTAATTCAAATTACAGATGAAAAAGAAATAGAAAAAGTAGTAAAATCTGTAATTTCAGAAAACCAAAAAGCAGTTGATGATTACAAAAAAGGGAAAAAGGAAGCCTTGCAATTTTTAATTGGAAAAGCAATGGCAAAGACAAAAGGAAAAGCAAATCCTCAAACAATTAAAGAGTTGTTAAGTAAATTTCTTTCTTAAATTTAAAAATAAAAAAACAAAGATGCTTTTTAGAGAAGCCTCTAAAATATTTTTTTTATATTTGAGTAAATATTCAGATTTTTTTTTAAATTTTGTCTCTTCTTTTCCTTTTGAAGCTTCTATTAAACTGACTGAGAGATGTAATAGTAAATGTATCACTTGTAATGTTTGGAAGAAAAAGCCAAAAAATGAATGGAGCGGGAAAGAAATAATAGAGATTTTTAAACAATTAAGGGAAATAAAAATAAAGGCAATTACTCTTACTGGTGGAGAACCATTGTTAAGAGAGGATATTGGAAATTTAATTAAAAAAGCAAAAGAAATAACGGGTGCCAAAGTTTATCTTATTACCAATGGACTTTTGTTAAAAAAGAAAGCAAAAATTTTAATAGAAAGTGGAATAGATTATATTAGTGTATCTCTTGATGGAGTTGAAGAGATAAATGATAAGATAAGAGGAATTCCTGGACATTTTAAAAAGGCTATTGAGGGGATTAAATTTTTAAAAAAATTATCAAGAGAAAAACCTTTAATTAATATTGGGACTACTCTATTAAAATTAAATTTAACTCAAATTCCTCAACTAATAAAAATTTGTCAAGAGTTAAAAGTAAACTGGTCTTTTAATCTTTTAGATCAAAGCCTTTATTTTTTTCAAGGAATAGATTTCTCTAATTTAACAATAAAAGATAAAATTTTAATTAAAAAGACAATTGATTATTTAAATAAGGTTTCCCAAAAAAACCCTGAAGTGTTTTCTTTTCCTCCGTTTGTTTTAGAATTTTCCAAAAACTATCTCGAAGGTAAAAGACCTTATTTTAAGTGTAGTTCAGGTTTTTTGAGGGTTTTTATTACTCCTACCTTTGATGTTTATTCTGGTTGTTGGGCTCTTTCTCCAATAGGAAACCTTCGAAAAGAGAAATTAAAAGATATTTTGAATTCTAAAAGATACAAAAAGAGAATAAAGAAAATGTTCAATTTAAAATGTCCTTATTGTACTTGCGGTTATATTTTTTCTTTAATAATTGAAAATTTACCCTCTTTTCTTTTTTGGTTAATAAAAAATAAAAAAATTATTAAAAAGTATTTTCAGCTTTATTTGTAGGTTTAAAAAATGTTATTTTTCAATGCTCTATCTAATATTACCGATAGGTTTTATTTTAAATTTACTTTATTATAAAGCGCAACGAAAACAAAAACTTATCCATCACTAGCCAGTTAATGAGAAAAAGTTTAAAGAGAAAGACTTTAAAAAATATCAAATTTGGAAGTAGTGAGACCGATTTTACATTTTAAATTTTCACTAAAATTTTGATAAAATTTTTTAATACCAAAAAGAAAGGAAATTAATTTTTCAAAAGAAAGATTAAAGGGATTTTTAAAAAGACTAAATTTTTTCAACTTTAACAAAAGGGGCCCTGAAAAAATTTTCAAATGTTGGATGTAATTGTGTAGCTTTAGTAATTTAGCTATCCTTTCTCAATATAAAAAGCGGTGGCAAAAAATTTTAAAATGTGTGCTAACAAAATTAAAAAAGTTTTAGTAACAGGTGGAGCTGGATTTATCGGCTCTCATTTAGTTGATGCTTTAATTGAAAGAAATTATCAAGTAGTAGTTATTGATAATTTATCTACAGGAAAAAAAGAAAATTTAAACAAAAAAGCCAAATTTTACAAAATTGATATTTGTTCTCAAAAAATCTCTCAAATTTTCAAAAAAGAAAAACCAGAAGTTGTTTTTCATTTTGCTTCCCAAGTTGATGTTAGAAAGTCTATTAAAGACCCAATTTTGGAGGCCAAAATTAATATTTTAGGTTCTTTGAATTTAATTCAAAATTTTATCCAAATTCCTCAGTGTAGAAAATTTATTTTTGCCTCATCAGGTGGGGCTATTTATGGTGAGGCTGACCTTATTCCTACTCCTGAAACACATCCAGAAAATCCACAATCTCCTTACGGAATCACTAAATTAACTATTGAAAAATATCTTTATTTTTATAAAAAGATTTATGGATTAAATTATATATCTCTACGTCTTGCTAATGTTTATGGACCTCGCCAAAACTCAGAAGGAGAGGCTGGAGTAGTAGCAGTGTTTTGTAATAAAATGATTTTTGGGGGTCAACCAATTATTAATGGTTCAGGTTATCAAACCCGTGATTTTGTTTATGTAAAAGATGTAATTGAAGCCTGTGTTTTAGCTTTGAAAAAGAATAAAGTGGGGATTTTTAACATTGGCACTGGTAAAGAAACCACCATTAATACAATTTTTAAAAAATTAAAAAAGTTAACTGGTTCCAATTGTAAAAAAATTCATGGCCCAGAAAAACCGGGAGAACTAAAAAGAAGTTGTTTAGATTATTCCAAAGCCAAAAAAGAACTCAACTGGGTGCCAAAATATAATTTAGAAGAAGGACTAAAAGAAACTATAAAGTGGTTTAAAAAGTTTTAGACTTTAGAATTATTTTCATAAAGAAAATCTCCCAAAAATTTTTGAAGTTGGTTAAAGATTTGGCTGTTTTCTCTTCTGCTAAAATTAAATTTTCCATTTTTAAAAATCAACGAACCTTTTCCCAAACTGGCTTTTGTTTTCCTAACAAACTTTTAATTATTCCTAACAAAGAAGCTAAATTTACCAAACAAAAGTAATAAATCAAGTTTAGCAACAAATTAAGTTTTCTTCCTTTTCTTTCAATAAGCCAACCGATTATAGCTAAAACATAAAAGAGGATTTGAGAAAGAAATAAAATTAAATAAAAAAAATGAGTTTTTATTAAAAAAATATTTATCAGAAAAATAAAAATTAAAAAAAATCCTACTACCCATCTTAAAATTTTATGAGAAATGAGCTGAAAAATTAGAAAAAATTTAAATTTTTTAAAAGCTTCCTTAAGTAAAATCAAAGCTCCTTTAAAATGCCAGCCGACAAATACTACTTTTCTTTTAAAATTAGAAAGAGCTTGACGATACACTTCTTCTTCAGAGATAGCTTCTGGTTCTAATATTACTCCATATCCTTGTAAAATCACTTGAATTGGCAAATCAAAATCATCTCCGCGAAACGGAGAAATTGGTTTATAAAGTTCTTTTTTAATTGCATAAATTGAACCGTTAGCTCCTAAAAGTGAAAAAAACTTGCTTTCTAATTTTTTGATTAATTTTTCGTAATTCCAATAAACTCCTTCTATTTCGCCAACTGATCCCTTAGACAGATTAATATATTTTAGTTGTCCAGAAACACAACCTATTCTTTTGTCAGCGAAATTACGAACCAATTTCTTTAAAGCTTCTTTTTTGAACATTGCGTTAGCATCTGTTAAGACAATAATTTCTCCTTTACATTTTGATAAGGTTCTGTAAATTGTATGTTGTTTGCCTTTCCTTTCTGGAAAAGCAAAAAGCTTCACTCCTTTTTGTTCATACTCTTTTACTATTTCATTTGTTTTATCATTAGATTCTGAAGCTACAATAATCTCTAATTTTTCTTTTGGGTAATCTAAGGCCAAGCTATTTTCTATTTTCTGCCTGATTATTTTTTCTTCGTTGTAAACAGGAATTAAAAGAGAAACAGAAGGAAAAAATTCTCTTTTTTCAACTTTCTTTCCAAAGAAAAATCCCAAAATAAACAAAATTAAAGGATATCCAACATAACAATATAGAATCAAAAAAATAAAAAACCAAAAAAGAAATTCAAGCATTGATCCTTTTTTTAATCCACTGATAAGTAATTTTTAAACCTTCCTCTAAACCAATTTTTGGTTGCCACTTTAATATTTTTTTCATTTTTCTAATATCTGCTTTTCTAGAAAGAGGTCCTACAGGTTTTTTCAAATCATATATTGGCTTTATTTTTTTTCTTGAGATCTTAATAATTTTTTTAGCGATTTCGTTTATTGAAACAGCTTTGCCAGAACCTATGTTTAAAGTTAGAGGCGAAACCTTTGAAATCGCTCTTTCCATTTTAATTAAAGCTTCAACGCAATCTGTAACATATATGTAATCTCTACTTTGTTTTCCATTTCCCCAGATTGTAAATTTCTTTTTGGGATAAAAAATTGCTTTTTTGATTAAATCAGAAATGGCATGAGATCTTTCATTGAGAGGTTCGTTGATTCCATAAACATTAAAAATTCTGGCAATTCCAACTTTTATATTTTCCATTAAATTTAATTGAATTTCTGCCAAAAATTTTGACAAACCATAACCTCCATCTGGATTTAAATAAAATCTAAATTTAAATTTTTGATTTTTTAAAATTTTCTCCATCTCTAAGTCTTTCTCAGAGAAAATAGCTTCAAAAGAAAATTGCTTGTCTAAAGGATAGATGGCAGAACTTGAAGTGTAAATAATTTTTTTTATTTTATTTTTCAAGCAAGCCCTAAAAACATTTGAATCAATCGATAAATTTTCAGAAAGAGCTAAAAGTTCAGCCTCTTTTGAACCGTGAAGGAATTTTATACCCCCAATTCTAGCTGCTAAATGATAAACTACTTCCCCTTTAAGGATTTTTAGAGTTTGATTAAAATCTGTTAAATCTACTTTTTTAAATTCAAAATCAGATTTTTTCAATCCCAACTCATAAAGATTTTCTAATTTTCCCGAGGATAAATTATCTAAAACTAATACTTCTCTTTTTCTTTTAACTAATTCTTTAACTAAATGAGAACCAATAAAACCTGCGCCGCCCGTAACAATAACTTTATTTTTTGACATAACCCACTTGTTTTAAAATTCTTCTTGTAGCAATCCTTACAGCTTCATCTGAAGTATGTTTTGGTTGCCAGCCTAATTTTTTCATTTTTTCAATACTAAAATGAATTACGGGTGCATCACCTTTCCAACCTCTTCTCCCTCCAGTGAATCTAAATTTGACATTTTTCAACCCCATTTCTTCAACAACGATTTCGGCTACCCTTTTAATTGAAGTAAATGTATCAGTTCCCAAATTGAAAATATCACATTGTAATTCTGGATTTTCAAATTTAGCATGATAGAAAGCATGAAACATTCCTTCAATACAATCTTCAACTAAAAAGAAAGGTTTTTCTTGGGTACCATCGCCTAAAATTTCTAATTCTTTCGGGTTTTTTCTTAATTTTTGAATAAAATCGAAAATTACTCCGTGATTCATTCTATCTCCAACTACATTCGCAAATCTAAAAATCCAACATTCAATTCCAAACAAATGAGAGAAAGCCGACATTAAACCTTCTCCTGCCAATTTTCCAGCTCCATACAAGTTAATCGGTAATAAAGGTCCAAAATTTTCAGATAAAACTCTTTCTCTCACATCTCCATAAACGCAAGCTGAAGAGGTAAACAAAATTTTCTTAATTCCCAATTGTCTCATTGCTTCTAAAACATTCCAAGTGGCAATGGTACAATTTTTAAGATCTTTATCTGTTTCTTTTCTTCCCCCTGGAATATCAGTATTGGCTCCCAAATGCCAAACTACTTCCTGTCCTTTCATTGCTTCTTTTAAGGTTTTGAAATCCAACATATCAGCCTTAATAAATTTAAAATTTTTCTTTTCTAAAAGATGTTTAATATTCTCTCCTGAAACTAAGGATAAATTATCGTAAACTGTAACATTCTTTCCTTCAGCAATTAATCTATCTGCTAAATGGCTTCCAATAAAGCCTGCCCCACCTGTAATGAAATGATTTTTGAGTTTTTGATTTTCCATAATTTTAAATAGTATTGAATATTTCGACCATTTGTTTTGTTGTTTTCTTCCAACTAAATTTTTGTGCTCTTTCAATTCCTTTTTCTCTTATTTTATCATAAAAATTCTTGTTTTCTAATAGTTTTATTATATCTTTGGCAAATCCTTCATAATCTCTTGCATCATGCATTAATCCTTCATTTCCAACAATTTCTGGTAAAGAGGAAGTATTAGAAACTACAACAGGTAAACCAGATTGCATAGCCTCCAATACTGGAAAACCAAATCCTTCATAAAACGAAGGAAAAAGAAAAACTGTAGCTAAATTATAAATATAAGGAAGATCAGAATTTTCAATGAAGCCTTTATACTGAATGTTTTTTCTCTTTTTTATTTCGTTCAAATAAACTTTTCCACAATGTCCTACTCTTCCAAAAAGTAAAACTGGTACTTTTGTTTTTTCTCTTAGTAGATCAGCGATTTTTATTATCCCTTCAATATTTTTTCTCTTTTCTAAAATTCCAATATAGAGAACGAATTTTTCTGGTAAATTATATTTTCTTTTTAATTTTTCTTTTTGATTTAACTCTAATTCTTTTGGTTGAAAAATCTCATCTGCTGCTGGATAGATGATTTTTATTTTTTCTTTTGAAACACTATAAAACTTAATTATGTCTCTTTTTGAACACTCTGAAACAGTAATGATTAAAT
>CAZKFX010000002.1:0-63085 GCA_964552375.1 uncultured Candidatus Saccharibacteria bacterium
AAAAAACAAAAAAACTGAAAAATGCAAGAAAGAGAAAAGGAAAGAGGAAGAGCAATTACTTTAAAATTTTTTAAATCTTTTAAATTCAAAACGCTAGTTATAAAATTTTTGAAAGGATTTGAAAAAGACAAAAGCCAAATAAAAAATAAACAAAAAATTAAATTTAAAACTGTTCCCAAAATATTAATTAAGGCTGGGGTTTTGGAATCTTTTTGGGCATAAAACCCTTTAGCAAACAAAAGATTTAAGCTTTGAGCAAAAATACCCAAAGAAAACATTCCTAAACAAGCTCCGGTTAATTGAACATCTGCCAAATCAAATTTTCCGGTCTTTAAAACGATTTCAACAATTAAATTTCTAAAAATAAAAAAAGAAAAACTTATGGGTAAAATAAAAATGAGAGTTTTTTTAAAAACAGAAAAAAACAATTTTTTGAAATTTTTAAAATCTCTTTTGGCAAAATTTAAACTTAAAAAAGGAAAACTGGCACTTGAAAAAGAGGCACCAAAAAAAGTTAAAATTGGTCGGACAAAATTTTCTGATAAATTGAGGGCAGAAATACTTCCTGAACCCAATTTTGAGGCTAGAGCATTAATAATAATTAAATTAACTTGATTAGCCCCCAACCCTAAAACTCTTGGAATCATTAATTTTATCGTTTCTATAAAATCTTTGTCAAAAATATTAAAAACCTTTTTTGGTCTAAATCCAAGCTTAATTAAAATAGGAAGCTGAATTAAAAGATGTAAAAGACAACCAAAAATTACCCCAAAAGCTAAACCTGGCAACCCAAAATAAGGTAAAAAAAATAAAATTCCAAAAATAATTCCTAGGTTATATAATATCGGAGAGAGGGCGGTAATTAAAAACCTATTAAAAATTCTTAAAACCCCAGACAAAATAGTGCTAATTCCCAAAATAATAGGGCTCAAAAGTAAAATTCTTGTCAAAAGAATTGTCATTTCTTTTTTTTCACCAAAAAATCCAGGAGCAACAAAAAAGATAAGTTTTGGAGTCAAAAAAAACAAAATTGTAGAAATTAAAATTAAAAAAAATAAAAACAAATTTAAAAGATTGGAAAGATACCAAAAAGCCGATTTTTTACTTTTAACTAATTTTTCACTGAAAATTGGCAAAATAGCTGAACCTAAAGCTCCAACAATTAAAGTCATTGAAATAAAATCCGGGATTTTAAAAGAGGCATAATAGATATCAAGTTCTTTTCCTAAACCAAATTTTCCGGCCAAAAGTCTGTCACGAATAAAACCCAAAAGAGCACTAATAAAAGAACAAACTCCTAAAATGAGAACTGCAAAATTGATATTTTTTGTTTCAAAATTCAAAAATTTGAACACAAATTATTTTAATTTTCTTAAAATTAAAATAGGGGTCTGTTGAGAATCTTGACCTGCAGGATTGTCTTTTAATATTTCTAAAAGAAGTTTTTCTTTTCCTTTTAAATCTTCACTTTTTCCTAAAATATTTCCTCCCAAATCATTTATATCTGCAATAACAAAAGAAAATCCATATTTTTCTTTCATTTTTTGGCAAATTTTGTCACAATTTACTGGAGGTAAAATTCCCATTTCTGAATATTGCGAAAATGCCTCTCCATAGAATCCATCCAATTGATTAATTTGATGTCCAACTAAATGATAAAAAACCCCAGAAATTCCAAAAATTTTAAAAATTTTTCCAAAAATTCCAGCAAAAATGACCCTCCAAAGTCCAGCTAAATTAATGGCAACTTGCATTTTCAAAGGATTTCCCACAGAAAAACCATGTGGAGTCTTTGTGGCAAACTTTGACAAAAATCTTGCCCAAAAACCTACTTTTAAATCCTTTTTGTAAATTATCCTTTTTTGCAAAATAGAAATGATTTTATGACAAAAAACTATTATGTCATCTTTTTTCAAATATCTCAATACATATCCTTCAAAGATTTTTTCTAAATTGTCTTTTTCACAAATAAAATGAGTTTTAATAGGATATCTTTCCCACTTTTCTCCAAAAACCTCAATTTGTAATTTTTTTCCAGGATTAGCTTTCAAATTCATTAATTTTGAAAGGTTGCCAAATACACTCTTTATTAGATATACTAAATAAAAAGAAAAATCTCAAAGTTATGGAAGTATTTGAACTTTTTTTTAATCCTCCCTCAAAAAAAGAAGATAAATTAAAAAGTGAAAAAATTTTTGATAGTTTTTGTTATGAACCTACAAATCCATATGAAGAAAAATTGGGAAATCTTTATATAGTCGGTCAATTGTCGCATCCTCTTCCTAAAAATTTAAGATTTTTAGAAAAAATCTCAGAATTTATCAAAGAAAAATACTACAGCAATTATTTTAAAGACCCAGAAACTGCCCTAAAAGAAGCTCTCAAAGAACTTAATAGTTTTTTTGAAGAAGAATTAAAAAGAGACCATACTCAATGGATGGGAAATTTGGATTTAGCTATTTTATCTCTTTCGCCTCATCAAAAAGAGATTGAATTGAATTTTACTAAAATTGGAAAATTAAAAATTTTACTTTTAAAAGAAGATGGGCAAATTATAGATATTGGTTCCAAATTAGAGCATCAAGAAATTGAACCTTACCCCTTAAGAGTTTTTTCAAATATCCTTAGTGGAAAAATACCTCAAAAAGACACTTTGGGAATTTTTACTAAAGAAGTTTTTGATAATTTTCAAAATGAAAATTTGATTTTAAATTTAGCCAAACAGGGAAAATTGACAGAAAAAAAGATAAAAAAAGTTTTAAAACCAGTAGAAAGCAAACTAAAAAAAATTTCAGGTCTTGCCCTTTTAATTAATCTTGAAAATAAGTTTCAAACCCATTCAGTTTTAAATGTAAAAGAAAGCTTTTCTTTTTTAAAAATGGTTCTTTCTAAAATTTCGTTTTTAAAAGGATTAATTTTAAAACCCTTTTCCATATTATTTTCTAAAATTAATTATTTTTTCTCTAATTTTTTTAAAGAGAGAGTTTTTTCAAAAACCATTCCTTTTCTTTCAAAAAGAAATTTAATTTTAATTTTGGCTTTCGTTTCAATATTGGTGGTTGGAAGATTTTTAATCTTTCTTCAAGGAAAAAATGAAAAAGTTTTTTTAAAAGGAGAAATTCAAGAAAGTTTATTTGAAAAAAATCAAAATTTAAAAGATTTTTCTGAGATTTTAGAATTTAAATCAAAAGATTGCTCTCCTACTAATTTTTTAAAAATTGGAAATTCTTTCTATTTTTATTCTCATTTTTGTGAAAAAACATATAAATTTGATTTGAAAGACCAAAAATTGAATACCTTAAAAAAACCTCCAAAAATAATTTCTCTTTTAAAAAAGAAAGAATTTTTAGATGTAGCAATTTTTGGGGGAAATTTTTATTTTTTGGAAAAAGAGGGGCAAATCATAAAATATTTACCCCAAAAAGAAAAAGAAATAAAATGGCTAAATCCTTTTACTAAAAAACCAAAAGGCGTCAAATCAATAGCGGTAGATGGATCAATTTGGGTTTTAACGAAAGATAATAAAATTGAAAATTATTATTTGGGAAAATTTAAAAAGGGGTTTTCTTTAAAAAATGAAAACTTTAGTCAAATTTTTACAAGTTTTTTTCTTAAAAATCTTTATCTTTTAAATCCTTCTCAAAATAAAATTGTGATTTTAACCAAAAAAGGAGAATTTTCAAGGGAGATTAAAAATCAAAAGTTTGATAATCTTTTAGATATTTTTGTCTCTAATGACGAAAAAACAATTTGGGTTTTAAATGGTAAAAAATTATACAAGTTTTCAATTTAAAATAAATATGCGAGAAAAAATTGAAAAAAAGATAGAAAACCCAGAAAAAGAAAGAAAATTGACCCCGAAACAAAGATATGTTTTAGATTTTACTATTGAGGGGAAAGTTTTAAAAGAAATAAAAAATTTTAAAATTTCTTCTTTAAAAAAACTAAAAGGAAAACAAAGAGAAACTGCAGTAGAAAATCTTAAAAGTAATAATGTTTTAAAAATAGAAAATGATAAAATTGAAAAAATAAATTGGGAAAATTTGGAAAGATTTTTTGAAAAGACAAGAGGAGGTCAAATTTTAAAATTTATTAATGAATATGAGGTTTTAAATGTCCCTTTGCTAGAAAAATTGCTTGATGTCTCCCCTACTCCTATTAGAAAAGAAACCTTTGCTCTTTTGTCTTGTGGATTGGTAGCGAGAGTAAAAGTTAAAGAAAAATATTTTTTTGTTCCTTTAAAAACAGCGGAAGAATTAGAAAAAATCAGGAGAGAAAAACCTTTCATAAGATCAAGAGAAAAAAGGTGGGAAGAAAAAATAATGAAAAAATTTGAAGAAAATTTAGAAAAAATTTCAAAAAATTCTTCTGATAAACTGAGCTCTTAAAGCAAAATCACACAAAACCAAACCTAAAACAGACTCAACCACGGGAACCGCTCTAGGAACTATACAAGGATCATGTCTGCCATTTATTTTTAATATTTCCATTTTCTTTTTTTTGATATTGACAGTTAATTGGGGTTTTGAGATTGAAGAAGGAGGTTTGATAGCTACTTTTAAAATTAAAGGCATTCCATTAGAAATTCCTCCCAATACTCCTCCAGCATTATTGGTCTTTGTTAAAACTTTCTCATTTTTTAAAAAAAATAAATCATTATTTTCAGAGCCTTTAATTTTTGAAACCTCAAAACCTCTGCCAAATTCCACTCCTTTCACTCCGGGAATTGCAAAAAGAGCTTTTGAGATTTCACCGTCTAAACTATCAAAGATTGGTTCTCCCAATCCCACAGGTAAATTTAAACAAATAGCTTCTATCTTTCCCCCAATACTGTCACCCTCTTTTTTTACTTTTTCAATAATTTTTTTCATTTCTTTGGCATCTTTTAAATTAGCACATCTAACTTCGTTTTTATAAACATTTCTTTTAATTTCAGAGATTTTAGCCTTTCTTGCAGTTTTTCCACCAATTTCAATGGTGTGAGCCAAAATTTCAATATTTAATTTTTCTTTTAAAATTTTTTTAGCAATTGCCCCAGCCATTACCAAAGCCAAAGTCATTCTTCCTGAAAAAAACCCTCCACCTCTCAAATCAGCAAAACCTCCATATTTCAAAAAAGCAGTAAAATCAGCGTGACCAGGTCTCAATAATCCTTCATTTATTTTTTTGTAATCTTTTGAAAGAACATCTTTGTTCCAAACCAAAAGACAAATAGGAGCTCCAGTGGTTTTTCCATTTAAAACTCCTGACAAAATTTCTACTTTGTCTTTTTCTTTTCTTTGAGTAAAAATTTGAGAAGATCCAGGTTTTCTTTTTTCTACTTCTTTTTGAATATCTTTTTCTTTTAATTTTAAACCAGCAGGACATCCCTCAACAACTACCCCTACACATTTTCCATGACTTTCTCCAAAAACTGTAATTTTGAAAATTTTTCCAAGAGAAAAACTCATAATTAATTTAAAAAATTAAATTTTTTAAAATTTTGAAAAATTCAGGATAAGATTTTTTCACGCAATTTGGATTTTTGATTTTTGTTTTGCCCTTTGAAATCAATCCTAAAATAGAAAAAGCCATAGCAATTCTATGATCTTTTGTATCAATTTCAATACCTTGGGGTTCTCCTCCTTCAATTAAAAATTTCCCTTTTTTTCTTTTAACAAAAATTTTCATTTTTTTTAAATTTTTTTCCATCTCTCTTAATCTATTTGACTCTTTATATTTTAGTCTTTCAATTCCTGAAATTTCTGTTTTTCCTGAAGCTCCCACTCCCAAAACACAAATTATAGGAAACAAATCTGGACAATCTTTTACATTGAATTTAAAACTTTTTATTTTTGATTTTTCTACCAAAATAAAATCTTTTTCGATTTTAAAATTAACATTAGCTTTTTTAAGCACTTCAATTATTTTTCTATCTGCCTGACAACTTTTAAAATTTAAATTTTTGACTTTTATCTTTCCAGTCAAAGCTCCAGCAACCAAAAAAGGAGAAACTGACGACCAATCTCCTTCTACAAAATAATCAGTAGCTTTATAGTTTTGTCTTTTTATTCTAAACCATCTTAAATTTTTTTTATATTCCACTTTTACCCCAAATTTCTTTTGCATTTCAATTGTCATTAAAAGATAAGGTTTTGATTCTAAAGGTGTTGTCAATATTATTTCAACTTCTTTTTTACAAAATGGAGAAATCAAAAGAAGCCCTGAAATAAATTGAGAGCTTATATTACCTCTTATTTTTGTTTTACCACCTAAAAAATTGTTTTCTAAAATTACATATTTTCCTTTTTTTTGGCATTTGACACCCAAATTTTTTAAAGCTTTTAACAAAGGAAGAATTGGCCTTTTAAGTAAACTTTCTTTTCCGGTTAAATAACATTTTCCCTTTATTAGAGCACAAATTGCGCTTAAAAATCTAAAAGTAGTCCCAGATTCTCTACAAAACAAAGGAGTTTTTGGTGTAGAAAAATTGCCACCTTTTATCTTTAAAAAATTATCTTCCTTTTTAATTTTTATTCCTATTTTTTTAAGGCAAGAAATTGTAGCTTTGGTATCATCACAAATTAAGGGATTGAAAATTTTACTTTCACCCTTAGTTAAACCAGCCAAAATTAAAGCCCTATGAGTATAACTCTTTGAAGGAGGAGCAAAGATTTTACCAAAAACTCTACCTTTTTTAATTAACATTTTCAAAAAATTTTTTAATTTTTATCATTTCTCTTTCAAATTTTTGAGAATTTTTATTATTAACGATTTTTAACCAAAATTTCACCTTTTTGAGAAATTCTCTTTCAACCAATTCAATATCTGGCAATTGAAAATGCAATTTACTATAAAATTTAGGTGAGGAAAAAGCAACACTTTTGATTAAAGTTAGCAATTTTTCAAAAGAAGGAGTAAAAATATCTTTGTTTTCTTTTGAAAAATTATCCAAATAAAAGGAACCTGCTGTTAAACCTACAAAATGAGGAATACCTAAAATTAAAGTCATTAATTTATCATGTTCTTTGGGAGACATCAATTTTACTTTAAAATTTCTTTTTTCTAACCAAATTTTAAATTCTTTGGCAAATTTTTTTTCTTTTGGATTTGTAGGAGTTAAAATGAAATTTAAATTTTTCTTTTTTGCCTGAGGCCCAAACAAGGGATGAGTTCCCAAAATTAGATTTTTTTTCAAAAATTTGTGCATAATTTTAAGAGGAAATTCTTTGAGAGAACAAATATCTAAAATTTTTTGATTTTTTCTTAAAAAAGGTGCTATCTCTTTTATTAAATTTTCAAAATCTTCAATTAAAACAGAAATTAAAATAAAATCTGCAAATTTTACTGCTTGTTTGTTATCTTTACAGATTTTAATATTTTGATATTTTTTAAATTTAAAAAGTTTCTCTTTTTTCAAATCACTTACAAAAACCTCACTTTTTTGTTTGGCAAAAAACTTGGCAAAATAACTTCCCATTTGACCTCCTGCTCCCAAAATGGCAATTTTTTTAATTTCCATTTTTAGCTATCGGATAAGAACCCAAAATTTTTATAAAGGTTGTCTTTTTTTTCAAGTCCTCTAAAGCTTTTTTTATTTTTTCTTCTTTAATGTTTCCAATAAAATCCAAATAAAAATGATATTCCCAGGGCTTTCCGATAATTGGACGAGATTCAATTTTTGTCAAATTTATCTTTCTTTTGGCAAATGGTTTTAAAGCTTCATATAAAGCTCCTGGTAAATGCTTTAATCCAAAAACAATAGAAGTTTTACTTTCTTTAGTAAAATTTCTTTCAGTTTTTGAAATAACTAAAAAACGAGTGAAATTTTTTTTATTTGTCTCAATCCCTCTTTTTAAAATTTCCATTCCATAAATTTTTCCTGCCCATTCTGAAGCTACAGCTCCACTATCTTTTTTTGTTTTTCTTTTCAATATCTTTACTGCTCCAGCTGTATCATAAACTGGAATTGCTTTTACTTTCAATTTTTGTAAAAATTCTCTACACTGAGATAAGGCTTGCCAATGTGAATAAACTTTTTTTAAATTTTCAATCTTTGTTCCTTTTTTCCCTATTAAACACAACTTTATTCTCAAAATTTGCTCGCCATAAATTTTCAAGTTAAATTTTAACAAAAGATCATAGTTTTCTCCTATTGTTCCTCCCAAAGAATTCTCTATAGGCACGATACCAAAATTTGATTTTTCTTTTTTAACACTCTCAAAAACCTCATAAAAACTTTCACAAGGCAAGGTTTCTATTTTTTCACCAAAAAATTTAATTGCTGCCATTTCAGAAAAGGCTCCCTTTTCTCCCTGGAAAGAAACTTTAATCTTTTTGGATTTTTTTGGCATTTTCAATTAAAAATTTAAATATTTTTTTGACAAAAATTAAATCTAAAGATTTCTCTTTTGCTAATTTTTGGACCATTTCCATCAATTTTTTTTCTCTTTCTTTATCTTCAATTTGTATTTGGGCTTTCTTTTTTAATTTTTTCAACTCTAAAACAATTTCTTTTCTTTTTGATAAAATTTCAATTAATCTAAAAGTTATTTTGTCTAATTTTTTTCTTAGCTTTAAAATTTCTTTCCAGGCTTTAAGTTGTTCAATAGTCAATTGACCAGGACCTGTTTTATCTTTTAAAGCAAAATAAGAAAAGAAATTGTCTTCAATTGTTTCTAATCTTGACCTTTTCCCCAATTCTCCCATAGAAATTAAAATTGATTTTTTTCTTTCTTTTTTTAACTGTTTTAAAAATTTTAAAATTATTTGATTTTCTCTCTTGGTTTTTGGCAAAAAAGCAAATTTTAAAATATCTGGTTTTAAAGCTTCCATTCTCTTTTTTATCTCTTTTAGCTTTTTTAAATTTACTTTATCTTTAAAATTATGATAACTCAAAATTATCTTCGTTTTTGAATTTCCTTTCAATTCCTTAGCATTCTTTTTTAATTTCTCTAAAAATTCCAATTCTATATCTAAAAAGTCAAAATTTAAAAGAATAGCTTTTTTTATCAAATTTTGCTTTTTTTCAAAAGGAATTTGAAAAACTCCACCTTCTTTTTTTTCTCTCAATGTTAAAATGAAAGGAATTTTCAATTTTTTTGAAATTTCTTTTAATTTTTCTAAATCTTTTTCACAAATTTGCAAAAAACTATCTCCTCTTATTTCAATTACTTTTGCTCCCTCTTTTTTAGCTAATTTTGTTTTGTCTATTATCTCTTTTAAATCTCCTTTAAAAAATAAAGGAACAACGATTTTTCCCATATTCTCTTTTTTAAAATGCTTCTTTTTTAATTATAACTTAAAAAGCTAAAATTTAACAATAAAAATTATTCTCATTTCCCAGCTAAAAGAGCAGAGATAATTCCTACTAAAAATATTCCATCAAAAACCCCAGCTCCTCCAATTGATAAATATCCTCCATATTTTTGGATTTCTTTTAAATGTAAAATGTCGGCTCCAATTAAAGTTCCCAAGACTCCAGCTATAAAAGCAGTAGGAGCTGGATATTGAGGAGCAAACAAAAGAGCAAAAACAGCAGAAAAGAACGGAGGCACAAAAACTGGCAGACAAATTCCTTTTTTTGGAATTACCCTTGCTAGACAAAAACACAAAAGAATCATCAAAAGAGTAGCTAAAATTACTGGTTCTAAAGGAAATTTCATTTTCCAAAGGGAAAATAAAAAATAAAGAGAAAGTAAAATCGGAATTACTCCTCCCCCAAAATTAATCGCAATTCCCTCAATTTCAAAAAAAGGAATATTAAATAAATTAAAAAAATAAGATTTCTTTTTTAAAATTATTCTTTTTTTTGTAAGTGGTAAATTAAAAAAAGAACCAATTAACATTAAAAAAAGCAAAAAAAGAGTTAAAGCGGGAGAAAATCCTAAATTTTCAAACCCCAAAGTAATGATTTTAAAATATAAAAAAACAAAAATCGCTGGTAAAGAAATAATAAAAAGAAAAATTAAAAATAAAATAGTTGGGAAATAAATCATAAAATTTTCATCCGTATTTTGGCCAACAGCATTTTTTATATTTTTTTCCAGATCCACAAGGACAAGGATCATTTCTTCCTACTTTTATTTTTTCTGTTTTTTGAGAAAAATTTCTTGAAATTTCAACACTTGGTTGAAAATCAATTTGCTCAATTGGTGTTTCCAAAATTCCCCTCAAAATACCTTTTTCTAAATTTGAAAGCAATCTTTTAAAAATTTTATGACCTTCTTGCTTATATTCTACTAAAGGATCCCTTTGTCCATATGCTCTCCATTTTACTGATTCCTTTAAAGCTTCCATTTCTTCTAAGTGGTTCATCCATAAAAAATCTAAAGTTCTCAAAGCCAAAAACTTTGCTATTTGGTTGAAATTTTCTTTTGTAAATTTTTTACATTTTTCTTTTAAAAGTTTTTTTTCCTCTTTTGTTAAATTCCATTTCTCAATTTCTTTTTCCCAATCTTTTATTTCTAAAAACTCTCTTCTCTTTTTATAAATTATTTGTCTATGTTTGTTTAAAACATCATCATATTCCAAAAGGTGCTTTCTCAAATCAAAATTCATTGCTTCCACTTTTGCTTGAGCTTGTTCTATCAATTTAGAAACCAAATCTGCCTCAATTGGCTCTGTTTCTGGAATTTTTAAGATTGACATTAAAGATTTAATTTTTTCTCCTCCAAAAATTCGTAACAAATCATCTTCTAAAGAAAGAAAAAATTGAGAAGAACCAGGATCACCTTGTCTTCCCGCTCTTCCTCTTAGTTGATCATCAATTCTTCTTGCTTCATGGCGTTCAGTACCAATTACATGAAGACCTCCCAATTTTCTTACTTTTTCAGCTTCAACAGGATCTGGGGGATTACCTCCTAAAATTATATCTACTCCTCTTCCTGCCATATTTGTAGCAATAGTCACTGCTCCTAATTTTCCAGCCTGAGCTATAATTTCTCCTTCTTTTTCATGATTTTTGGCATTAAGAATCTGGTGAGTAATTCCTTCTCTTTCTAAAAGTTTTCCTAAATATTCATTATTTTCAATTGAGGTTGTTCCCACTAAAACAGGTTGTCCTTTTTGATGTCTTTTTTTAATTTCTTTGACCACTGCTTCAAATTTGCCTCTTTTTGTTTTATATACTCTATCAGGCAAATCTTTTCTAATCATTGGTTTGTTAGTAGGAATGACAATAACTTCTAAATTGTAAATTTTCTCAAATTCTTCAGCTGAAGTGTAAGCTGTTCCTGTCATTCCTGCTAATTTTTTATACATTCTAAAATAATTTTGGAAAGTAATAGAGGCTAAAGTAATAGATTCTGGTTGAATTTCAACTCCTTCTTTTGCTTCAATAGCTTGATGAAGTCCGCCCGACCATCTTCTTCCAGGCATTAATCTTCCGGTAAATTCGTCCACAATAATTACTTTACCATCTTTGACTACATAATCCCTGTCTTTTTTAAATAAAGTGTGGGCTCTTAAAGATTGTTCCAAATAATGAAGATATTTCCATCCTTTTTGGGCATAAATATTTTCTATTCCTAAAATTTTTTCTACTTTCTCTATTCCATTTTCTGTCAAATTTACTGTTTTTAATTTTTCGTCTATTTCATAATCTTTTTCAGGATCAAGTTTAGGGATGATTTTTGAAAATTCTTTGTACCATTTTGAGCTTTCAACATCTGGAACAGAAATTATCAATGGTGTTCTTGCCTCATCAATAAGAATTGAATCTATTTCATCTATAATAGCATAATGAAAACCTCTTTGAACTCTATCTTTTAGATCATAAACCATATTATCTCTTAAATAATCAAAGCCAAATTCATGATTTGTGCCATAAGTAATATCTGCTAAATATGCTTTTTTTCTTTCGCAAGGTCTCAAAAAATCTTCTACTACTTTAAAAGAACCTAATTCATCTCTTATTTTATCTTTTTCCCAAAGATCTTTTTTATAATCTGGATCATATAAAAAAGATTGTTCATGATTTAAGCATCCTACTTTCAATCCCAAAAGATGATAAATTTGGCCCATCCAGACAGTATCTCTTCTTGCTAAATAATCATTAACAGTTACCAAATGACAACCTTTTTCTTCTAAAGCATTTAAATAAAGAGGTAAAGTGGCAGTCAAGGTTTTTCCTTCTCCGGTTTTCATTTCAGCAATTTTTCCTTCATGTAAAACAATTCCTCCCATCAATTGAACATCAAAATGTCTTTGACCCAAAGTTCTTTTGGCAGCTTCTCTAACTAAGGCAAAGGCTTCTGGTAAAATATCATTTAGTGTCTCTCCTTTTTTCAATCTTCTTTTAAATTCTAAGGTTTTCTCTTTAAAATCTCTTTCAGAGAATTTTTCAAACTCTGGCTCCAAAGAGTTTATTTTATCTACAATTTTCTTTAGCTTTTTTAAATATTTATCATGAGGATTACCAAAGATTTTTTCTAAAAGACCCATAAAAAGTTAATTTTTTAAAAAGAGAAAAAATTACTTTTTAGAAAGAGAGGCAAGCAATTTTGCCATTTTTGATTTTTTTCTTTTAGCTGTATTCTCTTTTATTACTTTTTCTTTTACTGCTTTGTCTAAAAATTTATAAAAAGTAGGTAACATCTCTTTAGCTTTTTCAATTTCTTTTTTCTCTATTAATTTTTTAATTTCTTTTGCCAATTTTTTTATCCTCTTTTTATGAAAAAGATTGTGGGCTCTTTTCCTTAAACTTTGTCTTAAAGCTTTTTTGGCTGATTTAGTTTTTGGCATATGTTTTTTCTTTACCACTTTTTATTTTTTTAATCAAGTCTCTAATTTCGGCTGCTCTTTCAAAATCCAAATTCTTGGCTGCTTGTCTCATTTCTTTTTCTAAAAGTTTAATATCTCTCACCATACTAAATTCTGCTAAAACCTCTTTCTCGCTTGAAACAAAAGGCCAATCTCTTATGGGTTTTACTATAGGTTTTGGAGAAATTTTGTGCTCTTTGTTGTATTTTTCTTGAATTTTCCTTCGCCTTTTTATTTCATCAATAGCTTTTTTCATTGATTTTGTAATTTTATCAGCATATAAAATACAATGTCCTTCTGGATGTCTTGCTGCTCTTCCCATTATTTGAATTAAGGTAGTATCTGATCTCAAAAAACCTTCTTTATCAGCATCCAAAATTCCAATTAAAGCTACTTCTGGTAAATCTAAACCTTCTCTTAACAAATTAATTCCTACCAAAACATCGTATTTTCCTTCTCTTAATTCTTTTAAAATTTGAGGCCTTTTTAGAGTTTTTATTTCAGAATGGAGCCATTGGCAAGAAATTTTTTCTTGTTCTAAATAATCTGAAAGAGTTTCTGCCAATCTTTTTGTTAAAGTCAAAACCAAAGTTCTTTGTTTTTTTGCAATTCTTTTTTTAATTTCTTCAATCAAATCTTTGACTTGATTTTTTGTTGGCCTGATTTCAACTGAAGGTTCTAACAATCCGGTAGGTCTTATTAATTGTTCTACTATATATTTCCCTGCTTTTTTTCTTTCATATTCTTGAGGAGTAGCAGAGACATAAATTATTTGATTTATTTTTTGATTAAATTCCTCAAAAGTTAAAGGTCTATTATCAATAGCAGAAGGTAATCTAAATCCATATTCAATTAAAGTTTCTTTTCTTGATCTGTCTTGCTTTGCCATAGCCTGCAATTGAGGAATTGTCAAATGAGATTCATCCACAAACACCAAAAATTCTTTTTTAAAATAATCTAACAAAGTAAAAGGAGGGCTACCTGGTTCTCTAAATTCTAAATGTCTTGAATAATTTTCAATTCCGTGACAATAACCTGTTTGTTCTATCATTTCCAAATCATATTTTGTTCTTTGTTCCAATCTTTGAGCTTCTAAAAATTTTTTCTGTTTTTTCAATTCTTTTACTCTTTCTTGCAATTCCAATCTAATATTCTCTAAAGCAATTTTTAGCTTTTCTTGAGGAGTTACCCAAAAATGAGCAGGATAAAGTCTAAAATTTGAAATTTGTTTTTTAAATTCCATTTTCAAATCAGCTTGAGCTATTGAAAGTTTGTCAATTTCATCTCCAAAAAATTCTACTCTTAAAATTTCTTTTCCTGTGACTAAAAAAATATCAATTATATTTCCTCTTGCTCTAAAACTTGAAGGTAAAAAATCATAATCTCGTCTTTGATAACCAAGAGAAACCAAATGGGAAATAAAATCTTTCCTTTTTATTTTCTTTCCTACTTTTAACTCTAAAGAAACCTTTTGATAATCTTCAGGAGAACCAATATTGTAAATACAAGAAACAGAAGCAACAACAATAACATCATCTCTTGTCAAAACATCCTGAACCGCACTATGTCTCAATCTATCAATTTCCTCGTTAATTTTGGCATCTTTTTCAATGTAGGTATCTGTTTGAGGGATATAAGCTTCTGGTTGATAATAATCATAATAACTAACGAAAAAATTCACTCCAGCATCAGGAAAAAATTCTTTAAATTCTTGATATAATTGAGCAGCCAAAACCTTGTTTGGAGAAATAACCAAAACAGGTTTTTGAATTTTTTCAATAACACTAGCCATAGTCATTGTCTTTCCAGAACCAGTCACTCCCAACAATACTTGATGTTTCACCCCAGCTTTTAAATTTTTAACTAATTTTTCAATTGCTTGGGGTTGATCTCCTGTGGGTTTAAAGGGACTTTTTAATTTAAACATAATCTAATTTTATTAATATCTTTTTATAATCTCAAATTTATCTGTAATTTCAATCTTTTCTCCTTTTTTTATTTTTCCTGCCAAAATTGCTTCTGCTAAAAGATTTCCTATTTTCTCTTGAATTACTCTTTCCATAGGTCTAGCTCCAAACTCTGGAGAAAACCCAAGTTCTACTATTTTCTCTTTTAGAGGTTGGGTAATTATCAAATCAATTCCCTTTTCTTTTAATTTTAATTGAATTTCCTTTAGCAAAATTTCTGAAATTTCTAACAAATTTTCTTTAGAAAGAGGTTTGAAAGCAACCACTGCATCAAAACGATTTAACAATTCTGGTCTAAAAATTCCATTTTTAATTAAATAATCTATTAATTCTTTTTGAAATTCCTTCCAAGGTTTATTTTTTCTAACCGCCTCAAAAATTAATTGATAACCTGCATTGGAAGTACAAATTAAAATTGTATTTTTAAAATTAACTTTTCTTCCTAAACCATCTGTCAAATGTCCTTCATCTAAAACCTGCAAAAACAAATTTAAAATATTGGGATGAGCTTTTTCAAACTCATCTAACAAAACTAAAGAAAAAGGTTTTTCTCTTACAGGTTGAGTAAGTAATCCTTCTTGTTCTCTTGAGCCTAAAAGTCGGGAAATATCATTTAAGGTCTGAAATTCAGACATATCTAATCTAATTATTCTTTTTTCAGAACCAAAATAAATTTTAGCTAAAACTTTAGCGGTTTGAGTTTTTCCAACCCCTGTAGGTCCCAAAAACAAAAAGCTTCCCATGGGTCCTTTTCTTACTTTCAATTCCGTTCTTGCCCTTCTTAAAGCAGAGCAAATTTCTTTAATAGCTTGCTCTTGATCAATTAATCTTTGATGAATTAATTTTTCCAAATTCAAAAGAATTTTTCTTTCTTTTGATTCAATCTCACCTACTGGAATTTTGGTTCTTTCTTTAATTACATAATGGACATGTTTTGAAAGCAAAACCTTTTCTTGAGTTTGAGTCAAATAAATAATGGTTTCTTCTAACAAATCAATTGCCTTTTCTGGAAAAGGAATAGCGGGAAGATATTTTTTTGAAAGCTTAATAATATCTCTTAATGCTAAATAAGAAATTAATTTTTTGTATTTTCTTTCTAAAAATAAAGCCAATCTCATTAACAAAATTAATGTCTCTTTTTCTGAAATTTCAGAAATCTCTACTTTTTCAAAAAGTTCTAACATTAAAGGATTTAATTCAATATATCTATGTAATCCTTCAAAGGTGGTAATAGCAATAGTTTGAAATTCAGCTAAATGTAAATAAGAAGATAAAATTCCAGAAATATTCACCATTCCAGGGCCTGTGCTTTGTCCTACATAGTTGTGAAATTTATCAATAACCAAAATTACATTTTTAGCTGAGATTACTTCTTTAAAAATTTTATCTAAAGTTAATTCTACAAGATGGGGATCTAAAATTTGAGCTTGCAATTTGGCAATATTTAATAAAACAAATCTCTTGTGATTTATTTGAGGTAAACTCTCACCCAAATCACTTTTTACTGCTAAAGCATAAACCAAACTTTTTCTTCCACTTCCTTTTTCTCCAACTATTAAAACATCATTTTTGCTTTCTTGACGAGCCAAAATTCTCTCTGCTTCTTTCAATTCCTCTTCGTGTCCTAAAAAGTCTGGATATCCTTGTCTTCTTACTACCCTTGTCAAATCAATAGAAAATCTATCTAAAGTAATTGTAAAACCTGCTGCCCAATCTCTGGCAATAGATCCCCATTTTACTAAATTTTTCCATTCCCAAAATTTTTTTTGTTCATTTGTTTTATTAACTAAATATTCATAAACAGAAATTAAATTTTCCAAATCTTCAATTTTAATCTCAATTTCAATCAAGAGCTTTTGAAAAATCAAATTATATTTTGCCAAAGCCAACAATAAATCTTGGGGTTTTACTCTTTCATGTCCTTTTTTTTGAGCAATTTTCAAACTTTCAAAAATTACCTTTTCAAAATTTTCTTTTTCGTCTTTTAATTTCCTTAAATATTTTGCTAAAAATTTTTGCAATTGCTTTGAACTTAAATTTATTCTCAAAAAAATAAAATCTAACTCTGGACATTTCTCTAAAAGATGATAAAAAAGCGAAAAAGTATTCTTTTTTGATTTTAAAATAACTTTAGCTACCTCAAAACTTAAAAATTCTGCCAAATTATATTTTTTTGGATCTTTTAAGGCTTCTTTGAGAGTTATTTTTAATTTTGGATTTTTTAATTTTGTCTCAAAAAAAACTTTTTGATACCAACTAAATATAAAAAATGGCAAAAAAAAGAGACAAATTCCTAAAAATCGTTTTTGAAGAGAAAAAGAAAAGGTATTAATTTTATAACCTGCTAAAAATAAAATTAAAAAAATCAAAAACAAAATCCCAAACAGTTTTTGAAAAAAGGGGGCAAATTTGAAAGCTGGATCTTTTGACAACTTTATTGCTTTAAAGATTTTTGTTTTTTTTAAATCAAAATTCATTGAATTTTAAAAATAAAATCTAAAAAAGTCTCTTTTCCTTGGATTAATTGAAAGCTCAAAATTAAACTTAAAATTAAAAGAAAAGGTAAAAACAACCAGCCCAAAAAAACTAAAAGCCCTAAAACAAATATTGAAATTTCAAAAATTATTCCTATTAAAATAACAATTGTTCTTAAAATAGCTCCTATAGTTCTTGTCACTAAATTTGAAAGGAAGACCAAAACAAATTGAGCAACATCAAAACTTTTAGGATATTCCCACCGATAACCATGCCACCAATAAAAAATAGTTTTTAAAAGTAAAGGAATGGAAAAATAATAAAGTCCAAATTTTAAAAAATTTTTCCAAGCCTTCAAAATTTTTTGAGGAACTTCAAAAAAATGCCAAGATAAATATTGAAAGATTAACATTATTTTTTAAGATAACAAATAAAATTTTTGCTCTCAAGAAAATTAATAAGCTTTAGCAAACAACCACTTTCTTTTGGCTTTTTTTTGACAAAGCACACATTTTCCATTTTTCAAAGGTTCGTTTAAAGGTAAAACTCTCGTTGTAGCTTTAGTTTTTTCTTTTATTTTTATTTCACATTCTGGCCTTTCACACCAAAATGCTTTAACAAATCCCTTTTTTTCATTTATTATTTCTTTAAATTCCGAAAAATTGGAAACTTCAAAAATATGATTTTTAAGAAAATTTTCACTTTTTAAAAAGAGGTCTCTTTGAATAAATTTTAAAATTTCTTTTATCTTTTTCAAAACAGAATTCATTGGAATTGAAATTTTTTCAAAATTATCTCTTCTTACTAAAGTTAGTTTTCCTTCTTTTAACTCTTTTTCTCCTAATTCCACTCTCAGGGGTACCCCTTTTAATTCCCATTCGTTAAATTTCCAACCTATAGAATATTCTTTTCTTAAATCTATTTTTACTCTTAAATTTTTTAATTTGTGTTTAATCTCTCTAGCTTTTTTTATTAAATTTTCATTGTTTTCTTTCTTAAATATTGGCAAAATTACAACTTGAATTGGAGCTAAATGAGGAGGCAAAATCAAACCTTGGTCATCTCCATGAACCATAATTAAAGCCCCAATACTTCTTGTAGATAACCCAAAGCAAGACTGGAAAGGCATTTTCTTTTTTCCATCTTTATCAATAAAATTAATATTAAAAGCTTTAGCAAAGTTTTGACCTAAATTATGAGAAGTGCATCCTTGAAGAGCTTTTCCATCTGGCATTAACATTTCATAAGTGAATGTTTCTTTAGCTCCAGGAAATTTTTCTAACTCCGATTTTTTCCCAAAAACCCCAGCAATAGAAAAAAAATCTTGATATAATTTAATGTAAGTATTTAAAGCCCACTTTACTTGTTCAATATTTTCCTTTTCATTTATATGAACGGTGTGGGCTTCTTGCCATAAAAACTCAGTGGTTCTCAAAAATAATCTTGGTCTCATCTCCCATCTTATCACATTGCACCATTGATTAATTTTTAAAGGTAAATCACGCCAAGACTTTATCCATTTTGAAAACATTTCATAAATTATCGTCTCTGATGTAGGTCTTACCACTAATTTTTCTTTTAGTTTTTTTCCTCCACCAGTAGTAACAACTGCTAATTGAGGCGAAAATCCCTCAACGTGTTCTTTTTCTTTTTTTAAAAATCTTTCTGGAATAAAAAGTGGAAAATAAACATTTTCAATACCTGCTTTTTTAAATTCATCATCCAAAATTTTTTGAATTCTTTCCCAAATGGCATATCCATAAGGTCTCAAAATCATGCATCCTCTTACTGGAGCGTAATCAGCTAATTTTGCTTTTAATATTACATCTTGATACCACTGAGAAAAATTCTCTGATTTTTTAGTAATTTCTTTTTTCTCAATTTTTTCTTTCATAAAATTTTAAAATTAATCAGGTTTAATAATTAGTTTTCCAAATTGAATAATGTCTTTGTAGGTAATCAAAACCATCAAAAAAATTAAAATCAAAAATCCAATCAAATTTATTTTTTGTTCTATTTTGGGAGGAATTTCTTTTCCTAAAATAAACTCACTGGTAAGAAAAATTGCTTTTCCTCCATCTAAGGCGGGAAAAGGGAAAAAATTTATTAAAGCTAGTGTCAAAGAAATGATAGCTATTAAATTTAAAATAGCAAAAAACCCTTCTTTTAAAGTAAGCTTTGTTATAGCTAAAATTCCCACAGGCCCTACAATTCCTTTAGAGATAGGTTGTATACTCTTTTGTTGGAAAGATTTGGTTATTAAAAAAGAAAATCCATAAAAAGTAAAATCACTCAAATTTAAAGAATGTAAAAAACCACTCAAAATTTTCTCTGGTAAAGATGGATAACTTATTTTTACAATCTCTTTCAATTTTACTCCAAGAGGTCCTTCTCCTTTTGGATATTCTTTTCTTGGAATTATCTCAATAGTTTTTTCTTTGTCTTTTGAATCTTTTATAACCAAAAAAATTTTTTTTCCTTTATTTTGATAAACAAAATCTACAAAATCTTCAACTTTAGAAAATTTTCTTTGATTAGCTCTGACTATAATATCATTTGGTTTGAGGCCACTTTTTTGAGCAGGAGAGTTTTTGGCTACATCAAAAACAACTATTAAGTTTTCTTGCCTGCCAAAAGGAAAGTCATAATTAAAATCTGGCCAAACTCCCAATTTAACACTAAATCCAGAGTAAATTAACAAAAGATAAAATAAAAAAACTGCCACTAAAAAATTAGCAATTACTCCGCCAGCAACGATTAACAATTTAACTTTAAGTGCTTTTGAATAAAAACTTTTAGGATCTTTTTTTTCTTCAATAGTATTAGGGGTTTCTCCAAATAATTTTACAAAACCTCCTAAAGGAAAAATTCCTAAAGAATATATTGTTTCTCCTTTCTTTTTTTTCCAAATTGTTGGAGGAAATCCAATAGAAAATTCCTCTACCTTCACCCCAAATTTTTTGGCTAATAAAAAATGGCCAAGTTCATGCACCAAAATTAAAAAACCCAAAACAAAAATAAAAATAAAAAAAGAAATCATTTTTTATTCCATTATTTCTTTTTTCTTTTTCTCTACTAAATTTTTAATTTCTTCATTATATTCATCTATTATCTTTTGAAGTTCTTTTTTGGCTTTGAATTTTTCATCTTCAGAAATTATTCCTTCTCTTTGTAATCTTTGAATTTTAGACCAAGCCTCATCTCTCCATCTTCTAATTGTCTTTGTCGCGTCTTCTTTTTTTTGAGAAACTAATTTTATTAATTCTTCTCTATATTCTTGGGTTAATGGAGGAAGAGAAATTCTAATTGTATTATTTTGAACTGAAATATTAAAGCCTCTTTTGACTTTTTCTAATGTCCTCACAATTGACTCTATATAAGATTTGTCCCAAGGCTGAATTAAAATCTGACGCCCTTTCTCAATTGAAATCGTTGCCAATTGCTTTAAAGGGAATTTTTGACCAAAACAATCTATCATTATATCTTCTACTATAGCAGGTGATGGTCTTGAGGTTCTAACTTTTGCTAATTCTCTTTTTAAAAAATCTACCGCTTTGTCTAATTCTGGTTTAATTTTTTCAAGAATTTCTTTATAACTCATAGTTTTAACATTAAATTTTCCAAAGCTAATTTTTTGTTAATATTAAAATTTGAGGTCAAAAAAAAGGTCTCTTGAATAAATTCTATTATATTTTTCAATCTTTTTAAAGAAAGATTTTTAAATTTTTCAGGTTCTCTCCCTTCTAATTTCTTTTTTAAAATATCTCTTAAATAAAATAACCAAATTTTCAAGATTTCATTACAATTTTCTGTTATTTCCTTAACATATTGAAATCTTTGATCCAAATTCTTTTCAAAAAGAGAAATTAAATCAAAAATGGTTTTTTTATAAAATTTGATTTTTTGAGGAGAAGAAATTAAATCAAAAGCCACTCCGGGCCTTCCCGAACAAAACTCTGCTAATTTTTCAGCAGTTTCTTTCTGAAAACCTCTTTCTTTAAAAATTTTTTCAATTTCTTTTTGAGGTAAAGGAAAAAATTTAATTATCTGACATCTCGATAAAATTGTTGGCAAAAGTCTTGCTTCATTTTCTGTAATTAAAATGAAAACTGTCTTACCTAAAGGTTCTTCTAAGGTCTTCAAAAAGCAATTTTGGGCTTGAAAGTTCATTAAATGTGCTCTGTCTATAATTACTCCTTTAAACGGTGCAAAACTCCTCTTTAGAGAAATTTTTGAAATTAATTCTTTTATTTGAGAAATTTTGATTTCTTCATTAATGGGCGACAAAAAAATGAAATCTGGATGATTTTTTAAAGGGCTTTTGAAAACATAAGATAAAAATTCTAAAGCTAAGGTTTTTTTTCCAATTTTTTCAGGTCCAGAAAACAAAAGAGCATGAGGCAATTTATTAATTTTGGCTGATTCCACTAAAAATCTCCATTGTTTTTGATGGCCAATTATCATAATATTTTACATAATATTTTATCATAATATTTTATTTTTTTGCCACAAGACATCTTTTATAAATTTCTAAATTTTCTAACATAGCTCCTGTTCCTCTGGCTACACAAAAAAGGGGATCTTTGGCTAATTTAAAAGGAATTCCAATTGATTGAGAAATTTTTTTAGGTAAATTTCTCAAAAGAGAACCTCCTCCAGCCAAAATTCCTCCTATATCCATAATGTCAGCTGATAATTCAGGAGGAGTATCTCTTAATACTTGCTTTATTGCTAAAATAATTTCTTCTATTACCTCAGAAAGAGCAATAGCAATTTCATTAGAAGAAATCTGAATATTTCTTGGTAGCCCAGAAATTAAATCTCTTCCTTTAATTTCCATTTTCTTTTCTTCTTTTTCTGGTAAAGCGGTTCCAATTTCAATTTTTATTTTTTCTGCCATTTGCTCTCCAATAGCTAAATTATATTTTTTTCTTATATATTCTGCAATAGCAAAATCCATTTTATCTCCAGCAATTCTTACAGATTTCCAACTTACTATTCCACCTAAAGAAATTACTGCTACTTCTGTTGTCCCTCCACCAATATCTACAATTAAATGCCCCAAAGAACTTTCTATTGGAAGACCAGCTCCAATAGCAGACAAAATGGGTTCTTTTGCCAAAAATACTTGTTTTGCACCAGCAGAAATTCCAGCCTCAATTACCGCTCTACTTTCTGTAGAAGTACAACCTGCTGGCACTCCAATTACTAAATCTGGTTTAAAAATCCTAAAATATCCTAAAATTTTTCTCAAAAAATATCTTATCATTGCTTGAGTTACTCTATAATCTGCAATTACTCCTTCCCTTAAAGGTCTATACACTTTAATATTATCTGGCGTCTTTCCCATCATTTCTTTTGCTCTCTCACCTACTGCCAAAATTTTATTCTCAATTAAAGAAACCGCAACCACCGAGGGTTCTTTTAAAACCACTCCTCTTTTTGGAACAAAAACTGCACAATTGCAAGTTCCCAAATCTATACCAATTTTTTTTACTAACATATTCTCTCAATATTTGCTCCCAAATTTTTTAATTTTTCTTCAATTTTTTCATAACCTCGGTCAATCTGATGAATATTTTCAATAATTGTTTCTCCTTTGGCCTTTAATCCGGCTAAAATTAAAGAAGCTCCTGCCCTAATATCCCAAGATTCAATTTTGTTTCCTATTAAATTTGTCCTTCCAAAAACAAAGGCTCGATGGGGATCTACTATTTCAATATCAGCCCCCATTTTTCTTAATTCTTGAACAAAATTTAATCTGTTTTCATAAAGAGGATCATGAATTAAACTCTTTCCTTTTGCCTGAGTTAAAAGAGGAATCATAGGAGGGATTAAATCGGTAGGAAAACCAGGAAAAGGAAAGGCTTGAATTTTAGTTGCTCTTAAATAAGGTGAAGGATGTAAAATTAAACTATTTTTTTTCATTTCCATTTTTACCCCAATCTCTTTTAATTTTTTTAAAAAAGAAGTCAAATGATCAAAAATCACATTTTTTACTTTTACCCTTCCCTGAGTAATAACTGCTCCAATAATAAAAGTTCCAGCTTCTAAAGGATCGGGAATAATTTTATGATAAGCTCCTTTTAACTTTTTTGTCCCTTCAATTTCAATCTCATGAGTTCCCAATCCTTTTATTTTAGCCCCCATCTTTTTTAAAAAATTTCCTAAATCTTGAACCTGAGGCTCAGCTGCAGCCAATTTAATTTTGGTCTTTCCTTTTGCCAAAGTCCCTACCATCATCATATTTTCTGTGGCGGTAACTGAAAAATCTATTATTATTTCTTTACCTTGGATTTTTTCTTTTTTTCTTTTAAAAAAATAAAATTGATTATTTTGAGAAATTTCAGCTCCCATTTTTTTAAATCCCTCCAAATGAGAAGTTATTGGTCTCAGACCAATTCTATCTCCTCCAGGATGTGAAAATTTAAAGCTTTTAAACCTCAAAAAAAGAGGAGCTAACAACAATACTGAAATTCTACTTTTCCCAATTTCTTCAAAATCTAAATTTTCAGGAAAAATATCTTTGTTGTTAATTTTAATTTTTCTTTTATCTAACCATTCAATTTTAGAACCAATTTTTCTTAAAATTTTGAGCAAACTCAAAATATCAGAAACCAATGGTAAATTATCAATAATACAATCTTCATTTGTCAACAAAGTAGCAGCCAAAATGGCTCCTGCTGAATTCTTTGATCCTCCAATTTCTACCTCTCCATTTAATTTTTTTCCTCCTTTAATAACAAATTTTTCTTTCATTTGTTTTTAGTTTAACAAAATTTATAAAATTTTACCAAATTTTTCTTTTTGCTTTATTACAAATTTCAACAATTTTCTCTGCTACCTTTTCCCAAGTGAAATTTCTTCCAAATTGCCAGGCTTTTTTCTGGTTTTTTCTATCTCTTGGGGATTTTGAATTAAATAAGAAATTACTGAACAGATAGAATTTACATTTTCAAACTCAATAAAAAATCTCCTTTTCTCTCTTAACATCTCTTTGGCATAAATAAAAGGAGTGGAAATTACGCAATTTCCGGTAGTGATAGCATTGGTTAAGGTGCCACTAGATACTTGCTCTTTGGTTTGGTAAGGAAGTAAAATTAAATCTGGAATTTTCAAATAATTTATAAGTTCTTTTAAAGGAAAGAGTTTTTTTACAAAAACTACATTTTCTTCCAAATTTAATTTTTTTATAAAAAGTTTGAATTCTTTTAAATAATTTTTGGCAGGATGTAAAGGATGAGGGCCTCCTAAAAATATTAATTTTGCCTGAGGATAAAGAGGATGAATTTCAGAAAAAGCTTTTAAAGCCTCTTCATAACCCTTATGAGGAGTGATAAATCCAAAAATTAAAATTACAATATTTTTTTCAAGTCCCAATCTCTTTTTAGCTTCAAAACAAGAAATTTTAGGAAAAGAAATACTTCCGTGAGGAATAATTTTTATTTTGGAAGAATTTTTACAAATTTTTTGAAGTCTTTTTTTTCCAATTTCACACATTACAACCATTTTTTTAAAAAACAAAGAAAGCTTTTTTAAAAGAGTTATTAATTCTTTCTTTTTTTTATCTAATTTTCCTTGGGGATTGGGTAGAGAATGCATTATTCCTATTGCAGGCTTTTTAATTGTCTTTAAAAAATGAATCAAATATTCCCCGTTTTTGCCACCATAAATGTTAAATTCATGATGAATTATTGCTAAATTAAAAGGAGATTTATTAAAAAATTCTCCTGCTTTTTGATAATCTTTTAAATTTTCTTTTTGAACTTTCATTATTACCTCTCTTGGATATTTAAATTTTTGATTTGGAGGAACTACCGCTATTACTTTCCATTTAATTTTGGGGTCAGCTTTTGAAATAGCTTTTGCCATTTCTTTGGCAAAACAAGCTATTCCACAGGGTTGAGGAGGAAAAGAGCAAAAATATAAAATATTGAGCTCTTTCATATCTTGGTTTAAAGAGAAATTTAATATTATAACACATTATTTTCTTTAATTAAAAATCAGAAAGAGTTTTTTGAACTCTCTTTGGGTAGATTTTTTCAAGATCTTTTGCGTTTTCTTTTGGAATAACTCCTTGGTTTTCTTTTAAAATTTTTACAATTTTTTCTACTCTTTGTAAAAAAGCTGAAATTTCTCTTTGGTCCAAAAGCTCTTCTTTTTCTATGATTTTCTTAAACTCGTCTTTTCTTTCTGAAAGAAAATCTTCTAAATCTTTTAATAATTCTGGAGGAAGTTTTTTGTCTAATATTTCAGGATTTATTTCCAAAGGTCTTTCAAAAAAACTCTCTTCATTATCAATGGCATATATTTGAGATTTGTTTTCATCAATCAAAATATTTCCTCTTCTATCTTTGTGAGCAATAATGTAATCAAGAACCCAAAGATAAAACAATTGATTTTCTATATTATTTGGAATTTTTCCTTTAAATTTTTCTTTTGAAAAAACTTGAGCTTCAGGAATCCACAATTGAAAAGAACCTTTTTCTTTTATTGTTTCTTCAACTCCTGAAATTTTAATTTTTATTTCCATTTCTCTAATCTCTGTAGGAGGAACCAAAGACAACTGAGGAAATAAAAATTTGCTTAAAAGATAAACCGCTTTTTCTTTTCTGTTAAGTTCACCTCTACCTGGTTTAAAAATTCCAGAAATTCCAGAGTCTAAATTTACTAAAAAAACATTAAAAGGCTTACCTAATACTTTTTCTGATTTAATTAAGAAAGCTTCTTTTGGATTTTCAGTTTCTAATTTTTTTAAAATTTCTCTTTCTTTCTCATTTATTGGCAATTCAATTTCTTTTTTTAAAATTTTTTCTCTTGATTCTCTCATTTTCAAAGCTCTTTTAATTTTGCTCTTTTTATAATTTCTCTCTCTACAGCTTTTTTGGGTCTTGAGTATTTCAATTTTGAAATTTTTTTAATAATTTCTACTATCTCTGGATTTCCTTTTTTGGGAGGCAAAGTCTGCATTTTAAAAGGAGAAGAAATTTTATTTTTAATCATCAATTTAATAATTACATTAAAATTATCTAAATTTACTAAATCATATCTGGAAAATTCAGGCTCAAATTGTTTTTCTAAAAATTCAGCATCTGTTGCTCCAACCCTTAAAGCTGCAATAGTCCCTACATTTCCCATTACCGCATTTCTAATTTCTTCTTTTAATTGAGGAATGTATTGATGGGCTAAAATTAAATTTAATCTATATTTTCTTGCCTCAGATAAAATTACAGCAACAGAATCTGTAGTAAAATTTTGAAACTCATCAATGTATAAATAAAAGTCTCTTCTCTGTTCTTCTGGAATTTTAGCTCTCTTCATTGCCGCCATTTGCATTTTAGAAACCAAAATTAAACCTAAAAGAGAACTGTTTACCTCTCCAGTCAATCCTTTTGATAAATTTGCCAAAAATATTTTCCCTTCATCCATAATTTTTGACAAATCAAAACTAGAATGAGATTGACCAATAATATTTCTCATCATCTCATTTTCTACAAATCTTCCTACTTTTGAGACCACATAACCTAACATATCTGATTTTGTCTCTCCAGTGGTTTGGCGCCATTCTTTTAACCAGAAATTTCTTACTAAGGGATCAGTTACCTTTTTCAATTTGCTTTCCATAAAATCATCGTCTGTAAAAATTCTGGGGATTTCGACTAAAGTTCCTGGATTTTTTTGATCTGCCATCAAAGCTAACATTGCATTTCTCATATAATGTTCAAACATAGGACCTATAATTTCTGGAGGGAACAATTTGTGAAAAATGGCTATCATTTCAGAAACCGCAAAATCTTTCTGTTCTGGGGTTTCGTATTCTAACATATTCAACCCCATTGGTCTTTCCAAATCAAAAGGTTCAAACAAAACAACATCATCAATTCTTTCTTTTGGAATATTAGCTAATGTAGCCTCAATTAAATCACCGTGAGGATCAATTACCCCTACTCCCCTCCCTGCTTTAATATCTTGTCTTATCATTTCTCTTAACAAGGTTGATTTTCCAGTTCCAGTTTGTCCTACAATATAAAAATGTCTCCTTCTATCTTCTACAGAGGCCATATAAACCATCTTTTCTTCTCCTCTAAAAACTACCTTTCCTATTAAAATTTCTCCAAAAGAAGGCAATTCTACTGGTGGTGGAGCACTAGTACTTTTTACTGATTTTATATAAGGTGTTTCAATAAATTTGGTTGGGAAATGATAAATACTTGTCAATTCTTCCACATTTAAAATTATTTTTTGACTATTGTCAAAATTGCGAAAACTAAAATCATAAATTAATTTTTTCAGTCTTCTCCCTGTTAATCTTTGACAATAAAAGCTATTCATTGAAAGCAAAGAAAATTGACCAAAAGCTGATTCCAAATGAGTTAAAATTTCTCTTGCTCTTTCTTTTGTCTGAGCTGAAGCTAACAGCCTAATATTTACCTCAAAAACCCTTTTTTGAATTTTCTCTTCTATGGCTTTAATTGTTCTTTCTTCAACTCGCATTTCTTTTTGAGGTTGAGTAGGTGAAGTTTGGTTTGGTTTTTGTAATTGTGGTTTTTTAGTAAAAATTCCACCAAAAAAATTAAAGATTAAATCTAAAATCCAATTTCTTGAAGCTTCATTTATCGCTTGTCTTAAAGATTTTCCTTCTTTTATTTTGGCCAACAATCTTTCTCCCATTATTTTCCATTTTTCTTCCGGAAAAGGTCTTAAAATTAATTGAAGAGCAGCTCCTTCTTCTGGGTTTATTTTAGAAAGAGAATCAGTAATCAGAGAGAGGGGATCTTTTTCCAAAGTTTTATAAGTGTTAAGAGGAAAAAAAGCTTTTTCTGTTAATTTAAGATAGGCGCCAGCTGTCTCACCTCCTGGTTCAAAAATTGTGTAATCTTGAGGAATTTTTTCTATTATTGCTCTTGGATAAACTCCGTGAATATATTTTTCAATAGCTGATTCTAAAAATTTGGGAACCGCAATATAAAAAGAAATATCATTTTCTCCCAATTGAGAAGCAATTTCTAAGGCAATTTCTATGGGGCTTTCAAAAAATTTTTTTCTAAATTGCAAAAAATTGGCATAAATTTGTTCCATTTGAGCAATTATTTGTTTTTCTTGAATTGTCTCTCCTTCTTTCTTTTTCTCATATTTTGGCATCGTCACCAAAAAAAGCACTTTATTTAAAGAACGAAATATTCTCTCTTTTTTATTCTTTTGATTCCAAAAAAAGTACAAAATTAAAACCAAAAAAGAGAAAATTAAAAAAGAGAGAATTTGAAAAAAATTGACTTCAAAATTCTTAAATAAAATTTCTCTCATTTTTTAAATTTTTTAAAAAACCCATCTTTTGCTAAAATATCATGGAAAACATCTAAAATATAAGGGTCATCAAGTTTTTGAGCCACTTTAACTGCAAAAGAAATTCCATAAACTTGAGCCAAATCTAACAATTTTGTAATTTTTCCTTTAGCATCCAAAGTTTTAATTTTTTGAGCTTTAAAATTAATTTTTTGTTGAGCCTTAGGAGAAAATTTCATTAATTCAATTTCTCTTTTTAGCTTTTCTTTAATTATTTTCTCTCTTTCGGTCAAAACTTCTTTTTTTTCTGTCTTTTTTTCTATTACCTCTTCAAAAACTTTCTCTACTAATTTTTCTGGTTTTTCAATCCCAATTTCTTTTTTTTCTTTATATTTTTTATTTTTTTCCACCATAAAATTTACTTTAATTTGATTTTCTCAACAACGCTTTCCATTTTCATTTCTTTTGAACCCAAAACTAAAATTAAATCATTTTCTCTAATTTCATTTTTTAATTTTTCTATCCCTTCTTTTATTGTATCAAATTGAAAAATTTTTTCTAAAGGCAAACCTTTTTCAAAAGCCCCCTTGGCCACAAACTTTGCTCTCTGACCAAAAGTAAATAAAAGATCACAACATTCTTTTAACTTTTCTCCCAACATTTGATGAATTTCAATTGTATATTTACCCAATCCTACAATATCTCCTAAAACAGCAATTTTTCTTTTAAAAAGAGAAATTTTTTTAAAAATTTCTAAAGCCTCCATAATTGAAAAGATTCCTTCTATTTTAGAATTATCAAAAATTTTAGAATTTTTTATTCCACAAATTAATCTCATTTTTCCTGGTCTTCCCTTATAACCCTTCAAAGATTGAGTAATTTCAATTAAATTTAAATTCAAAACCTTACACAAAGCACAAGTTGCCAAAACAGCAAAAATATATTCTTTACCAAATAAATTTTCTAACCAAATGGGTAAAATTTTATTTTCAAAATTTAATTTAAAATTTGTCCCTGAATTTATTTTAATATCTGTTGCTTTAAAATCAGCTAAATTCGCAAAACCAAAAGTAATTTCTCTTAAATTAGTCTCGTCTCTAATCTCTCTGATTGTTTCGTCATCATAATTTAAAATTAAATAGCCGAAAGGAGGCAATTTTTTAGCATATTTTCTAATTTCTTTTGTCTTTTCTCTTTCTCCAGCAAAAAAATCTTTATCATGAGGAATTTCTCCAATATGAGTTAAAATTAAAATTGGCAATTGAGAAAGAGAAACAAATTTTTCTACTTTTTTCTCTTTTTTAAAATCTATTTTTTCTACTAAAATATCTCTTTTTTTACCTAAAACCTTTTCAATAATGTCAAAAGTAATTTCTTTACCATTGCCCCAAACCATTACTACTTTTGGTTTTTTAAAAAGAAATCTCCAAAAATTGAAAAAAGAAAAATTATTCATAATCTGGAGGAATTTCTTTGTAAGCAATAATATATTTTGCCAATTTTTTAAAAATTAAGGTTGCCGATAGCCCAGAACCAATAACTCCTTTTGGCTCATTTAATTTAACATAAATTAAAAATTTTGGATCATAAGCAGGAAAAAAACCTAAAAAAGAATGAATAGTTTTGTCTGAATAACCAGCTTTTTTGATTCCCAAAGCTGGCCAGGGAATTTGAGCGGTTCCTGTTTTTCCAGCAATAAAATAACCTGGAATTTTTGCTCTTTTTCCATATCCTTTTTCTACTACATTCACAAGCATTTTTGTTAATTCTTTTGCGACAGTCTCAGAAATCACTCTGGGATTTTGAATTTCTATTTCTCCTTTGGTTATCCTTGGTTTTATTAATTTTCCTCCATTAGCTATAGCCCCATAGGCTCTTACCAATTGAATAGGAGTAATAACAATTCCTTGACCAAAAGAGGCTGTAGCTAAATTTATTTTTTTTAGTGTCATTAATTGTTCGTTTTCTGAAAATACCTCCCCTTCCAAATCAATACCTGTTTTTTCAAAAAACCCAAATCTTTTTAAATATTCCAAAAAAAGTCTTTCTCCTAATTTTTGTTCTACAAAAACCGCTCCTGTGTTAATTGACTTTTCCAAAATTTTACTCATTGAGCTTTCTCCCCAAATTTTATTTTGCCAATTTCTAATAATTTTTCCTTCAATTTTAACAAATCCTTTATCAAAAAAAGTCATTTGTGAAGTAATCTTTCCTTCATTTAAAGCTCCAGCCATAACAATTGGTTTTAAAACAGAACCTGGTTCATAGAGCTCTTGAATATTTGGATTTTTAAAAATTTCCCATTTTTCTTCTTGAGCATATTCAAAAAATCTATTAGGATCGAAAGAAGGAAAAGAAGCCATGGCTAATATTTCTCCAGTATTAGGATCTGAAACAATAATTTGTCCTTCAGTAATTTTCAATTTCTCTTTAGCTTCTCTCAATAATTTTTCTGCTTGAAATTGGATATTATAATCAATTGTTAAAAATATATCTTTTCCTTTTTTTGATTCTTTTTGAGCAAAAACTGCCAAATATTTCCAAGGAGTAAGTAATTTTTCTTTTAAAACCTCCTTTCCTCGCAAAATATTATCATAATATCCTTCTATTCCATATTGACCTTTTCCTTGAGCATTTACAAAACCTACAATATGGCAAGCTATCTCTTTTTGTGGATAAAATCTAAAATCTTTCTGACCAAAGTAAACACCTTTTAAATCTTTCAAAGCCAAAAATTCTTTTTCAGAAACTCTATTTTTTATTAATTGAAAGCAATTTTCTTCAAAAACCTTTTTTTTCATCTCTTTTAAGGGGAGATTTAACACTTCAGAGAGTAATTTTGCTATTTTTTCTTTTTCTTTAATCTCTTTGGGACAAATATATAAAAATTTTTCTTTTTTATTTGTTGCTAATATTTCTCCTCCCCTAAAATAAATTTTCCCCCTTTCTCCTGTTTCTCTTTTTAAAATTTTGTGCTGGCCTTGGGCTAAAGCTTGATAGTATTGGCTTTTTTTTACTTGTAAAAAATAAAGCCTAAAAACCAACGTTAAAGAAAAAAACAAAATTAAAAAGAAAATTATTTTAAATCTTAAATTTTTCATTGTTTTTTCACTACTTTAATTGAAGGTACTTTCAAATATTCAATCTTTTCTATTTTTTCAAAATTCAAATTTGCCAAAAGCTTTCTCAAATTTTCTAAAGAGGTAGCTTGAGAAAGAGTAATTTCTAATTTATCTTTTTCTTTCGTTAAAACTTCCAATCTTTTAGATTTTTCTTTCAAAATGGCTATTTTTTGAGCTAAAAAGTAAAATTGATAAATATAAAGAATTACTAAAAATATTAAAAAAATCAAACCTTTCTTTAAAATAAAATTTTCTATTTTAAATTTATTTTTTCTTTTAAATTTTTTTCTTTTTTTCATGTTTTAAATTTTTATTGCTACTCTTAATTTTGCCGACCTTGATTTTAAATTTTGAACTATTTCCTCTTTTTGCGGAACTATTGGTTTTTTAGTTAAAATTTTCAATTTTGATTTATTTTCTTTAAAAAAATTTTTTACAATTTTGTCTTCTCCTGAATGAAAAGAAATAACAGCTATTTTTCCTCCAGATTTTAAAATCTCTAAAGCCTGCTCCAAACCCCTTTTTAAATTTTCCAACTCATTATTAACCGCTATCCTTAAAGCCAAAAAAACTCTCGTTGCAAAATGAATTCTTTTGAAATGATACCACTTGGGTGTTGCCTTTTTGATAATTTGTACCAATTGAAAGGTTGTCTCAATTTTCTTTTCTTTTCTTTCTTTAACAATTTTTTCAGAAATTCTTTTAGCAAATCTTTCTTGAGCATATTCTTTCAATATTCTCTCTATTTCTTTTTTACTCCATTTGTTTAAAATATCTTTGGCTGTCAATTCATTTATCTTTCCATCGTATCTCATATTTAAGGGTTCATTTTTCAAAAAGGTAAATCCTCTTTTGGATTCTTCTAAATGCCAACTTGAAAGACCAAGATCAAAAAGTATTCCTTTGATATTTTCAAATTTTTCTCTTTTTACAATTTCTTTTAAATTTGTAAAAGAACTATTTACCAAAATTAATCTTTCTCTTTTTTCTTTCCATTCTTTTTTATTTCTTATTTCCTTTCTCATTTTTTCATAAAGCTCAGGATCAATTTCAATTGCTAAAACTTTTCCTTTTGGTTTTGTTCTTTCTAAAATTTTCAAGGTATGACCTCCTTGGCCAAAAGTAGCATCAATAAAATTTTCATTTGGTTTTGGATCTAAATAATCTATGATCTCTTTTGAAAGAACTGGAAAGTGCATTGCAATTTTTTAAATTCCTAATTCCTCTAATTTTTCTGCCATATTCTCAATTTCTTTTTCTCTTTTTTGTTTATATTCTTGCCATAATTCTTTTGCCCAAATTTCAATCCTATTGGAAAGGCCCAACAAAACAACATTTTTTTTAAGTTGTGCAAATTCCTTTAAATAATCTGGAATTAAAATCCTTCCCAATTTGTCCAATTCAACATTTACTGCTCCAGAAAGCAAAATTCTGGCAAAAGCTCTTGCATCTGGTTTGCTCAAAGGTAGGCTTTCTAATTTTTTGGCTACTTTCTCCCAAACCTTTAGAGGATACAAAACTAAACAATTATCTAAACCTCGTGTAATAACTGCCTTTTTACCTAATTCTTTCCTAAATTTTACAGGAATTGAGACTCTCTTTTTTTCATCTATAGTAAATACATATTCTCCAATAAACATACAATTTTCCACAATTTTAGCCATTTTTCAACATATTTTTCCACAATTTCCCACTATTAAAAATAGCCTTTTTTGTCTATTAAGTCAAATCAAAAAATTCAGCTAAAATTTCTTTTTTTCCACAATTTTTCCCCAATTTAAAAACTAACAGATGGCAAGTTCCTAATTTTAAAAAATATATCCTTAGTCTCTTGATTATTTTTAAAAATTGCTTTAAAATTTTTACTATCTATGCAATTTAAAAAAGTAGAAAAACCGTGGGGATATTTTATTACTATTTGGAAAGAAGAGAACATAAATATAAAAATTATTCATGTCAATCCAAAAAGCAGACTTTCTCTACAAAGTCATAAATTCAGAAATGAACTATGGATTTTATTAGAAGGAAATTTAACTTGTCAAATTGGAAATAAAAAAATAAAAATGAAAAAGAACACCGCTTATTTTATTCCCAAAAAAACAAAACATAGATTGTGTGCACAAAAAAAAGGTGGTAAAATTTTAGAAATTTCTTTTGGAAAATTTGACGAAAAAGATATTATTAGATATGAAGATGACTATGGGAGAGTCACTAAAAAGGTCGGAACTTAAAACTAAAATAAATTAAAAATTTTTATGGCAACTGAAGCTTTTTGTGTCAAATGTAAAACAAAAAGAGAAATGAAAGATGAAAAAGAGATCGAAATTAAAGGAAAGGGAGGAAGTAAAAGAAGAGCTGTAACTGGAGTTTGTCCTGTGTGTGGGACAAAAATGTTTAAAATTTTAGGTAAAAAGGAAACAAAAGAAGAGAAAAAATGAAAGGTTTTTGTTTTGATCTAAGTAATCCCAAAGATCAAAAAAGGTATTTTTTATTAAAAGCTAAAAAAGAAATAAAAAAATTAAAAACCTTTTTAGAAAAAAAGGGGTTTTTGGCTATTTTGGTAGGAAAGAAAAATTCTGGAAAGGGCACTTATTCTAAAATGTTGGCTGAAGTCATAGATAGAGAAAAAATTTATCATTTTTCAGTGGGAGATATGATAAGAGAGATTGATAAAAAATTGAAAGATGAAAAAAAGAGAAAGGTATTTGTTGAAAAATTAAAAAAAAATTATCGGGGAAGTCTCTCTATTAAAGAAATTTTGGAAATTTTAGAAAAAAGAAGCACACAAACTCTTTTACCCACAGAGTTGATTTTAAATCTTATAAAAATTGAAATTAAAAAAATAAAAGGTAAAAGGGGTTTGTTTATTGATGGTTTTCCTCGAGATTTAGAGCAATTAAATTTCTCTCTGTTTTTAAAAGATATAATTTCTTATCAAAAATTCCCTGATTTTTTTGTCTTAATTGATATCCCAAATTTAGTAATTGAGGAAAGAATAAAATGGAGAAGAATTTGTCCTCTTTGTCAAACTTCAAGAAATTTAAAACTACTTCCCACATCAAAAATAGGATATGATAAAGAAAAAAAAGAGTTTTATTTAATTTGTGACAATCCTAATTGTCCGGGAGAAAGAATGATAAGAAAGGAAGGTGATGAATTAGGAATAGAGCCAATAAAAGAAAGGTTAGAAAAAGATGAAAAATTAATAAAAAAAATCCTTAATTTAAGAGGAATTCCCAAAATTTTGTTAAAAAATTCTCTACCATTAAATGAGGCAAAAAAAATTTTTGAAGATTATGAAATTACTCAAGAATATTATTTTGAGTTAAAAGGAAATAAAGTAAAAATTAATCAAAAACCTTGGATTTTTTCATTAAAAGGAGAACCTTATATTAGTTTGTTGCCCCAACCTGTGGTAGTTTGTTTGATTAAAAAAATAGTAGAGGTTTTAAATTTATAAAAATTTATACATTTTGCCAATCTTTTTCTTCTTTATTTTCGTTATCTTCTCTAATTAAAACCTCTCTTGGTTTGGAACCGTCAGGAGGTCCTACAATTCCATTTTTTTCTAAAATATCTAAAAGTCTTGCTGCTCTGGCATATCCTATTCTTAACCTTCTTTGTAAAAGAGAAGCAGAAGCTTTTTTGGCTTCAATAACAATTTTTTTTGCTTCTTCATATAAAGGATCTTTATCTGAATCTTCGTCCGGAAAAGAAAAAGCAATTTCTTGTGGCATTTGAGGACCCTCTATTAAAATTTGTTCTGGAATTTTGAAAAATTCTTTTTGGTCTTTATATTTAAGGCTTATCCAAGAGACAACTTTTCTTATTTCTTTTTCTGAAATAAAGGGTGCTTGAATTCTTTTTGGTTTTCCTAATTCTGGAGAGAAAAACAAAAAGTCTCCCCTACCAATTAACTTTTCTGCTCCCCCCATATCTAAAATTGTTCTAGAATCAACTTGAGAAGCTACTTGAAAAGCTACTCTGGCTGTAATATTAGCCTTAATTAAACCAGTAATTACCTCTACTGAAGGTCTTTGAGTGGCAACTATTAAATGAATACCTACCGCCCTAGCCTTTTGAGCTAATTTTACAATTCCTGCTTCCATTTCTCTCCCCTTAAAAGCCATTAAATCAGCTAATTCATCAATAATTAAAATTATATAAGGTAAAACTTCTTTTTGGTTTTTTATCATCTTTTCATTATAGCTTCTAATATCTCTGGCTTTCGCCTCTGATAAAACATCAAATCTTCTCTCCATTTCTGTAATTAGCCATTTTAAAACATTCACTGTATGTTGGGCATTATAAATTACTGAACAAAGTAAATGAGGGAGATCATTATAAATAGGAAATTCTACTCTTTTGGGATCAACTAAAATTAATCTAATGATTTCAGGGCTTCCACCAAAAATATTAAAATTGTTAGGAGGACGATATAAAAGACTCAATAAAATAGAGTTCAAAAAGAGAGTTTTTCCAGAACCTGTAGCTCCAGCTACTAATAAATGAGGCATTTTTTCTAAATCAGTATAAACTGGATTACCAGAAACATCTCTTCCCAAAACAATCGGCAAAGAATACCAAGAATTTTGAAAAAGAGGGTTTTTAATTAATTCTCTTAATCTCACTTTGGCCCGAATTTTATTTGGAACCTCTACTCCTACTAATGATTTTCCAGGAATGGGAGCTTCAATTCTAATAGGATGACTGGCTAAAGCTAAAGCTAAATCATTTGAAAGGGTAGTAATTTTTGATAATTTTATTCCTTCAGCAGGTTTAAAAGTATATTGAGTCACAGTAGGTCCAATATTTACCCCTCCCATTTCTACTGGAATCCCAAAATTTTGAAGGGTTTTTTTAATGATAGCTGAATTTTGTTTAATATCACCACTAGTGGGAATTTCACTTTCTTTTTCTAAAAGCTCAAATGGAGGAGGAGAATAAAAAGATTTTTTTGGCTTGGAAATAGAAGTGATTTTCAATTGGGGCATTGGAGAAATCATGGGACGAGGTTTTATTTCTAATTTTTTTGGAGGACTAACTTCTTTTAATTTTAATTGAGGAGGTCTACTTAAAATTTCTCTAATAATTGACTTTTTCTCTCTTTTTTCTTTTTTTTCAACAGAAATTTCTCTTTCTTTTAGAGAGGGTCTAAAAACCTGCCAAAAAATAATAACTCCCAAAATCAAAAAACCAAAACAAATAATAAAACTTAACCAAGAACCAAATAAAATATTTAAAATTTTTCCTATAAAAATTTTACCCAAAACACCTCCTTTCCCCTTCCAAAGAGAAAAAATTCCAGAGGCTCCTACAATAAAGAAAACAGAGGCTAAAAAAAGATTAGAAAAATCTTTTCTTTTTTTCACCAAGAAAAAAGAAAAAATTGCCAAAGATAAAAATAAAATAGGAAAAAAGAAAATTGCTTTACCAACCAAAAAATAAAAAATTTCAAAAAAAATTTTTCCTGCTCTTCCTCCAAGATCAAAAAAACTCAAAAAAGAAACAAGAGAAAGAAAAACCATTAAAAAGCCAAAAATTAACCTTTGAGTTTGCTCAGAAAGAGAAAGCGAAAAATGAGAAAAAAGAGAAAAAATTTTAAAGGGCTTTTTCTTTTTTGGTTTAAAATTTCTTTTTATCTTTTTGGATTTCTTTCTCATTATATTTTATTTTAAATTTGTTTAATTTTAAAATCAAATAACTTAAAAAGTCCCAAATTTAAATATTTTTTCAATTTTAAATGAGGAGTTTCCAAAAAAATTTTACCGAGAAAAACCAGTTCCCGCAGGAATGAGTTTTCCTAAAATTACATTTTCTTTTAATCCTAATAATTTATCTTCTTGAGCTTCTAAAGCTGCTTTAATTAAAACTCGAGAGGTTTCTTGGAAAGAAGCTGCAGACAAGAAAGAATCTGTAGTTAAAGCAACAGTAGAAATTCCTAATAGAATAGGAGTTGCTTTAACTAATTTTTTCTTTTCTTTTTTTAATATTTGATTTGTTTCAAAAAGTTTTTGTTTAGAAATAATTTCTCCTCTAATGAAATCTGAATCTTGAGGATCTTTTACTTTTACCCGAGAAAACATTTGAGAAACAATAGTTTCTAAATGTTTATCATGAATACTTACTCCTTGACCAACATAAATTCTTTGAATTTCTTTAATTATATACCTTTGAGTAATCTCTTTGCCAGCCACTTTGAACAATTCCTTAATGTCTAAATTACCTTCACATAAAGCTTGTCCCCTCTTTACAACATCTCCTATTTTTACCGAAAGAGAAAATCGAGAAGGAATTTTATATTCCACAACTTCTTTTTCTGGAGTTTCTATTTTAACAATTTTATCAGGTGTAATTTTTACTACTTTACCATCAACTTGAGAAATTACTGCTTTTTCCTTTAAAGGTTGCGCCTCAAAAATCTCCTCTACTCGTGGCAATCCCATTGTAATATCTCCTCCACCAACAACTCCACCAGTATGGAAAGTCCTCATAGTCAATTGAGTCCCTGGTTCTCCAATTGCCTGAGCAGCAACAATACCTACCGCTTCTCCTAATTTTACCATTTTGTTTTTTCCTAAATCCCATCCATAACATTTTTGGCAAATTCCATAAATAGATTTACAAGATAAAGGAGATCTTACCCTCACAGCTGGAATTTTAGCTTTCTTAATTTCTTCAGCTTTATGCCAATCTATAATTTCTCCTTTTTTTACAATTTCTTTTCCTTTTTTATTTTTTATATCCTCCAAAGCTATCCTTCCTACAATTTTAAATACAAAATCTTGACCAATTTCTTCAGCGTCTTCCAAATACACAACAATTCCTTCTGTATCTCCACAATCTTCCTCTCTGACAATTATTCCATGAGATACATCTATCAATCTCCGAGTTAAATAACCAGCGGTAGAAGTTCTCAAAGCAGTATCTGCAGTCCCCTTTCTTGCTCCATGAGTAGAAATGAAATATTCCAAAATATTTAGTCCTTCTTTATAAGAACTTAAAACCGGCAATTCAATTATCTCACCTAAAGGATTAATTACCAATCCCTTCATTCCAGCCATTTGAACAGGTTGAATCCAACTTCCTCTTGCTCCAGCATCAATCATTGTATAAACAGAACCTTCTTTTGGTAAAACTTCAGGAACCAATTTTTCTATCTCATTTTTTACTTTCATCCAAATATCAATTATTTTCTCTCTTCTTTCTTCTTTAGATAAAAGCCCTTTTTGATAATAACTTTCAATTAATTTTACTTTCTCTTTTGCTTTTTCTAAAATTTCCTTTTTTTGAGGAGGAGTTATTAAATCTTTCCAACCCCAAGTAACTCCTGAAAAGGTAGAATATTCAAACCCTAAATCTTTAATCCCATCTAAAATTTCTCTTACTTTTTCATGAGGATATTTTTCAATAATCTGGGCAACAATTTTCTCTAATTTTTTCTCTGTAATTTTTTCATTTTGGAAAGGAAAGTCTTCAGGTAAAACCTGATTAAAAATAATTCTACCGACAGAAGTTTCTATTAATTTACCCTTTATATTAACTTTAATTTTCTGATGAAGAGAAATTGTTTTGAATTCGTAAGCCAAAATTGCTTCTTCAGGACAACTAAAGATTTTTAAATTTTCTTCGTCTTTCTTCTCATCTTTCATTCTGGTTAAATAATAACATCCTAATACAATATCTTGATAAAGAGTAACAATAGGAAGACCTACAGCAGGTTTTAAAAGATTATGAACAGAAAGCATTAATTCTCTAGCCTCTTTCTGGGCCTCTTTAGAAAGTGGAACAAAAACCGCCATTTGATCTCCATCAAAATCAGCATTGTAAGCTTTACATACCATTGGATGAATTCTAATTGCCTTGCCCTCAATTAAAACCGGATAAAAAGCTTGAATTCCTAATCTGTGTAAGGTGGGGGCTCTGTTTAACAATACTAATTTATCCTTTACAACTTCTTCCAAAAAGGCCCATACTTCGTCTGTTTCATCCTCAATTAGTCTCAAGGCACTTTTTACATTAAAAGCTAATTGATTTTCTAAAAGTTTCCTTATCACAAAGGGTTTAAATAATTCTAAAGCCATTTTTTTAGGAAGACCACATTGATCCAATCTTAATTCTGGACCGACAACAATTACTGATCTTCCAGAATAATCTACTCTCTTTCCTAAAAGATTTTGACGAAATCTTCCTTGTTTTCCTTTTAACATATCTGCCAATGATTTTAACATCCTCTTTCCTCCGGTTGATGCTTTTGTCATCAAAGCTCCCCTTCTCATTCCATTATCAATTAAAGCATCTACTGCTTCTTGAAGCATTCTCTTTTCGTTCCTTACGATTACTTCAGGAGCATTTATTTCCAAAAGATATTTTAATCTATTATTTCTATTAATTACTCTCCGATAAAGATCATTTAAATCAGAAGAGGCATATCTTCCTCCATCCAACTGAATAGTAGGACGCAAATCAGGAGGTAAGACAGGAATAACAGTAAGAAACATCCATTCTGGCCTAATCCCTGCTCTATAAAGACTACGAAAGAGTTTTAATCTTCGCCGAATTTTTTTCTCTTCTTCTTTTCCTTTTGAGTTTTCTAGTTCCTTTTTTAATTTTTCAATCTCTGATTTTAGATCAATTTTGGCAAAAATTTTTCTTACAGTTTCTGCCCCAGTACCAGCAGAAAAAATCATTCCATACTTCATTGATAAATATCTATATTCTTTTTCAGATAAAATTTTTAAGGGTTTAATTGATAAAACCTCGTTTTTAGTTTTGTCTCTTTTCTTTTTCAATTCTGTCAATTCTTTTTCTAATTCTTTTTTATCTTTAATTTGAGATTTTTTTTCTTTAACTTTTTGGCGGTATTCTTTTTCTATATCTTCTAATATCTTTTTCTTTGCTTTCTCATCTACTTCTGTAATTAAAAAAGCAGAAAAATAAATTACTTTTTCTAACTGAGGCTGAGATATATCTAAAATCAAACCCATTCTTGAAGGAACCCCTCTTAAAAACCAAATATGAGATACAGGAGTTGCCAATTTAATATGACCCATTCTTTCTCTTCTTACTTCTGATTTTGTAATTTCCACTCCACATCTATCACAAACTATCCCTCTATATCTTACTCCTTTATATTTACCGCAATAACATTGATAATCTCTTTCAGGACCAAAAATTCTTTCGCAAAAAAGTCCTCCTTTTTCTGGTCTTTGAGTGCGATAATTAATTGTCTCTGGAATTGTTACCTCTCCATGAGACCAACTTAAAATTTCTTGAGGAGAGGCTAATTTTATTCTAATTGCCTCTAAATCTTGGACTCGCATAAATTTTTTATTTTTTTCTTTTTTCTTTTACTTGAACTGCTAGACCTAAAGATTTTAATTCAGCAACTAATAGTTTAAAAGAAGCTGGAATATGAGGAGTTTTAATCTCCTCTCCCTTTAAAATGTTATTATAAGTAGCAGCTCTTCCTGAAATATCATCTGATTTTATTGTTAGCATTTCTTGAAGAGTATAAGCAGCCCCATATCCTTCTAAGGCCCAAACCTCCATTTCACCAAATCTTTGACCTCCAAATTGAGCTTTTCCTCCTAATGGTTGTTGAGTAATTAAAGAATAAGGACCAACGCTTCTGGCATGAATTTTATCTTCTACCATGTGAATTAATTTCATTAGGTAAATATATCCTACGGTAACTTTTTCTGGAAAGGGCAATCCCGTTTTTCCATCATACAATGTCACCTTTCCATCTTCTGGAAGACCTGCTTTTTTCAATTCTTCTTTTATTTCCTCTTCTTTCGCTCCAGCCAAAGCAGGAGAAATGGCAATATAATTTAGTTTTTTTGCCGCCCAACCCAAATGAGTCTCTAAAATCTGACCCAAATTCATTCTTGAAACAACACTTAATGGATTTAAAATAATATCTACCGGAGTACCATCTTCCATAAAAGGCATATCCTCAATTGGTAATACCTTAGAAATAACTCCTTTGTTTCCATGCCGACCTGCTAATTTATCTCCTGCTTGAATTTTTCTTATCTGACCTATCTCTACCTCCACTCTTTTTATCACTCCAGGTTCTAATTTGTCTCCTTTTTCTCTTGAAAAAACTTTCACGTTAATAACTCTTCCTTTTTTTCCATGCTCTAATCTTAAAGAAGTATCTTTCACTTCTTTGGCTTTTTCTCCAAAAATCACTCTCAAAAGCCTTTCTTCTGTTGTTAGCTCTCCTTCTCCTTTAGGAGAGATTTTTCCTACTAAAATATCATTAGCTTGAACTTCAGCTCCAATTCTTACTATTCCTTCTGAATCTAAATTCTTTAATTTTTCTTCTGAAACATTTGGAATATCATTAGTAGTAACTTCTGGTCCCAATTTGGTTTCTCTCACATCACAAGTGAAATTTTCAATATGAAGAGAAGTAAAAACATCTTCTCTTACCAATCTTTCTGAAATTAAAATGGCATCTTCAAAGTTTCCACCTCTCCATGGCATAAAAGCCACTAAAAGATTTTTTCCTAAAGCCAAATATCCCTTATCAACAGCAGCTCCATCTGCTAAAATTTGTCCTTTTTTTACTTTTTCTCCTACTTTTACCAAAGGTCTCTGGCGCAAACAAGTATATTGATTAGTCCTAATAAAAGTTCTCAATTTATAATTTTTGATTTTTCCATCTTCTGTTTTAATTTTAATATGTCTGGCATCTACCTCTTCTACAATTCCATTTTCTTGAGCATAAATTGAATAACCAGAATCTCTTGCTACTTTTTCTTCCATTCCAGTCATAACTAAGGGCATTTCAGGTTTTACCAAAGGAACCGCTTGTCTTTGCATATTTGAACCCATCAAAGCTCTGTTGGCATCATCATTTTGCAAAAATGGAATAAGAGAGGTAGCAACAGAAATTGATTGATTAGGAGAAATATCAATAAAATCAATTTGTTCTTTTTTAATTAAGCGGGGCTCTCCTCTTACTCTTGCTTCAACTTCGTCTGGAATAATATTTCCATTTTCATCAATTGGAACATCGGCTGGAGCAATATTATATTTTTCTTCTTCTGTTGCATTTAAATATCTAATTTTTGAAGTAACTTTTCCATTTTTCACTTCAAAATAAGGCGTCTCTAAAAAACCAAAAGGATTAACTTTAGCAAAACAAGCCAAATATCCTACCAAACCAATATTAGGTCCTTCTGGGGTCTGAATGGGACAAATTCTTCCATAATAAGATGGTTGAACATCACGAACTTCAAATCCTGCTCTTTCTCTAGTCAACCCTCCAGGACCTGTAGCAGTTAATCTTCTTTTGTGTTCTACCTCTGCCAGAGGATTTTGATTATCCATAAATTGACAAATCTGAGAAGAAGTAAAAAATTCTTTAATTACCGTCATTAAAGGACGAGGATTAATTAACTGACTGGGAGTAAGTGTGGAAGAATCTAAAGTGGACATTCTATCTTTGGCAATTCTGGCAACGCGCATAAAACCTATTCTCAATCTGTTAATTAATAATTCATTGAAAGTTCTTACTCTTCTGTTTCCTAAATGATCAATCTGATCAGATTTTGCTTGAGGATCATTATTCAATCTAATAATTTCTCTAATTGTAGCAATTACATCTTCTACTTTTAAAACTCTATCTTCTAAACTAATTTTTTCTTCAAATTCTTTTTCGTCTTTACATTCTTCTCTTTTAAGTTCAGGCAATCTTTGATACATTCTCCATCTTCCCACTTTTGATAAATCGTATCTTTCAAAATTGAAAAACATATTTTCTAAAAGTTCTCTACCACTCTCAGGAGTAGCTAATTCTCCGGGCTTTAAATGGCTATAAATTTCCACTAAAGCCTCTTTACAGTTTTTGGTAGGATCTCTTTTTAAAGTTTCTTCAATATATTTTATTTCTCCTGTATCTACATCCTTGAACTTTTCTTTTATATCTTCTTCTTTTAATCCAAAAGCTTTCAACAAAGTTGTCACCGGGACTTTTCTTTTCCTATCAATTTTTACTCCAATAAAGCCGTTGGATTCTGTTTCAAACTCCAACCAGGCTCCCCTATTAGGAATAATTTTTGCTCCAAAATATTTTTTTCCTCCAATTGTATTAAAACTAAAAAAAGCTCCTGGAGAGCGAATTAATTGAGAAATAGCTACCCTTTCTACTCCATTTAAAATAAAACTCCCCCTAGGAGTCATAAGGGGGAAATCTGTTAAAAAAATCTCTTGTTCTTTAATTTCTTTTGTTTTTAAATTAACCAATCTCACTTTAGCTCTTAATGGAGCTTCATAAGAATCATTTCTTTCTTTGGCCTCTAAATCGTTTTTATATTTTGATTCGCCTAAATGATAACTCAAAAAATAAAGCTCAAATTCTTTTCCTGTATAATCTCTAATCGGAGAAATTTCCTCAAAAAGCTCTTTTAAATCTTTTTCCCAAAATCTCTTCCAGCTCTCTTTTTGAATAGCAAGTAAATAAGGCAACTCTAATGAAACTTTAGATTTGGAAAAATCTTTAAATTTAAGCTTTTTCATACAAAAAAGAAAAAAGGCCTCTTTACCTTCTCTTGAAGGAAAAAAATTATTCTCGCTTATTTATTCACGATTTTTGATAATTTTATTCATTTAACTTGTAATATGTCAAGTCTTTTGAATTCTTAATTACCTAAGAATAAATCACATTATATCATTGAAATATTTATTTTGTCAAGAGGGGTAATATTATTATTATCTGGCTACCTTGGTAATACTTTTTATTGTACCTACCTTATATATTTATTGCTTACCTGCTTACTCTAATTAAGCAATATCTTTTTAGATTTTAAATTTGTAGATGTCTAACCTCTGTTAGTTTTTTTAAAACAAAAAATGCTTTGTTGATTTGGGTATCATCAATGAGAATCGTCAATTCTGTAGTTGTAGAAAAAAGCTCAATAATATTTATATTCTCAAAAGAAAGTCTTTTTAAAATTTGATAAAAAATACCAGACTGAAAAACCACTTTTGGAGAAAATCTTAAAGTAATAGCTGAAAGATTATCTTTTTTGAAGATTAACTTTTCATCTTTAAAAATTTTTTCAATTTCTTTTTGAATTTCAAAATTTATTAAAAAAGTAGTCTCTCTCACTCCCTCAGAAAAAATACAAATTGTGTCTTTTTTTTCCTTTTTTATTTTTTGTAAAATTTCCATTTTTTTAAATAAACTTTGCGAATTAGCAAAAGTTAAAACCGAAAGATTTGATCTCAAAGTCAAATCTAAAATATTTAAAAACCTTTCTTTTTCTTTATCTTCATTTTGAAATTTTTTTTGAGCTCTCTTCAAAGCCATTACAATAGCACCTTCTTTTGTTGATTTTAAAATCCTTTTTTCAACCTCAGGTTTTAATTTTCTAGCTAAAGCTGAAAGATTAATTATTTTTTCTGAAAGAGCTTTTTCTAAAAAAGGATAATCTTTTATTATTTCGTTTATAACATCATTTACACTCTTCATAATGTTAAAATTTTAACATTTTAGTTAAATTTTGTCAAAAATTTTTAAAAATTTGACAAATTATCTTTCCTTTTGCTATGGTAAAACAAAAAATTATGAGAATTGCCTTATTGGGATACGGAAAAATGGGAAAGGAATTAGAAAGATTGATTACAAAAGAAAAAAAGCATGAAATTGTCTCAATTAGTTTTAAAAATGAAAAAGAAAAAATTGACACAAAAGGAATTAAAAAGGCAGATGTTGTAATTGATTTCACTTCTCCTCAAATTGTTTTAGAAAATATCAAAAAAATTTGTAATTTAAGAAAAAATATGGTCGTGGGAACTACTGGTTGGTATCAACATTTAAATGAAGTTGAAAAAATGGTTAAAAAAAGTAATATTGGATTAATTTATAGTCCAAATTTTTCAATTGGAGCAAATATCTTTTTCAAAATTATTTCCTTTTCCGCAAAACTTTTATCAAATTTTTCAAATTATTATGATGTCTTTGGATTTGAAATTCACCATAGAGGCAAAAAAGATAGTCCTTCTGGAACTGCTTTAAAAATTGCCAAAGAAATTTTAAAAAATTTCCAAACTAAAAAAACTATACAAACAGAAAAATTAAATCGGAAAATTTATCCTGAAGAATTGCATTTTGCTTCAATAAGAGGGGGAAGGAATCCAGGATTTCATCAAGTAGTCTTTGACAGTCCTGCTGATGAAATTGTTTTGTCTCATTCTGCCCACAATCGTGAAGGATTTGCCAAAGGAGCTATTTTAGCAGCTGAATTTATCAAAGATAAAAAAGGTTTTTATAACTTTGAAGAAATTTTTTTAAAAGGTCGCTTTTTTTAAAAAAAAATTTTAAAAAAAATATGGAAAAAATTGATTTAAAAGGAGCCATTCCAGCTTTGGTTACTCCTTTTAAAGAAGATAAAAGCTTGGATTTGGAAAGATTAAGAGAATTAATTAGATTCCAAATCAAAGGAGGTGTAGATGGAATTGTCTTTTGTGGAACTACTGGAGAAGGAGCAACTTTAACTCCAAAAGAATATCATCAAATTATTAAAGTAGCTAAAGAAGAAATTGGAGGAAAAATACCAATAATTGTAGGAACAGGTTCAAATGATACCCAAAAGGCAATTTATCTCTCTCAAATTGCCAAAGAGGAAGGAGCAGATGCTTTATTAATCGTCTCTCCTTATTACAACAAACCTACTCCTCAAGGATTGGTACTTCATTACAAAGAAATTGCAAAAGCAGTCAATTTGCCAATTATTCTTTATAATGTTCCATCAAGAACCGGAACAAATATGGTGCCAGAGGTTGTTTTTAGAATAATTAATGAAGTGCCTCAAGTTATTGGAATAAAAGAAGCTTCGGGAAATATAAATCAAATGGCCCAAATTTTGAAAAATGCTCCAAAAAACTTTGTTTTGCTTTCTGGAGACGATGCTTTAACTTTGCCTGCAATGGCTTTGGGAGCTAAAGGTTGCATTAGTGTAGTTGCTAATGAAGTGCCAGAAGAATTTTCTAAACTTTGTCATTTAGCTTTAGAGGGAAATTTCAAAAAAGCAAGAGAAATTCATTTTAGGCTTTTGAGTTTAATGAAGGTAAATTTTATTGAGACAAATCCTATTCCTGTAAAAACTGCTTTATCTATGATGGGTAAAACAAAAGAGGTTTTTAGATTACCTCTTTGTCCTCTACAAGAAAAAAACAGAGAGATTTTAGAAAATGTATTGAAAGAGCTAAATTTGATTTAAAAGAATGGCAAAAATTAATCCCAATTTTAAAAAACTTCCTCAAAACTACTTATTTTCTGAGATCAAAAAGAAAAAACAAGAATATTTAAAAAAGCATCCCAAAGCTGAAATTTATGATTTAAGTATTGGAGATACTACTCAACCTATTGTTCCTTCAGTAATTGAGGGTTTAAAAAGAGGAGTTGAAAAATTGGCAAAAAGAAAAACTTATACAGGATATGGTCAAACAGAAGGAAATATTAAATTAAGGAAAGCTATCTCTAAATTTTATCAAAAAAGAGGAGTAAAAATTTCACCTTCTGAAATTTTCATTTCAGATGGCGCAAAAACAGATTGTGCTAATATTAGCTCTCTTTTTTCACCAAAAAGTAAAATAGCTATTTGTGATCCAGTTTATCCTGTTTACAGAGATGCTAATCTCTTTTGGGGAAAGAAAATAATTTATTTGCCCGCAACGAAAGAAAATTCTTTTTTACCCAAAGTTCCCAAACAAAAAGTAGATTTAATTTTTTTGTGTAGTCCCAACAATCCAACGGGAGCAGTAATGACAAAATCTCATTTAAGAGATTTTATAAAATACGCTATAGAAAACAAAGCAATCATAATTTTTGATGCTGCCTATTCAGAATTTATTCAAGACAAAAATCTCCCAAAAAGTATTTATCAAATTGAAGGAGCAAAAAAATGTGCCATTGAAATTCAGAGTTTTTCAAAATCAGCTGGATTTACAGGAGTAAGATTGGGTTGGACGATTGTTCCTAATGAATTAGAAACTGAAGATGTTTTTGAAAAAGGTAAAATCAACTCTTTGTGGCAAAAGAGACAATCTATAATGTTTAATGGAGCATCAAATATTTCTCAAGAAGGAGGATTGGCAGTTTTGTCTTCAAAAGGACAAAGAGAAACCAAAAAACAAATTAAATATTATTTAGAAAACGCAAAAATTATCAAAGATGGTTTAAGATCTTTAAAGTTAGAAGTTTTTGGAGGTGAAAATTCACCTTATTTGTGGGTAAAATGTCCTAAAAATCTTACCTCATGGCAATTTTTCAAAGAGCTTTTAGAAAAAGCTAATGTAATTTGTGTTCCAGGAGAAGGATTTGGAAAATATGGAAAAAATTATGTTAGGTTTTCAGCTTTTGCTCTGAGAGAAAAAATAAAAAAGGCAATCAGAAATATCAGAGAAAATTTATAAAAAAGTAATTTGGCGAAAATTTTTTGAAATTATTTTAAATTCCAACCAAAAAATATCCTTTGGTAGAATATTTTTAATTTTTTGAGCCCATTCAATTGCTATCAGATTTTGAGAATTTGAAATCATTTCTTTAAATCCCAATTTTAAAATTTGTTCTGGATCTTCAATTCGATAGCAATCAATATGAAAAAAATTTTTAATTTTAAATTTTTTACTTTTTATTTTGTATTTTTTAATTATCAAAAATGTAGGACTAAAAACATTTTCTTTTATTTCCAAAGCCTCTGCCAATCCCTTCAAAAAAGTTGTTTTACCGCTTCCCAAACTTCCTGAAAGGGCAATTAAAACAGCTTTTTTTGATTTTTTATTTTTCAAAATTTCTTTTAACAATCTTTTTGCCAATTTTTTTGTGTCTGATGGGCTTTTAGTAATAAATTTGACCATGAAAGAAAAATAAGGTAAATTAATACAATAAAATATCATATGGTTACAGAAAGAGCAAAAATTACAGGAGAGGTAGAAATTCCAGCTCCGATATTAAAAGAAATAAGAGAACAAATAAAAAATCTTTTAAAGTTGCAAGAGAAAATTATAGAATGTATTAATAGAAGAAATTTTAGCACCAGTGAATTAATGGCTATTGTGCTAGCAGGAGCTATAGCTTTAAATGCTTCTGATATTCATTTTGAGCCTCAAGAAAAGAAAATAAGACTGAGAATGAGAATAGATGGAATATTACACGATGTGGTAGATTTTGATCCTAAAATTTATCAAAGAATTATTTCAAGAGTAAAACTTCTTTCAAAATTAAAATTAAATATTACTACCCAACCTCAAGATGGAAGATTTACTATTTTGATGGGAGAAACTGTAATTGAAATTAGAACCTCTATTTTACCTGCTGAATGGGGAGAGGCAATTGTAATGAGAACTTTAAATCCAGAAAATTTATTAGAAATTGAAGCTTTGGGATTGAGAAAAGATTTAGTTGAAATTTTCAATAGAGAAATTAGAAGACCCAATGGAATGATAATTGTTACAGGACCTACAGGTTCAGGAAAAACAACTACTCTTTATGCAGTTTTAAAAAGAATAAACAGCCCTGAAGTAAAAATTATTACTCTTGAAGATCCAGTAGAATATCATTTGGAAGGAATTTCTCAAACTCAGATAGATCCCAAAAGAGGTTATACTTTTGCCAGTGGTTTGAGAGCCATTTTAAGACAAGATCCTGATGTTATCTTAGTGGGCGAAATGAGAGATTTAGAAACAGCAGAAATTGCTTGTCAAGCTGCTTTAACAGGACATTTGGTATTTTCTACTTTACATACAAATGATGCTGCTGGAGCAGTAGCTAGATTAATAGATTTGGGAGTAAAACCTGTCACTATTGCTCCTGCTTTAAATATGGTAATTGCTCAGAGATTGCCAAGAAGGGTATGTAAAAAATGTTTTCAATGGAAAGAACCTACAGAAAAAGAAAAAGAGAAAATAAAAAGAGGATTGAAAGATGTAAAAAAAGAAATTTTACCTTCTTCTTTTCTTGAAGGAAATTTTAAAATTCCAAAGGCTATAGGTTGTGAAGATTGTAATTTTACTGGCTATCGGGGAAGGATTGGAATTTATGAATTTTTTTTGGTAGATGATGAAATGGAAAGGTTTATTTTAAAATCTCCTTCAATTGTAGAAATGAGAGAACTGGCAATAAAAAAAGGAATGGTTTTAATGCATGCAGACGGTTTAATTAAGGTCTTGGAAGGAATTACTACTTTAGAAGAAATAGAAAGGGTAACTGGAGAAAGTTAAAAATTAAAAAATTTACAAATATATGAGTGGTCATTCTCACGCAAAAAATGTAAAGAGAATAAAAGAGGCTGATGCGAAAAAGAGAAGTAAAATTTTCTCTAAAATTTCTCGTTTAATTTTAGTAGCTGTTAGAGAAGGAGGACCAAACCCTGAAATTAATTCCAAATTGCGTTTGGCAATAGAAATGGCAAGGCAGTTTAACATGCCAAAAGAAAACATTGAAAGGGCAATAAAGAGAGCTGTAGGTGAAAGAGAAGGAGAAAAATTAGAAGAAATTTGTCTTGAAGCTTTAGGTCCTGGAGGAGTAGCAATTATTATTGAAGGAATTACAGATAACAAAAGAAGGACTTTAAATGAAATTAAACAAATTTTAAGTGAAAATCAAGGAAAATTAGTAGCTGAGGGAGGAGTAAAATGGATGTTTGAAAAAAAAGGATGCATTTGTGTTAACTCTAAAGAACCTCCTAACAATCAAAAAAATAAAGAAGATTTAGAATTAATAGCAATTGAAGCTGGTGCCCAAGATCTTTATTGGGAAAAAGATATTTTGGAAATATATACTGAAATTAAAGATTTAGAAAAAGTGAAAAAAGAATTAGAAAATAGAGGAATAAAAGTAGAATCTGCAACATTAGACTGGGTACCAAAAGAAAGAATTAAAGTAGATGAAAACACAAAGAAAAATTGTGAAAAATTATTTTTTGCTTTAGATGAAAATGATGCAGTTCAAGAAATTTATTCAAATTTAAAATTATGAAAAAAACTTTAAAACAAATTTTACAATTTCAATCTTTATGGCTTTTTATTTTTTTAATTTTAATTTTAACTTTTGTCTTAAATCCAAAAGAGAAAAAAAATTTTAATCCACCTTCTTTTTATCTTCAAACTCCTTCTCAAGCCAGTTTAATGCTAAAACCTAAAATTTCAAATTATTTTTTATCTCTTGAGCTTCCTTTAGTTAAAAAAAATAGTTTAAAATCTATCTCTCCTCCTTATCTCTTCCAGCCAGAAACTTTAGGAATTAAAGTAGGAAAAGAAAATTTTGAGAAAAATGAGATTAAAAAATATATTGTTAAAAAAGGAGATACCATTTGGTCAATTGCTGAAAAATTTAAAATCTCTCCTCAAACTATAAAATGGGCAAATAGTCTTGAAAGTTCTTTAATTTTACCAGGCCAAAAATTAATTATTCTTCCTGTAGATGGGGTTTTACATATAGTTAAAAAGGGAGATACTGTAAGTGAAATAGCCAAAAAATATAAAGTGAAACCAAAAGAAATTATTGAGTTTAATAACCTTTCTCCAGATGGAAAGTTATTTGTTAATGAAGTTTTAATTATTCCTGGAGGTAAAATACCAACAAAAAAGAGCACTCTAAAAGAGAATAAAAAAAGTAAATTTAATGTCTCAAAAGAAAAATTTTATTATCCGTGGGGTTATTGCACATTTTGGGTAGAATATAAATGGAAAAAAAACCATCACAGAACAGTTCCTACTTCTTGGGGGAATGCTAAAAATTGGCTAAAGAGAGCAAAAAATCAAGGATATAAAGTCTGTTTTGGAAGAAATTGTCCCCCAAAAGTAGGAGCTATTATTTCTTTGAAAGTTTCTAACCCTTTAGGGCATGTAGCTTATGTGGAAGATGTAAAAGGAAATGTTGTAATTTTTTCTGAAATGAATTATTATGGATTTGGAAAAATGAATTATAGAAGATTAAAAATAGGAGACAAAAGAATTTTAGGATATATTTATTAAGATTAAACAAAATTTTCCTCTCTTAATCTAAAAGATAAAGCCTCAGCTACATGAGAATATAAAATTTTTTCTGATTCTTCTAAATCTGCAATAGTTCTCGCTACCTTTAAAATCCGGTGATAACCCCTAACAGATAACTTTCCTTTATCGACAAATTTTCTCAAAAGAGTTTGAGATTTATTATCAATCGCACAATATTTTTCAATTTTTGAAAGAGAAATTTGAGAATTAAGAGAAAATTTCTCTTTTTTATATCTTTCTTTTTGAATTTCTCTTGCTCTTGCTACTTTTTCTTTTATTTTTTCTGAACAAAATTTTTTCTCTTTATTTATCAATTCTTCAAATTCTACTTTAGGAACTCTAATAAATAAATCAATTCTGTCCATTAAAGGACCCGACAATTTTCTTTGATACATTCTTATTTGAGAAATACTACAAGTGCAAGTTCCCTCTTCGTCTCCATAATATCCACAAGGGCAAGGATTAGAAGCTGCAATAAGAGTAAAACTAGCAGGAAAACAAACACTTTGACGAGCCCTTAAAATAGTAATTTTCCCTTCTTCTAGGGGTTCTCTGAGAGATTCTAAGACATCACGATGGAATTCTGGAAATTCATCTAAAAATAACACTCCTCTGTGAGCTAAAGTAATTTCTCCTGGACGTGGAGGATTTCCTCCACCAATAAGAGCTACTTCAGAAGCAGTGTGATGAGGAGCTCTAAAGGGCCTTTGCCAAAAGAATGGATTTTCAAAAGACAAAAGTCCGGCAATGCTATAAATTTTTGTCACCTCTATTGCTTCTTTAAAAGAAAGCGGAGGCAAAATAGAAATGATAGATTTTGCCAAAAGAGTTTTCCCAGTTCCTGGAGGACCTATCATTAAAAGATTGTGACCTCCTGAAGCTGAAATTTCTAAAGCTCTTTTTGCAAAACTTTGTCCTTTTATATCTCTCAAATCAATACAATTTTCAGTTTTAAAAATAAAGTTTTCAAGAGAAGTTTTTGTAGGTAAAATTTTTATTTTCCCTTCTAAATAATTTATTGTCTCTCTTAAATCTCTCACTCCAATTACTTTTATTCCTTCTATTAAACCCGCTTCTAAAGCATTTTCTTTTGGTAAAATTATCTCTGAAAATCCTTTTTCTTTTCCTAAAATAGCAAAAGAAAGGGCTCCTTTAATAGGTCTTAACCTTCCATCTAAAGCTAATTCTCCCAAAAATAATCTTTTTGAACTATCAAAATTTATTTTTTTCTCAGCTAAAAGATATCCTAAAGCAATTGGCAAATCATAAATTGACCCTTCTTTTTTTAAATCAGCGGGAGCTAAAGAAACCAAAACCTTTATTGGTTGAGAATGAGGAGAAAGAAACCCTGAATTTTCTAAAGCTGAGGCTACTCTTTCTTTTGCTTCTTGAACCGCTTTGTCAGGCAAACCTACAATATTAAAAGAACGAAGTCCAAAAGAAGTTTCAGTTTCTACTTCAATAATTTGGGCTTTTAGCCCAAAGACAGCACCAGAGAAAACTTTTGAAGGCATAATTTATCACTTTACTCTTGATTGTTTTGCTCATTTTTTTTCTCTTTTTCCACCTCCTTGAGAATATCTTCAAATATTTTTTCTTTTCTTTGAAATTCTTGATCGAGCTTTTCTTCTTTTTCTCCTTCTTTTTCTTTATTCTCTAATTTTTCATCCTTTTTTTCTTGTGGTAATTTTTCTTTTTCTTCTTCTATCTTCTCTTTCTCTTCTTTTTTTTCTTTTTTCTCTAATTCTTCTTTCTCTGATAAAGAAAGTTTCAAGGGTGGTTTTTCTAATCTTTCCAATTTAGCTCTTAATTCTTCCAATCTTTCTTCTAATTTTTCTTCTTTTTCCAAAAAAGTTTGATATTTTTCTTGATTTTGTTTTAATTTTTCAGACAAATTTTTGAATGTTGTATTTAAACTCCATTTTCTTTCTTCTATTTTTTCTCTTTCTTTTTCTTTCTCTCTCCTTTCTTTTTCTATCTCTGTTTCTTTTTTTTCTATTTCAAAAAGTTCTCTTTCAATAGCCTCTTCTTGGGTTTTAATTTGTGAAAGTTGTCTTTCTATCTCTCTTTTTTGTTTAGAAATTGCTGCTATTTGATCTCCTAAAGGAGTAAGTGTGTTTTCAATCTTTCCCATTTCTTCTTCTACTTTTGCAATTTCCAATTTTAAATTTATTTTCTCTAATTGTTCCCTCAACACTTTTTCTTCATTCAATATTTTTTTGTAATCTGTCTCAATTTCTGCGTATTTTCTTTCCAAATCTCTAATTTCCTCTCTAACTCGCCATTTGTCTTGTTCAGTAAGATGAAGGGTGTCTGAAATTTTGTGTCTTTCTCTTTCCCATTTTTGTCTTTCTTCAGAAGTTTTAGCCTCTCTCTCTTTTTGTTCAATTTCTCTCTTTTTTTCTTCCAAACTCTCTTCTTCTTTTAAAATTAATCTTAACTCCTCTCTTAATCTTGCTAATTCTTTCTCAATAGGAAGACGTTTTTTTCTTTCTTCTATTCTCTTTTTCTCCAATTCTAAAGATTTTAATTTTTCTTCTAATACAATTTTTTCTTCTTTTAATTTTAAAATTAAATTATCTTTTGGCATTTTTTTATTTTTTTCTTTTTATTAACCCCTTTAATTTTTGAAAGAAAGATTTTTTTTGAGGAAGTTGTTCTTTTTTTTCTTCCTCTTCTTCCTCTCTTTCTGAAATCTCTTTTTCGATGGGTTCTTTTTTTGCTAAAACTTCCTTTGCCTGTTGAAATTTCTTTTCTAAATCTTCAAACTTTTTCCCTTCTTTTTCTTTAAACTCTTCTTCTTTTTCTTTTATTTTTAATTTTGAAGGCTCAACTTTAGTTTCTGTTTTTTCTAAAGTCTCCATTGCTTTTTCTTTTGAAGGTTCGGTTTTCTCTACCTTTTTTGAAATTCCAGCTTCTTCTGATTTTTGGGGTTTTTTTATTAGCTCGGTTTGGACTTTCTCTTCTATTTCTTTTTCTTCTCTTTCAAAGATTGACTTTTCTTCTTTTTTTATTTCTTCTTTCAATTCAATTTTTTCTTTTTCTTTTAATTCTGTTTCTTTTGTCTGTCCTAATCTTGTTTTTGCTTTTGGAAAAACTTCCATTTCACCCAAAGCAATTTTGAGTTCTGTTATTTTGTTTTCAATCTCATCTTTTTCTTTATTAATTTTTAATACTTTCTCTCTCGCCTCTTCTAATTTTTTTTCTATTTTCTTTTTCTCATCTTCTATTTGCCACCTTTGTTTTTCTATTTCTCTTCTCTCTTTTGATTTTTCCCACCACTCATTTTCTATTTTTCTAGCTTCAGGTGAAAAGGGAGATTTTTTTCTAATTTCTTCTTTTTGACTTTCTAAAGTTTTTACCTTTGTCTCAATTTCTTTTTCTTTCCCTATTACCTCATCAAGTTTTCTTTGAATATTTTCTCTTTCTTGAAAAATCTCTCTTTCTTTTTCTCTAGCCTCATTTAGTTTTTTTTCAATTTCTTCAAGTCTTTTTTGAAGTTTTATTTTCTCAATTTGATTAAAAACCCTTTGAAAATTAGCTTGATATTTTTCTTCTTTTATGTTTAATTTTTCTTCTTCTAACTTTACTTGTAAAAGTTCTCTTTCTTTTTCTTCTATCTTTTTTACCCATTCCTCTCTTTTTTGTTGAAGCTCATGTAGTCTTTTTTCAAGTTCTTGTCTCTTTAACTCCCATTCTCTTGCTTTTTGAAAATCAATTTCTTGAGCTTCTTTTTCTTTTTTCTCAATTTCTTTTCTTTCTTTTTCTATTTTTTCTTCCTGATCTAAAAATATTTTTGCTTTCCCCTTTAAATCTTCTATCTCTTGAGAAATTAAATCTTTTTTTTGTTTTATTTCTGTTTTTAAAGAGATAATATTTTCAAGTTCTTTTTGAATTTTTTCAATCTCTTTTTCTAAATCATCTATATTTTGAGAAACCGTAAAACTTCGTGGAGATTTTGAAAAAGAAATTTTCTCTTTTTTTTCTGGCTCTTTTTTTTCTATTACTTTTTCTTTTTTCGACTTCTCTTCTTCTATCATTTCAATATCTTCTCCCATCTCAATACCTTCTCTCTTTCTTTTAACTTCCTCAATATCTTCTTTCATTGTCTTTATTTTTAAATCAGAAAAATCTTGGTTTAAATTGTCTTTTTTATCTTTCATATTCATATTTTAGATATTTTCTCATTTTTTTAAAGAAAAATCAACCTTTTTTAGAAAAAGTTTTTTTAAAAGAAAAGGAAGGGCGCGAAACTAATGAAAGATTAATTCTTCCCAATTCATCTATAGAAATTACTTTTACCATCACAACATTGCCTGGTTTTAATTTCCTTTTACCTAAAAATTGAGAAACATGTAATAAGGCTTCTTTTCCTGGAAGAATTTCTATTAAGGCTCCAAAATGTAATATTCTGGTCACTCTTCCTTGAAAAATTTGGCCTACTTTTATTTCTTTAGTAATATTTTTTATCCACGAAATTGCCTTTTTTGCTGCTTCTTCTTTTTCGGCAGTAACAAATATTTTTCCATCTTCTTCAATGTCTATGGAAACTTCACATTGCTCAATAATTTCGTGAATTACTCTTCCTCCAGGACCAATTATTTCTCTAATTTTGTCAGGATTAACTTTAATAGTTAGCACTCTCGGAGCATAAATTGAAAGTTTTTCTCTTGGCTTTGAGATTACTTTTTCCATTTGTTCTAAAATTTGAATTCTTGCCATTTTGCCTCTTTCCAAAGCCTCTTTTAAAATCTTCTTTGTAATTCCTAAAATCTTTACATCCATTTGAATAGCTGTAATTCCATCTTTAGTCCCTGCTATTTTAAAATCCATATCTCCGTGATGATCTTCGGGACCTTGAATGTCAGTCAAAATTTTATAATTCTGATAATCTTTTAAAGCCAAACCTATAGCAATCCCGCTCACCATTTTTTTAATTGGCACTCCCCCATCCATCAAAGCCAAAGAAGAAGATGAAACCGCAGCCATAGAAGTAGAACCATTAGAAGAAAGAATTTCAGAAACTACTCTAATAGTATAAGGAAATTCTTCAAAAGAAGGAATTAAAGGAAAAAGGGCCTTTTCAACTAATACCCCGTGTCCAATTTCTCTTCTGCTAGGTCCTTTTAAAGGTTTTATTTCACCCGCGCAATAAGGAGGAAAATTGTAATGATGTATAAATCTTTTTTTTCCTACTTTTTCCATTCCTTCCAATAATTGAAAATCAGCAGGTCCTCCCAAAGTCAAAATAGAAAGAGATTTTGTTCTACCCCTACAGAAAAGTCCAGAACCATGACTTCGGGGAATTAATCCTACTTCACAATGTAAAGGTCTTATTTCATCTAATTTCCTACCATCTGGTCTTTTTTCTTTTTCAACAATATTTGAATGAATTATTTCATTCAATTTTTCATCAAAAAACTCTTTAGCAAAATGGCTTTCTCCAGGATATTTTTCCTCAATCTCTTCAACTAATTTTTCTCTTAAATCTTCTATTTTTTCTTTTTTTTCTTTCTCCTCTAATTCCTCTCCAAAAATGATTTTTTCTAATTTATCTCCCAAAATTTCTTTTGCTTCATTTTCTATTTGTGGCTTTTCTTCTTTTGACAAAACGATTTTTCTTTTTCCAACTTTTTCTTGAATCTCTTTTTGAAAATCAAAAAGTTTTTTTAAGTAAGGAAGAGCAAATTCAAAAGCTTCAACAATTTCGCTCTCTGTCGCCTCCACAAACCCTCCTTCAATCATATTAATCAAAATTTCTTCTTTTTCTAATTTTAAAGAAGGAGGAGGGAAAATAACAGAAAAAACAACATCTATTTTACTTTTTTCTTTTTGTTCATAAGTAGGATTTATCACAAAATCATTTCCTATTTTCCCTACCCTAAGAGCTGAAACTGGACCTCTCCAAGGAATATCTGAAGTTAGCAAAGCTAAAGAGGTAGCAAGAATTCCTAAAACATCGGGATCATTTTCTCCATCCCAAGACAAAACCGTATTAATCACTTGAACCTCTCTCTTTAATTCTTTTGGAAACAAAGGTCTAATAGCCCTATCTATCAATCTAGCATTACAAATTGCTTCATCAGAGGGTCTGCCTTCTCTTTTTACATATCTTGGTCCTCTAATTTTACCTGCTGCATAATATCTTTCTTCATATTCTACAGTAAGAGGGAAAAAGTTTATCCCTTTTTTTTCATGATTTGACATAACAACTGTAGAAAGAACCATAGTTTGACCATATTGTAAAAAACAAGCTCCATTGGCTTTTTCTGGAATATCTGAAAGGAAAACTATTAATTTTCTTTTTCCTAATTCAATCTCAAATTTTCTTTCCATTATTTTTTGGATTTTTTTAATTTTAACAAAAATTTTTTGGGATTTTTCCCTAAATCAATAAATTCGTCTGCCGCTTCTTTTAATTTAGAAGAGGTAGACCTTCCAAAAGCAATCACCTCTACTCTTTTACCTTGATTTTTTAAATATTCAACCAATTGCAAAAAATCTCCATCTCCAGAAACCAAAACAATCACATCAACACTTGGAGCTATCCTAATGGCATCTACAGTAATCCCTACATCCCAATCTGCTTTTTTTAAACCACCGTAATATTCTTGCAATTCTTTTTCTCTTGTTTCTATTCCTAACTTTTTTAAAGCCTCAATAAAAGGTCTTTCTTCACCTGTCTTTGTTCTTACTACATAGGCTAAAGCTCTAATTAAAGTTCTCTGAGAAATAGCTGTTTTTAAAACTTCTTTAAAATTTACTCTGGCGTTATATAAATTTTTAGCAGAGTGATAAAGATTTTGGACATCAATTAAAATTCCCAATCTTTGTCCAGAGTGTTTCAAAACCATAAAAAATTTTTCATTAAATTTTATTTTTTCAAGCCCAAAGAAACAATTAATTTTTCATATCTTTCAGGAGCTGTCCTTTTTAAATAATTAAGAAGTCTCTTCCTCTTGCCTATCAATTTGAAAAGACCTCTCTTTGAATGAAAATCCTTCCGATGCTCTTTTAAATGAGAAATTAGATTTTTAATCCTTTCTGTTAAAAGAGCTATCTGCACCTCTGGAGAACCCGTATCTGATTCATGTAATTGATATTTTTTAATTATTTGGGCTTTTTTTTCTGGATCTAACATATTTTTTTATTTTTTAAACCTAGATTTTTTAACCTTTTTCTTTTTCTGTTTCTTCTTTTTCTAATTCTTCTGGAGATTTTACTTCAATTTTCCAACCTGTCAATTGAGAAGCCAATCTTACATTTTGACCTTCTTTACTAATAGCTAAAGGAAGTTGCTCTTTAGGGACTATTGCCAAGGCTTTGTTTTTTGACAAAATTTTTACTTCTAAAACCTTTGCTGGAGAAAGAGCATTGGCAATATATTCTTTGGGGTCTTCAGAATATTGAATAATGTCAATTCTTTCTCCTCCTAATTCATTTATTACAGCTTGAACTCTTATTCCTCTCTGCCCCACCACAGCTCCAATAGGATCAATTCCTTTTTCCTTTGAAAAAACTGCAATTTTTGTCCGAGAACCAGCCTCCCTTGCAATTGATTTTATTTGAACTTGACCCGCTGAAATCTCTGGAACTTCTAATTCAAAAAGTTTAGAAACCAACTTTGGATATTTCCTAGACAAAATAATATTTGGACCTTTTGGAGTTTGTTCAACTCTCAATATAAAAACTTTTAATCTTTGACCTAACCGATAAAATTCTCCATTCACCTGTTCTTCTTTTGGTAAAAGTCCCAAACTTCTTCCCAAATTTAAATAAACATTTTTTCCTTCAATTCTTTGAACTATTCCCGAAACAACCTCTCCCTCTTTAGCTTTATATTCTTTAAAAGCAAATTCTTTTTCAGATTCTCTAATCTTTTGAATAATCACTTGTTTTGCTGTCTGACTGGCTATCCTTCCAAAATCTGTCTCTGTTTTTAAAGGAATTTTTAATTCTTCATTTACTTTTATTTCTGGATTGATTTTCTTTGCCTCTTCTAAAAGAATATGTCTTTCTGGATTAAATCTTATTTTCTTTTTCATTTTAGCTCTCTCTGAGGGGGGTAAATTTTTTAATTCTTCTAACTCTTTTTCAGAATAAATCATGTCTTTATCAACTACCAACTTTACTTGCCAAAATTCTACTTTTCCTGTCTCTGGATCTAACTTTGCCCGAATAATTTGTCCCTTTTTTCCATATTCTTTTTTATAAGCCGAAGCAAGAGCTGCCTGAACAGACTCTAAAATTGTCTCTTTTGGAAGTTTTTTTTCTTCAGCTAATTGATTTAAAAGAAGATTAAAAGTTTTTAAATCCATAAAATTTATTTTTTTTCTTCTAAAATTGTTTTTAAAACAATTTTTTTTCCTTCTCTTAAAACTGTCATTTCAATTTCATCACCAACCTCATGTTTGTTTAAAATTTCTGCCAAAGGATTATCTTCAGTAATTTTTTCTCCATTAATTTCTAAAATTATATCATATTCTTTCAAGCCGGCCTTATCTGCAGCTGAATTTTTCACTACGGGTTCTTCTCCTAAGGTTTCTCTAATAATAAGGGCGCCGTAATTTACAGGTAATTTATGAATTTTTGCAATTTCATCATTTAAAATAATATATCTTACTCCCAAAAAGGGTCTTCTTATTTTTCCATACTTTTGAACCTCTACTAAATCTCTTTTAGCATAATTTATAGGAATAGCAAAACCGATATTTTCTGCTCCCATCACCATAGCGGTATTAATTCCTATTGCTTTTGCTTCCATATTTACCAAAGGTCCTCCAGAATTTCCAGGATTAATTGCTGCATCAGTCTGAATTAAACCTCTCAAACTGGTTGCTTTTTGAAAAAAATCTCCATAGGCAGTAATTTTTCTACTCAAACCAGAAATAATTCCTGCTGAAACTGTATCTTCAAATTCTCCCAAAGGATTCCCTACCGCAATTACCGTCTCACCCAATTCAATTTTATTTGAATCTCCCAATTCTAAATAAGGAAGATTTTTTTCTTCAATTTTTAAAATGGCAACATCAATTAAAGGATCTCTCGCCAAAACTTTTGCTGGATATTTATGTTTGGGGTCTAAAATTACCGTATAGTCAGCTTTGGGATCCAAAACTACATGATTGCAAGTTAAAATATAACCATCTGGAGAAACAATAAAACCAGAACCTCCTCCTATTTTGGTTTTTTCTTTTTCTTTTTTCAATTTTGGAAAAATAAATTCTTGTCCCCCAAAAGGAAAAAAATAAAAACCCTCTATTTTGGGTAAATCTTTACTAATAATAATCGTTATCACCGCGGGACAGACTTTTTTTGCTACATTTACAATTAAAGAAGAAAACATATTTTATTCTACATTTTATCTCAAAAGATTTTGTCTTGTCAACTAAAGAAAATATGATATAATAAATTTTGATGTCCCTGTAGCTCAAAGGAGAGAGCGCATCCCTCCTAAGGATGAGATGGAGGTTCAATTCCTCCCAGGGACAAAAAATTTTGGGCCGTTAGCTCAGTTGGTAGAGCGCCTCGCTGGCAGTGAGGAGGTCGTCGGTTCGAGTCCGACACGGTCCACAAAAATAAATGTCTTTTTCTCAAAAATATGAAATTGCTATCGTTGGAATTGGAGGAAGAGTAGCTTCTCTTTTTGCTTTTGAACTCCAAAAAGAAGCTAAAATTTTAGGAATTGGAAAAGAAAAACAAATAAAAGATATCAAAGAAAAAAAATTTTATATAAAAAGAAATAAAGAAAAATTAAAACCACTGGACACAAAAGTAATTACTGAAAAAGAATTTTCTCTTGATTTCCTCCCAGAATATATTATTTTGGCTACAAAAAATCCAGTAGGAAAAGTCATAGAAAATTACTATCAAAAAATCAAAACAGCAAAAAAACTTCCTGCTTTAATTTTGCCTCAAAATGGTCTAAGAGCAGAAAAAGAGGCAAGAGAAATTTTAAAAAAAGTTTTTGGAAAAAGGGCAAAAGAAATCTCAATTTTAAGAATTAGTCTTTTAAATGCCATAGAAAGTAAAAAGCTAAATGAAAAAATCATTATCTCTTATTCTCTTCCTGTTCGTTTGGGAATTTGTCTTTGTTGTGGCGAAAAACAAACAGCAGAAAAATTTTTTCTTTTTCTTAAAAAATCAAAAATTAAAGTAAAAATTTTTCCTCAAGAAAAATTAAAAGAAATGGAAATTTCCAAACTTTTTTTAAACTTAATTGGCACAGCCTGTGCCAGCAGAGATCTTTCTTTGAAAGAAGGTTTTGAAAAAAAAGAAGTATTTAAAGAAGAAATTGGAGTTTTAAAAGAATATGTAAAATTGGTAAAAAAAATGAAAAAGAATTTTTTAAATTTATTTTATCCCATAAAAATTTTTGCTTTCTTAATTGAAAAATTACCTTTTTCTTTTTGGTGGATCTTAAGAAAACCGCTTTTAAAAATTATAGAAAAAGGAAGAAACAAAAAAGAAAAACAAAATTTAGATGAAATTGACTATTACAACGGAGAAGTGGTAAAATTAGCAAGAGAATATAAAATCTCTGTTCCCTTTAACGAAAAAGTTTTAGAAAGATTTAAAAAAAAGGCGGGGTGCCAGAGTGGTTGAATGGGCCTGCCTCGAAAGCAGGTATGCCTTTTTGGGCATCGGAGGTTCAAATCCTCCTCCCGCCGTCAATGTTTAATTCCTTATGATTTTTGTTTGCCAACTTGGAAAAGAATTTTCACTCCCAAAGTTTTCGGCTGGGGCTGGTTAATCAATTTTTACCAATAGAACTTCTTAAAAGAAAAACCCCAGAGAACGTCTCAAAAAAGTCGGGGTTGATTTATCTTTAGCTGAACTTTTGGCATTAGTAATTGAAAAAGGCAAAAAGGGAGAAAATGTTTTAACTGTTGCCTAAAATTTAATTTTTTAAAAATCGTGAAAACTTGTAAGATAATGGAAATTGACATTTTAGATCGTGTAATTATCCCCAGAGATAATGTTTTCAATTTTGAGGAGAAAAGATTAAACTAAATAAAAATAGTGAGTTAAAATTAATCTAAACTATGCAAGATTCATTTTACGAGGAAAAAAGAAAAAATGAAAGTGAAGCAGATACACGAGTAAAGATTATTGACCCACAATTACGAAAATCAGGCTGGAAAGAGGAGGATATTAAACGAGAATTTTGTATCAAGAAAGGAAAAATAATAATTGAAGGAGATGAAGCTAAGAGAGAAGAAAGGAAATTTGCTGATTATCTTTTATTTTATAAACAATCTTTTCCAATTGCTGTTGTTGAGGCGAAACGTTATTTTAAACATCATGCTGATGGTATTTCTGAAGCAAAAGAAAAAGCTAAAATTTTGGGTGTTTATTTTGCTTATTCTACTAACGGTAGGAAGTTTGAGGAATTTGATTTTTCTACCAATACTCAAACAACTTTAGAAAAATTTCCATCACCTGAAGAATTATTTGAAAGATGGCAAAAAATTACAAATCAAA
>CAZKFX010000003.1:0-60706 GCA_964552375.1 uncultured Candidatus Saccharibacteria bacterium
ATCTCAAATCTCAAATCTCAAATCTCAAATCTCAAATCTCAAATCTCAAATCTCAAATTTTTGGTTAATTACTGGGGTAGCAAAAATAGGACTAGAGGAAACAGGACCAGTAGTAGCTAAAGTTAAAGAATTTGCTTTAAATTTTGCTAAAAAAATAAAAGCAAATTACCTTCTGTTTGATACCGCTCCTGGAACTCATTGTCCTACAATTACAGCTTTGATGGATTGTAATTTAGTTTTTGCTGTTACTGAACCTACTCCAATGGGAGCTTATGATTTGAATTTAATTTTAAGTTTATGTAAAAAATTAAAATTAAAAACGAAAATAATTTTAAATCTGGCAAATTTGGGAGATAAGACAAAAATTGAAAAAATTGCCAAAAAGTATAAAATTAAAATAGAAAAGGAAATTCCTTGGTCAAAACAAATACTTAAAGCCTATTCAAAAGGTCGGTTATTAGATTTTAAATTAAATTTAATCTAAATTTTATGGCTCTTTTACCTGCTTTAGAAAAAGATGAAGTTAAAGATATAGCTAAGGAAGTCTTTGAAAAATTTGAAAAAGAAACAGGAAAAGTGCCAGAATGGGTAAAGGTAATGGCTCACCGGCCCGAAATTTTAAAAGAATTTGTTGAACTTTTTAAAGCAATAATGAAAGAGGGAGAGATTGAACCATTTTTAAAGTGGAAAATAGCTTATGTTGTTTCTCAAACCTTAAAGTGTCCTTTTTGCATTGATGTTACTGAGAAAATGTTAAAAAAGTTTGGAGCGACAGATGAGATTTTAAAAAAAATTAAAGAAATGAAAGAATTACCAGAAAGAGAAAAAGAAACTTTAGAGTTAGTAAGAGATGTTACTTTAGATGGTCATTTGGATAATCCTGAAATTTTTGAAAGATTGAAAGAAAAATTTACTCCTTCTCAAATTGTAGAAATAATTTCTGTAATGGGACTTTTCAATTATATTAATCGTTTCAACAACACTTTAGCTATTCTGCCAAAATAAATTTTTTTGTTTAACTGAGTAATACATATTTGCAAATTACCTCTCACACTCTGTGAGGGTTTTATCTTTGTAAATGGAACAATTAGAAAAAATAAAAAAAGAGGTGTTAAATTGTAAAAAATGTCAGCTTTTTAGAGAAAGAGAAAAGCACGGGTTTTATCCTGTTTTTGGAGAAGGAGATCCAAGAGCAAAAATAATGTTTGTTGGTGAAGCCCCTGGATTAAACGAAGCAAAAACTGGTCGTCCTTTTTGTGGTAAAGCGGGTAAAATTTTAAATGAACTTTTAGAGTTAGTTGGTATAAAAAGAGAAAAAGTTTACATTTGTAGCTTGTTAAAATGTCGGCCACCGCAAAATAGGGATCCAAAAAACGAAGAGATTTTTGCTTGTTCTTCTTATTTGGAAAGACAAATTGAGATTATAAAACCAAAAATTATTTGTCCTTTAGGAAGATATTCAATGAGATTTTTGATGGAAAAATATGGACTAAAAGAGGAAATAGCACCCATTAGTAAAATTCATGGTAGAGTATTTGAGGTGAAAAATCTTTTCCAAAAAATAAAAATCATTCCTTTTTATCATCCGGCAGTAGCTACTTATAATATTAATATGAAAGAGATCTTAAAAAGAGATTTTAAAATTTTAGAAAAATTTAAATAAAATGAAAACAGTTTATGGCCCAGTTTCTTCTTGGAGATTGGGAAGATCTTTGGGAGTAGATTTAATTTGTAAAAGCAAAAAGGTTTGTTCATTTGATTGTATTTATTGTCAATTGGGAAAAACAAAAGAAAAGACCCTCAAAAGAAAAATTTATGTAAAAACAGAAAGAATTTTAAAAGATTTAACTAAGAGTTTGCCCAAAGCTAAAGCAGATGTTATTACTTTTTCAGGTACAGGGGAACCTACTTTGGCTAAAAACCTTTTAGAAATCATCAAATTTTTAAGAAAAAAAACCAATTTACCTTTAGCCATTTTGACCAATTCCAGTTTGTTGGGCAAAAGAGAGGTAAAAAATGCTTTAAAAAAATTAGACATTGTAGTGGCAAAACTTGATGCCTTTGATGAAGAATCTTTTAGAATAATAAACAATCCTGTCAGAGAAATTTCATTTAAAAAATATATTGAAGGGATAAAATCTTTTAGAAAAAATTTTGCCGGAAAATTTGCTCTTCAGATGATGTTTGTCAAAGAAAATAAAAATTTTGTCAGAGAAATGATAAATATTGCCAGAGAGATAGATCCTGACGAAATTCAAATCAATACCCCTTTAAGACCTTGTAGGGTAAAACCTTTAACTAAAAAAGAAATCTCAGAGATTAAAAAGGAATTTTCTGGTTTTAAAAATGTTATTTCTGTTTATGAAGCAAAAAAACCTAAGGTTTTACCTTTAGATATAAAAGAAGTTCAAAAGAGAAAAAGACCAAAACCTTAAAAATTTATGTATAATAACCAAAGGATGTTTAACTTATGATGTTAAGTATGGTTTAGAGAGAATTTTTGAGAAAAGTCAATTCTTTCAGATCATAAGTTAAACAGGTTATTATGTACCAAATTGAAGAATTAGAAAAATGGAAAGATAAACCTGAAAAGATTGTTTATCGTTATTCAGCAAGTGGAGACAAATGGATTTATTTAATCTTAAGAAAAGGTTGTGTTGCTGGAGAGCATTATCATAAAGGTTTAGTCGCTTCAAAAAATCCAGAAATCAACATTATTTTAAAAGGTAAAGTTGAGTATTATCTGAAAGATTTGAAATCAGGTAAAACTGAAAAAATTATCATTGAAGGTCCAAAGATTATAAAGATAAATCCATTTGTATATCATGAAATAAAAGCGATTGAGGAAACACTATTTCTTGAACCTTTTGATGAAGAAGCTGTAAAAAAAGACAGATTTAATCTTAATAATTAATGCCTCCAAATGTCTGTGTTATACTATGTGTATGTTTTGTTTTGGCATTTTTTATCTGTTTGATCATATTACTAAACAAATTTCAAAGAAGAGAAAACCAATTAAAAATTTTGGTTCTTCAAATTTTAAATGTCAAAGTTATTTAATTAAAAGATGAAAGAGAATTTAATTTTAAAAGTAAAAAATTTAAATGTTAAATTAGATGGCCAAGACATCATTAAAGACCTCTCTTTTGAAGTAAAAGAAGGTGATGTTTTGACGATTTTGGGGCCCAATGGAGCAGGAAAAACAGTTTTGTTAAAAACTCTCTTGGGGATTTTGCCTTATCAAGGAGAAATTTTTTGGAAACCAAAAATAAAAATTGGTTATGTTCCTCAAAGATTGCCTTTTATAAAAGATATTCCATTAAATGTAAAAGAGTTCTTTGAGCTAAAAGGAATTTCAAAACAAAAAGCAAAAGAGATTTTAAATTTGGTAGGCCTTAAAAAAGATTTTTTAAACAAAAAAATAGGAGATTTATCTTCAGGACAATTTCAGAGAATATTAATTGCCTGGGCTCTCTCTAAAGATCCTGATGTTTTGCTTTTTGATGAACCAACTACTGGTATTGATATCGCAGGTCAAAAAACCATCTATCATCTATTAAAAGAATTGAAAGAAAAAAGAAATTTGACAATTTTTATGGTAACCCATGATTTAAGTGTAGTTTATAAATTTTCAAATTTTGTAATTTGTTTAAATAAATGTCCTATTTGTCAGGGAACCCCAAAAGAAATTTTGTCTCCAGAAATTTTAGAAAAGCTTTATGGACACGAAGTAAAATTTTATGAACACCATAGACACTAAAAAAATTTCCAAATTTCAATTTCCAAATTCCAAATTCTAAATTTTATGGATTTTCAATTCTTTTTAAGTTTAATTTGTGGAATTTTTATTGGAGGAGTAGCAGGCTTTTTGGGAACTTTGATGCTTTCAAAAAGAATGGCTTTGGTGGCAGGGCCTTTGGGGCATTTAACTTTGCCTGGTATTGCCCTGGCTTTAATTTATGGCTTTGATGTTTCTTTGGGGGCTTTCCCTTTTGTTATTTTGGGAATAATTTTAATTTGGCTATTTGAAATAAAAACAAAATTACCAATGGAAGCTTTAACTGCAATTGTTTTTGCTTTGGGTGTTGCTATTGCCTTTTTGTTTTTACCAATTGAAAAAGCTGAGCGCGCTTTAGTTGGTGATATCACAAAAGTTAGCTTTGGAGAAACAATTATTACCGCTATTTTATGTCTTTTTATTTTTTTAATTATCAAAAAAATCTATTCTCAAATGGTTTTGATTAATATTTCCGAAGATTTAGCTAAGGCTGAAGGAATTAATGTTAAAAAATATAATTTTGTTTATCTCTTTTGTATTGCCATTATTGTTGCTTTGGGTGTAAAAATGGTAGGAGGACTTTTGACTGCAGCTTTGGTTGCCATACCCGCTGCCAGTTCACGAAATCTTAGCAAAAATTTATTTCAATATACCCTTTTAGCAAAAGTTTTTGGAGGAATTTCTTCCATTTTAGGGATTTTGTTTTTTAAAATAACAGGTCTACCAGCTGGTCCTTTAATTATAATAGTGAGTGGTTTAATTTTTTTAATTTCAATGATTTTTAAAAGATGATTTATGGAAATAAAAAATTAAAAATAAGTGTTGTCTCTGGAAAGGGAGGAGTGGGAAAGTCAATGTTAACTTCTGCTCTATCAATGCTCTTTTCTAAAAAAGAAAAAATAGTAGCTTTAGATTGTGATGCGGATACTCCTAATTTGGCTATTTGGTTGAATGAAGTTGAAAAATGGGATAAAAAAATTCCAGTTTTTGTTTCTAAAAAACCAGAATTTGATTTTAAAAAATGCAAAGGTTGCGGTTTGTGCGAGAAAAATTGTCGTTTTTTAGCAATAAAAATGATCAAAGGGAAACCTCATTTGAACCCATTTTTATGTGAAGGCTGTGGAGCTTGTGAGATAATTTGTCCTCAAGGAGCAATTAAATTGAGACTTTTCCAAACAGGCCAAATTAAGATTAAAAAAACAAAATATGGATTTCCTTTAGTTTCGGGCCAGCTTTTTCCAGGAGAGACAGGATCTGGTAAAATTGTTGATGAGATTAAAAAAGAAGGAGAAAAATTTAATTATAAAATAATGCTTATTGATTCTGCTCCTGGAACTGGTTGTCCTGTAATTTCTTCTTTAAGAGATACAAATTTTGCTATTTTAATTACAGAACCTACAATTTCAGGTTTTTCTGATTTAAAAAAGATTTTAAAACTAATTTATCATTTTAACATTCCCTGGGGTTTGGTAATAAATAAATGGGATATTAACCCAAAATTGACAGAAAAAATGGAAAGATGGGCTCAAGATAAATTTTTAGGAAAGATATCTTATGATAAAAAAATCTTTCAAGCTATAAATTATTTAAAGCCAATTTTAGAAACTAAATTAAAAGCAAAAATGGAAATTGAAAGTATTTATCAAAAATTAAACAAATTCTTTTTATGGTAAGACCCAAAAAACCCAGAAGAGTTTCTTTTTCTCCAAATGTGATTTATTTTAAACCAAGAGCTATTCCTCTTTCTCAATTAGAAGAGGTAGAATTAACTTTAGATGAATTAGAAGCTTTGAGACTTTGTGATTTAAAGAATTTAGACCAGGAAAAAGCTGCTAAAAAAATGAAAATTTCTCAAAGCACTTTAAGTCGAATTTTAATTTCAGCGAGAAAAAAAATAGCAAAGGCCTTGATAGAAGGAAAAGCTATCAAAATTTATACAAAAGACTAAAAATTTTAAGCCCCCATTAAATAATTTACTTTTGCGTCAATTATCTTTACTCTTTTTTTCTCTCCCAATTTTCCTCTTTTAAGAATTACTGCTCTAAAAGAATTAGCTCTTGCTAAAAAATTTTTTTCTCTTTTTTCTACAACCAAAACCTCTAATTTTTTTCCGATATATTTTTTGTTTTTTTCTAAATTTATCTTTTTCCAAAGAGAAGTTAAAAGGCGGGTTCTTTCTTTTTTAATTTTATCTGGAAAATCTTTTAATTTTTCAGCTTTAGTATTTTTTCTTTGAGAAAATTTAAAAATATGTAAAATTTCAGGTTTTATCTTTTCAATTATTTTCAGGCTATTTTCAAAAGCTCTTTTTGTTTCTGAAGGATAACCACAGATTATATCTGTAGCTAAAACACACTCTTTAAAATTTTCCCTAAATTTTTCTACAATTTCCAAAAAATCTTCTACTTTGTAATTTCTATTCATTGACCTTAAAACCTCATTATCACCAGATTGCAAAGGTAAATGTAAAAATTTATAAAATTTCTCAGATTTTAAAATGGAAAAAATTTCTTTTAAAATCTTTTTAGCAAAAAAAGGCTCCATCATTCCTAATCTTACTTTAAAATCTCCTTCAATTTTAGAAATTTCACTTAACAATTCAGGCAACAAAAACCTTCCTTTATCTAATCCATAAATTGCCAAATCTTGAGAGGTCAATTGAATTTCTTTAAATTCCAACTCAATAGCCTTTTTGATTTTCGCTAAGATTTCTTTTTTAGAAAAACTTTTTAATCTTTTTCTTGCCAATTTTGTGGCACAAAAACTACAATTTCCCAGACAACCTTCTGAAATGGGAATTACAATGGAGACTTTTAATTTTTCTTTTTTTATTGGATAATACTTGATTTTGTCAATTTCTTCATCTTTTAGAAAGATTGGCTTTTTCCCTTTTGAAATTTCTTTTATTAAATTTGGCAAAGATAATAAATTTTTTGGTCCCAAAATTCCATCAGCCAATTTTTTTGCCTTTTCAAAAGAAATCAAAGGAAGGCATCCTGCCAAAATTACTTTCTTTCCTTCTTTTTTAAGTTTTTTTATCCTTTTAAAAATTTTTAATTCTGTTTTCTCTAAAACCCCACAAGAATTTATGATTACAAAATCAGCCTTTTTCTCTGAAGTTTCTCTATATCCTTCTTTCTCAAGAATATCTTTAATTATATTTGAATCTGCTTGATTTAATTTACATCCATAAGTTTCAAGATAAAACTTTGTCATAAATTAAATTAAAAACCCAAAAAGGTTTCCAAAATAAAAAAGAGGCAAAAAATTTGTGCCCCCACCAGGAATCGAACCCGGGTCAATGGCTTAAAAGGCCACTGCTTTGCCACTAAGCTATGGGGGCAAATAAAATTTTTACAATCCTTCCTCTCTTAATTTTTTTAATAATTCTTTTTGTTTTTTTGTCAATTTTTTAGGAATTTCTATTGACACCTCTACATACAAATTTCCTCTTCCATATCCTACAAAATGAGGAATTCCTCTTTTTGGAATTTTAAAAACCCTTCCAGGTTCGGTCCCTGGAGGAATATTCAAATAAATTCCCTCTCCTTCTAAAGTCGGAACTTTTACTTTCCCTCCTAAAACCGCAACAGAAAATGGAACAAAAATTTGTAAATATAAATCGTCTCCTTTTCTTTCAAAAATTGGATCTTCTCTGACAAGAATTCTTACATATAAATCTCCTGGTTTCCCTCCTTTCCTTCCAGCATCTCCTTTTCCTGAAATTTTTATTACTTGATTGTTATCTAATCCTGCTGGTAGAGAAATTTCTATTTTTTCAGTCCCTTTTATTCTTCCTTCACCATGACAAACTATACAGGGATGTTCTGGGTAGTAACCTTCACCCTTACATTCAGGACAAACTACATAACGAGTAAAAGAACCAAAAAAGGTTTCTTTAATTTGATGAACTCTTCCTGTTCCCCGGCAAGAAAAGCACTCTTTAATTTTTGTTCCAGGTTCTGCTCCACTTCCTTGACAGCGAGGACAGACAATATATTTTGTCAAAACAACCTCTTTCTTTAAAGGCTTTAATGTCTCTTTTAATGAAATTTCCAATTCTATTTCTATATCTTTTCCTCTCTTTAAATCCTTTTTCTTTCTTGCTCTTCCAAATCCAAATATTTCCTGAACCATCTCTTCCAAATCTTCAAAATCAAAATCAAAATCCACACCTGGTTTTCTCCATACCCATTGAAAATCAAATCCTTCAGTTTGAGCTCCAGTTGGGGTTTCTTCAAAGACTCTTCCATATTTATCATATTGAGCCCTCTTTTCTTTATCTGAAAGAACTCTATAGGCTTCATTTATTTCTTTAAATTTCTCTTCATCTCCTCCTTTATCTGGATGATATTTGTGGGCTAATCTATAATAAGCCTTTTTAATCTCTTCCTGAGAAGCGTTTCTTGGAACTCCTAAAATTTTATAATAGTCTTTTTTGTAATCCATAAAATTTTATTTTTTATTTTGGAGGAGGAGTTTGAGGACCTTGTCTGTACATTTCTGTTCCGATTTTTTGGAGAGCCTGAGACAATTGTTGAATTTTTTCTTTTATCTCTTCAACATTGTTTCCTTCTTTTACCTTTTTCAAATTTTCAATTTTTTCTTCAACCTCCTTTTTTGTTTCAGCAGATATTTTATCTCCCATTTCTCTTAATGTCTTTTGGGCAGTATAAATCAAATTTTCAGCCATATTTTTTGTTTCAGCCAACTCTCTCTTTTTTCTGTCTTCTTCGGCATACATTTGTGCTTCTTTTTTCATTCTCTCTATTTCTTCTTTTGACAATCCGATTGAACCTTCAATCCTAATTGATTTTTGTTTTCCAGTAGCCTTGTCTTTGGCGGTAACAGTCAAAATTCCATTGGCATCAACATCAAAAGTTACTTCAATTTGGGGAACTCCTCTTGGAGCAGGGGGAATTCCATCTAAAATAAATCTTCCCAAAGATCTATTATCTGGAGCCATTGGTCTTTCTCCTTGTAAAATATGAATTTCTACTGATGTTTGGTTGTCAGCAGCAGTTGAGAAAATTTGGGTTTTGGAAGTAGGAATAGTGGTATTTTTGGGAATCATTATTGTATTTATCTGTCCTAATGTTTCTATTCCTAAAGATAAAGGCAAGACATCTAAAAGTAAAACGCTTTTTATCTCTCCTTCTGGAGCTCTTCCTTCTTCTTTGGCTTTTAAAATTTCAGCTTGCAAAGCAGCACCCTTTGCGACTACTTCTTCTGGATTGATTGATTTATTTGGTTCTTTGCCAAAAAATTCTTTTACTGCCAATCTTACTGCTGGAATAAAGGTAGTTCCTCCAACTAATACTATTTGGTCAATATCTTTTTTATCCATTTTTGCTTCTTGAAGTGTCTTTTTCACTCTTTCAATTGATTTCTCTATTAAATCTCTACTCATTTGTTCAAACTCAGATCTTTTTAATCTATAAACTAAATGTTTTGGCCCTTCAGGAGTAGAGGTAATAAAAGGAAGATTAATTTCTGTTTCTAAAGCAGAAGACAATTCAATTTTTGCTTTTTCTGCCGCTTCTTTTATTCTCTGAAGGGCTAAAGGATCTTTTGATAAATCAATTCCTTCCTCTTTTTTAAATTTATCAATTACCCAATCCATTATTTTTCTATCAAAATCTTGACCTCCCAAATGGGCTTCTCCACCAGTAGCTTTTACTTCTATTGTATCTGGAGAAACTTCTAAAATAGTGACATCAAAAGTTCCTCCTCCAAAATCATAAACCAATACAGTCTCCATTTTCTTTTTACCAAAACCATAAGCCAAAGCTGCTGCGGTAGGTTCATTAATAATTCTTAAAACCCTCAAACCCGCAATCTCTCCAGCAGCCTTTGTTGCTTTCCTCTGACTGTCATCAAAATTGGCAGGACAAGTAATTACCGCAGAGTCTATTTTTTCTCCCAATTTTTCTTCAGCATCTAACTTTAATTTTTGTAAAATCATTGCGGAGATCTCAATAGGAGTGTACCATCTATCTCCCATTTTTACCTCTACTCCTCCATCTTTTCTTTCTCTAGTTTCATAAGGAAGCCTTTTTAATTCTGCCTGGACTTCTGGATCTGAAAATCTTCTTCCAATAAATCTTTTTACTCCAAAAATAGTATTTTTAGGATTGGTAATTCTCTGTCTTTCAGCCAAAATTCCAATTAATCTTTCTCCGGTTTTTGATAAAGCAACCACTGAAGGGGTTAAAATAGAACCTTCTCTATTTTCCAAACATTTTGGCTCCCCATGCTCAATGGTAGCCATTTTTGAAATAGTAGTTCCCAAATCAATACCTAAAACTTTCCCCATAAATTTTAAATTTAAATAATTTTGGGATTTTTAATTAAAATTTAATTTATTTTTTTGATTTTACCTTTATTTTGATTTTCTTTTTTTCTTCTTTTGGTTTTGCCTTTGGAATGGTAATTTTTAAAATTCCGTCTTCATATTCTGCTTGGGCTTTTTCTCCAATTACTTGAGTAGGAAGAGTAATTACTCTTTTGAAATATCTAGTTCCGGTTTCTTTTCTATAATATCCCTTTTCTTTTATTTCTTTTTTCTTTTCTGCTTTTGCTTCCAATTTTAAAACATCATCTTCTACCTCTACATTGATTTGTTTTGGATCAACTCCAGGTAATTCTACTTCAGCAACAATTGAATCTCCTGTTTCATAAATATCCATTCTTGGAGTTCTAATCATTGGAACTTCTTCTGCTAACCATCTTCTCAATCTTTCTCTTGGTTCTTCAAAAAATTCTAACCATTCTTGTTCAAAAAATTTTTCAATATCTTTAAATGGTCTCCAAGGAATTAATGAAGGCATAAATTTTCAAAAATTTTTTTGTTTTTTGCGACCTTTGTTTTATATATAAATTATAAATATAGTATACCTTACCATTTTAAAATTTGTCAAACTTAAAAAAATGCTAAAAATTACTCAAAAAGTTATTTCAGGGAAAAAAAGAGGAAGAAAAATTGGATTTCCAACTTTAAATTTTCCTTTAGAAAAAAATGAAAAAATAAAAAGAGGAGTTTGGGTAGTAAAACTAAAAAGCGGAAAAAAAGAATATTTTGGAATAGCAAATGTTGGAAGCGCAAAAACATTTAATGAAAAAGAAGAAAAAATTGAAGTCCATGTCTTTTCTCCTTTAAAAAACGAAATAAAAAAAGCCAAAATCTATTTTTTAAAATATTTAAGAAAGACAAAAAAATTCAAAAAAGTTGAAAATTTAAAAAAACAAATAAAAAAAGATATCAAAGAAGCCCTCTCTTTTTTAGATTCTTTTAAAAAATCTTTAACCAAAATAGGGCTTGACAAAAAAAGACAAAATAAGTGAAAATAAAAAAAAGGTTGAGAAAATCTTTAAAGAGCTCTTTGATAATTTATGACAAAAAAATTTTTTTATCTTTTCATTTTATTTTTATTTATTTTTGTTTTTTTTAACAAGGTCTCAGCTCAGGTTTGTGTTACTTCCACTCCTCAAAAGACTTTTTCTGAAACTCCCTTTGAAAACAAAGTAAAAGCAAATTTTCCTTTTGCGGTTTTCAAATTAGAGATGGAAAATAGCTCAAATGAAAATTTAGACAGCATTACAATTACAATTTCTACTACCACTCAAGCTGTTCCTACATCCACTGCTACTAGTAGTTTTGACTGGGCAGGAGTATTTAAAGATAATGGTGATAATCAATTTAATTTAGAAAATGAAGAATTTTTAGCTACAACAAGTGTTAATCTTTCTCCTGCAACAACTACTATTTCCATTTCTACTTCAACTTTAGCTAATGGCACTTTTTGGGTAGTTTTGAAAACATCAAATTTGTGGACAGATAATGGCGCTCCACAAGATGGAAAAGAGCCTCAAAATGTTAAAGTAATTTTAGAAAATGTTATTGCTTCTTCAAGTTTAGCTACTATTTCAGGTCAAACTACTACTGAGACATTTTTTGCAGACACTCATTCTGAAACTCCGCATATTGATACCATTTTAGCTTCTTATGATTCAGAGACTGAAAATTACATTTTGTATTCTCAAGGAGAAATTTCTGAAATGGGGGTTTTGTATTTTTATTCCACTTCTTCTACCTCTTCCGAAAATCTCTTGGCAACTACAAGTGTAAACGATGTCGGGGAAATGTCAGTTTCTTTAAGTAATTACTATTCTTCTGTCTGGTTATCTTTAAAAGATGGATTAGAAAACTTTCCTTCTCCTTTAATAAAATATGATTTGCCTCCAAAACCCGAAATTTCTTTTATTAAAGCTCTGTCAGATAGAATAATTTTTAGGGTTACCAAAGAATTAAGAGGTGACCAAGTAATGAATTGTTCAAATTATAAAATTAATGGAAGTGAACTTTTAAACTGTGGAGAGCCAGGATACCCCTTTTTAGATTTTTTTGGAAATCAAATAATAATTAAAAATCTTAATTTAACAGTAGGAGACAAAATTAGCTTTTCTGTTTCTAAAATTCAAGATATTCAAAATCAATTTCCCTTAGAATATTCTACTTCTTCTTTGTTAGTCACTTCAGGAACCATTCCTTTGATTTCTTCAATTTCTCCTTCTGCAACAACTACAGGCGCAAAAATAAAAATTTCTGGAGATCATTTTGGAGATAGCACCGGCACTGTTTTGTTTTGCGGAGGTTTTGATCCTCAAACAGGACCTCAACCTCCTGTTCCAGCAAGTACTACTTTTTGGTCAGATGATTTAATTGAGGTAATAGTTCCTCCCCAAGCAAAAACTGGTCCTTTACAAGTAATGAGAAAAGATGGTTTGCTTTCAGATGTTACCGAAGCTACCTTTTTTGAACCTTTAGTTCCAGGATATTTCAAGATTAATCTTTTGCTACCCGACAAAAGCACTACTACAATTACTACTTCCACAAACATGAGAATTTTTATTGGTTCTTTGCATGGCGAAAATGTTTACTATGTCGGAGATTCAAAAGGAACTACTTTTGACTCTTCAAATTATATTTACAATATCCCAGCTGTCCCTTCTATGGGTGGTGGAGTTTGGGCTTTTGATGCCACAGGATATTATCTACCTTCTCCAATGGCCTTTTTAATGGAACAAACCTCTACTAGCTCTCCTCTAATTTTAACCTTGCAAGGCACTACTACTTACAAAGTAATAGGAAAAATTACTTTAGGAGAATCTTGCACTCAAGAAGGAAAAAACAAAACAGTAGCGGTAATGGCTTTGTTAGAGGAAATGGAAAAAGAGAATAAAGAAATCCAACCTGTCTTTTTTGAGACAAATGAAAATTGCACTACTTCTTTTGCTATTGCTTTGCCAGGACCTGGCACCTATAGAGTAGAAGCTCATTTACCTCCTTGGTTTGAAAAAATTTTACTTTTAGATCCTCCAGCTCAAAAAATTAAAGTTTCTACTTCTTCTCCTATTGCTAATGTTAATTTCACTTTCACCCAAGCTGACAGAAGAATTAGAGGTCGCATTTTAGACAAAAATGGAGAGATTTTGCCTCCTCAAAAATATCAAGATTTTTGGGTTTTTGCTTTTCAACCAAAAGAAGATGGAGTTTCTGATGTTTCCAGAGTAAATTCTCAGGGCTATTTTGACTTATATGTCACAGAAGGAGTTTACAAAATTGAAGTTTCAGCAGGTCCTGCTTTACCATTTCCGATTCAAAAAGATATTTTAGTAGATAGTTCTGACAATTTTGCCATATCTAATGACGAGGTAGATATTGTTATTAAATTGGCACCACCAACAACCTATATTGAAGGATATGTAAAAGATGGAGCAGGAAATGGAATTTCCAATGTTGATATTTATTGTTGGTGCGAGGGAGGACCAGGCGGAGGTCATGCTCTTACTGATTCTCAAGGATATTATAAAATGTATGTGCCACCTTGTTCCAATTATCATGTTGGAGGATTTGCCAAAGATTATGGAGAATTACCAGAAAAGACAGGAATTAGTGTCACTTTAAATGAAAATGCTTTAGTAAACTTCATTGTTGATACTGAAAACTTGATTAACATTTCTGGAAATGTGAGTAAAAACTCTTCACCTTTAAGTTTTTGTGATGTTTGGATTACTCAAGGAAAATTTGGATTTGGAAAAGAAATAGGGGCTGGCAGAACTGACATTTCTGGAAATTTCAATTTAAAAATAAGAAAAGGACTTTCTAATTTATGGCTTCATGTGGGTCTGCCAGGGCAAGGAGAAATTTACAAAACAAAATTGAATGAAGGATATCAAATAAATTCCGATTTCACTAAAGACATTTCTATTTCTACTGCTATTTTGGAAATTCGTCTTTCTCCCGGAAATACTTTTTCTAATGTTTTTATTGGAGCTCACTCTCAAATTGCTGAGGTTTTTACTTCAAATTGTATTTCTACTTCAACAAATTATGATGTTTACCAAATAGAAGTTCCTTTTGAAAATGGAGGCACCCAATATACTATTGAAGGAGGAATTCCAGACTTTGGACCCCTTCCAGCTACTACTACCTTAATTACTACTTCTACCATTATCACTATTGATTTGAAAGATATTAAATTTTATACTGTCTCTGGAATTGCTACAACCTCTGATGGTTCTTTACCAAACGATGCCTTTGTTTGGGCAAGAGGAGAAAATGGAGGAGGTGGAGAAAAGATAGGTCAAGATGGAACTTTTAGCCTCAAACTAAGAGAAGGAATTTATGATATCGGAATTGGAAAAACAGGTTATACAGGTTCTGTTACTTCTGTAAATGTTACTTCAAATATTACAAATTTGGTTTTAACTTTAACCAAAAATCAAAGTCAAATTTCTGGAAAAGTAGAATATAATGGAACACCTATTGCTAATGCTTTAGTTTGGGCAGACGACGGAAGAGGAGGTTGGGCAGGTAGTGTTTCAGAAGCTGATGGTTCTTTTGTCTTGAATGTTTCACCAGGAGAATGGAAGGTTTCAGCAATAGCTGAAGGTTATGAACTGAGTTCTCCAATAAGAGTTTTGGCTCCAGCTGAAAATGTTATTTTAAATTTAACTCCTGTTGACTTTCAGCCAAAAAGAAAAGAAAAATCAATAAAACCTGTTCAAGGAGGTGTCATTCAAACCTCAGATGCTAAATTAGAGCTTCCTCCTGGAGCTTTAGGTTCTGAAACAATAGATACAACAATAAAACTTCAAAATACAATGAAAGTGCCTCAAGGAAAAGGAGTGAAAATTCTTTCTAATAAAGCAAAAGAGGTATCTGCTTATTATTCAACTGGAGACAACAAAGGAAGGTCTATTTTAGTTTTAAATAAAGAGGCTGTTTTAGAAATAAAGATAGAAAAATCAGAATTAATTTCAGCTGGCGTTAAAAGTTTAGAAAAAGCAAAGAAAATGAAAATTTCTTATTATGATTCTACTGCTTCAAACTGGGTAGAAATTCCAACAGTAGTTATTTTAGATCCTCCAAATGCAAATTGGGAGAATTTAAATTCAATTACTCTTAGAGCAAAAACCTCTCACTTTTCAGCTTTTGCTCCTTCTCTTCCAACCGAAGGAGCACCACCTACTCCTACTGGTTTAAGTGCAACCGCTGGAGATCAAAAAGTGACATTGAATTGGAATGCCTCTGAAGGAGCGACAAAATATAATATCTATTATAAAGTAGGAGAAAAATGGCCCTTTTTAACTCAAACTCAAAATACCTCTTTTACCCATACCGGATTAACAAATGGTGTTACCTATTATTATAAGGTTTCAGCTTTAAATGATGCAGATCAAGAATCAGCAGCTAGCGAAGCAGTATCAGCTACTCCTCAAGCTTCTCCATCGAGTGGTGGCGGTGGTGGTGTTATTCTTCCCTCAAATTTAGGAGATACTATTCCTCCTTCAATTTCAGATATTAAATTAAATGTCGGTGATACCTTTGTTAAAATTTTTTGGAAGACTTCTGAGCCTTCAATTTCTTGGATATTGTATGGCACCACAACAGATTATGCTTTTGAGATAAAAACCGCTACCTTTACTACTTCTCACTCTTTAACTTTAACCAATCTTTCTCCTTCTACTACCTATCACTTTGTCATAAAATCAAAAGATGAAAATTCAAATATAGCAAGTTTCACAGATAAGACCTTTACTACTTTGGGTGAAAAGTTGGCCAAAGAGAAAAAACCCTCTGAAATGACAGTTGAACAATTAAAAGCCGAAATTATAAGACTTCAAAAATTAATTATAAAAGTGCTTTTAGAGCTTATCTTGAGACTTCAGGCTAAATTAGAAATTTTAAAAAGATAAAATTTTCGCTTTACCTTGACAGATTGATTTTAATTATTTAAGATTTATTTTAATATTGAAAAAGGTCGGCCAAAAAAGGTCAAAAAAATAAAAAAATTAAACTATAAATTATGACAATTGAAAAGTGGAGTAAAATTGCTCTAGAAACATTTAGAGAAAATTTAAGTGGGGTTTTTAAATTTGTTATTTTTAATTTGTTTGGAGCAATTTTTGTTTTTTTAATTGGTTGGATAATTGCAAAATTGGTGGGAAAAATTGTAACCCAAGTTTTAATTCGCCTGAAAGTAAATCAATTTTTTGAGAGTACAGGATGGCAAGAGGCATTAGAAAAAGCAGAAATAAAAGTAAATTTAGCTGAATTTATTGGTGAAATTTGTAAATGGATTTTAATTATTATTGCTTTGACTGCCTCAATTGAGGTTTTAGGTTTTTACCAATTTGCAGATTTATTAAATCGCTTTGTTAGCTGGCTTCCTAATTTATTGGTTGCTATTGCAATTTTTGTGGTAGCTATAGTTGTAGCTGAAATTTTAGAGAAGGTATTAAAAGCTAGTATTAAGAAAATGGGAGTAAATTATGTAGGAGTAATAGGAGGAATAACCAGATGGGGAATTTATATTTTTGCTCTTTTGTTAATTTTAAACCAATTAGGAGTAGGTAGAGAAATTATTAATGCCATTGTTTATGGAATTGTAGGTACTTTAACTTTAGCTTTGGGTTTATCATTTGGATTGGGTGGCAAGGAAATTGCTCAAGAGATAATCAAAGAAATTAAAAAGAAAATTTTTGAAAAATAAAGATTTTTTTACTCCCATTCAATAGTAGCTGGCGGTTTGCTACTAATATCGTAGACTACGCGACTTATTTGAGGTATTTCATTGGTAATTCTTTGTGAGATTTTTTCTAAAACTTGATAGGGTAATTTAGCAAAAACCGCAGTCATTGCTTGTTCGCTTTCTACTACTCTCAAGGCAATAACATAACCGTAAAATCTTTTATCTCCTTTTATTCCAGTAGTTTTGATATTGGTAAAGATTGGAAAATATTGCCATAATTTATCTTTCAATTTGGTTTTTTCAATTTCTTCTCTAACGATTTTATCTGCTTTTTTCAAAAGCTCAATTTTTTGTTTGGTGATTTTACCAATTATTCTTATTGCTAAACCCGGACCTGGAAAAGGTTGTCTGAAAATGATTTTGGAAGGCAAATTTAACTTTTTTGCAATTTCTCTTACCTCATCTTTATAAAGATCTCTCAAAGGTTCAATAATTTTTTCAAACTTTATTTTAGAAGGCAATCCTCCTACATTGTGATGGGTTTTAATTTTTTCAGAGAACTTTTTAATTCCAGATTCAATCCTGTCAGGATAAATAGTCCCTTGGATTAAATATTTTGCTTTGACTTTTTTTGCTACTTTTTCAAAAACCCTAATAAATTCTCTACCTATAATTTTTCTCTTTTTTTCAGGATCTTTTACCCCTTTTATTTTATTAAAAAACCTTTCTTTTTCTTTTAAGATTAAAAAAGAAATACCCATTGATTTAAAAAAGTTTTCAATTTCTTTTGTTTCACCTTCTCTTAAAAAGCCATGGTCTACAAAAACAGCGGTTAAATTTTTACCAATAGCTTTTGAAGCTAAAACACAAGCACATGCTGAATCAATTCCTCCAGAGACAGCAATAATTGCTTTTTCATTTTTTACAATTTTTTTAATATTTTGAATTTCTTTTTCAATTACATTTTCTATTTTCCAGTTTTTTTGACATTTACAAATTTCAAAAAGAAAATTTTGAAAAATTTTTTGTCCGTTTTTTGTCTCTGGCACTTCTGGATGCCATTGAACTCCAAAAATTGGTTCCTTTTTATGACAAAAAGCACAAATTTCAGTATTTTTTGAAAAAGCCAAAATTTCAAAATCTGGAGGCAAAAAAACAACTTTATCTTGATGAGACATTAAGACTGTTTCTTTCTTTTTTAACCCTTTTAAAATTTTTATTGGTTTTTTGATAAAAACCTCAGTTTTTCCATATTCTTTTAACTTTCCTTTTTCTATCTTTCCTCCAAAAATTTGAGCTAAAAGTTGATGTCCATAACAAATTCCCAAAATGGGCAGTTTTAGTTTAAAAAGAGACATATTACATTTTAGGGCTCCTTTTTCATAAACACTCAAGGGTCCTCCAGAAAGAATTAATCCTTTTATTTTGTATTTTTTGTTCAATCTTTCAATTTCTTTTAAAGTTATTTTTGGAGAGACAATATGAGAAAAGACTCTTTCTTTTCTAATTTTTTTTCCAATCAAATGGCAATATTGACCTCCAAAATCTAAAATTAAAATGGTATCTACTTTCATAAGATTAAATCTAAAGTTTCACCACAATTTGGACATTTACCATTTTTATCATATCTTTTTATAAAATAACCCATTCTTTCAATACACAAAGCATCACATTTTGGGCAAAAAGTATTTTCATTAGGAAGGCCAGGCACATTTCCAATATATACATATTTTAAACCTTCTTTTTTTCCTATCTCAAAGGCTTTTTTTAGGGTATCTATTGGAGTATCAGGAATTTCTTTTAATTTCCAGGAAATCTTTCCACAAAATTGAGTGATATGCCAAGGGACATTATCTCCCAATTCCTCTTTAATAAATTTAGCAATTTTTTTGAAAACATCTTCTTTATCATTTAAAGTTGGAATTACTAAAGTTGTTACTTCTACCCAAATTCCTTTTTCTTTTAATCTTTTTAAATTTTCCAATACTGGTTTTAATCTTCCTCCACAAATTTTTTGATAAAAATTTTCATCAAAGCTTTTTAAGTCTACATTGACCGCATCTAAATAAGGATAAATTAACTCAAATAATTCTTGAGACCAAAATCCATTACTCACCCAATTGTTTTTAATTCCTTTTTCTTTTGCCAATTTCATTATATCTAAAGCAAATTCAGAGAAAATTGTAGGTTCTGTATAGGTATAAGAAATGCTTGGTAAATTATTTTCAATAGCAATTTTTACAATCTTTTCAGGTGAAATTTTTTCTCCAGGAATGATTTTTGCTTTTTTGTAAGATTGAGAAATTTCCCAATTTTGGCAATGCAGACAAGTAAAATTACATCCTACAGTAGCAATAGAGAGAGAAAAGCTTCCTGGTAAAAAGTGGAAAAAGGGCTTTTTCTCAATAGGATCAATGTGACAGGCAATGATTTTTCCATAATTTAAAACATGAAGATTTCCTTTTATATTTTCTCTTACTCCACATTTTCCTCTTTCTCCACAATCTAAAACGCAATAATGAGAACAATTTTGACATTGAACCTTTTTATTTTTTAATTTCTTAAACAAAAAAGCCAGCTTCATTAAATTTTAATATATCACTTTAAATTTAAAAAAGAAAGACAAAACTTGATAAAGTTTTAGCAAAAATTTTATAATTATAAAAATAATGAAAAGAGAAAAATTACTTTTAATAATTTTAGCAGTTTTAATAATAGGAGGATTTTTCGCCTTTTTAAATTTATCAAAAAAGAATTTAAAAAAAGAAACTCAACCTTCAAAACCTCCACCCTCTATTGAAGAAAAATCTCAGGTCTCTCCTGCTTTTTTTCCAAAAAGAATTTATAATTTATCTGGAACTATTCAAAAAATAAAAGACAATTCAATTGTTTTTAAAACAAATGTTCCCTATTTGAACAAAGAAGGGAAAGTAGTTAAAATAAAAGAAATTAGAGAAGCAATGATTACTCCAGAGACTAAATTTTTTAAATTGCAATTTGTAAAAATAGGCCCAAATAGGAAAACTCCAAAACAAATGATTATTTCTTTTGAAGATTTAAAAGTAGGAAATTTCATTGAGGTGTTTTCAAATCAAGATATTTCAAAATTAAAAAAATTTAAAGCAAAAAAAGTGATACTTTTACCTTAAAAATTAATGAGAAAAAAAATTTTAAAAGAGGCAATTTTTTTGTTTCTCTTTTTCTCTTTACCTTTTTTTGTTAAAGCAGGAGTATCTTGTTCAATTGTTTTAAAAACTCCCACTTCCACCTGTTTTGCTTCCCAGGCCCAGGTTGAATTAGAATGGGAGGTTCAGCCTTCAGGTTGCTATCCAGAGCCTGACATTTTTTATATTTTAAGAAGAAAAGTAGGAGAAACGAATACTTCCACTGTTGCTTCTACTACTTTAACTTCTTTTACCGACAATACAATTGAAAGTGGAGAAAAATATGTCTATCAAATAAGAGGTGAAAAAGGAGCTAATGTTTGGTATTCTAATCAAGCTACCTCCACTGCTATTTATTGTCCTCCTACACTTTCAATTTCTACTTCAACTTGCAAAACCGATGGACCTCACATTGTCTTAAATTGGAATTTGTCTTCTCCTGGCAATCTAAAAAAATATGAAATTTTTAGAGATGGAATAAAAATTTTTGAAGTTTCTTCAACTACAAATAGTTATGACGATGGTCCTAATTTAAAAGCTGGTGAAAATTACAGTTATTTTATAAAAGCCATTTGGGAAGATGGAAATACTACTAGTTCTCAAATTAGTTCTATAATAGCTCCTGCTTGTCCTCCTATTTTGAGTTTAGGTTCTAAATGTTTAAATTTTGAACCTGGAGGTCCTCAAATTAATCTTTCTTGGACTTCAAGATATGGAGTTCAAAAATACCAAATTTATAGAAAACTGCCAGGTGAGACAACATCTAATTTGTTAGGAGAAACTACTGCTACAAATTTTAATGATAATTTAGTAAAAACATTTTCAAATTATTATGAAGAAGGCAATATCTCTTATTTTGTCCAAGCTATATGGTCAGCAACTACCTCTGCCAGCTCTTTAGAAAAAGAAATTTCTATACCTCGTTGTCCCCCCTTTTTAACTGTAGAAAGCCGTTGCGAGGAAATTCTTCCCAATTGTCCTCAAATGCAACTTTCTTGGACAGGAACTTTAGGAGCTCAAGGCTATTATGTTTATAGAAATGGCACTATGATTCATAGTGGAACGGGTCAATTTTTCTCTTATCTTGATCAAAATCCCTGTCCAAAGATAGAAAATGAATGTAATCAAGAATTGAATTGTACCAGTAGTTATAAAGTATCAGCAGTAGTCTCTGGAATAGGAGAAATTTTTTCTGAAACTACTACAAAAGGAGTAGATTGTGAGACTATTGAATCTCCTTCTCCTTCACCTGATTTAAAGTCAATAAAAAGTTATTGTAGTGAAAATGGAGACCCAATAATTGAAATTTCCTGGCAGGCTTCAAATAATGTCATTTACTATACAATTTATAGGAATGGAGTAAAATTAACCGATTATAACAAGACTACCTTTTTAGATACTGGAATTGAAGCAGGTTCAAGTTATAGCTATTTTGTTATCGCAAAAGGTATAAAAGATACCCAGACAACTTCTACCAATGCTACTTCAATTGTTGCTGTAGATTGTTCTCTACCTCCAAAACCAGATATTAGTTTGTCTACAGGTTGCGACAATGGCACCCCTTATGTAGAAATTTATTGGTCAACCTCTACTCAAAGCTATGGTTATAAAATTTTAAGAGGAACTAGTACCGACTTAACTACTCTCAAGACTATTTTACCTTCAAACCCTGAATTTATTTCAGGAAAATGGCGAGATACCTCAGTTGATCATTCTGTTACTTATTATTATCAAGTAAGTTCTTTAGGAGCTCCAACAAAAGATGGAACTCCTATAGGAGAGACAGGTTCTGATATTAAAATTGTTACCACTCCTTCTTGCTATCCTGAATTACCAAAAACTTCTTTAACTACAGGTTGTGAAAGTGATGGTTCACCTTATGTGATAGTTTCTTGGAGTACACATCATGCCAATACAATAAAATATGAAATTTATCGCAAAGACTATAGTACCACAACTCCTATTAAAACTTTTTCTACTTCTACTACCTCTTGGAAAGACACTTACCCTTCTGTAGATTACAGCACCACTTATCAATATAAAGTAGTTGCTATAGGACCTACAGGTCTTAAAAGCACAGAAGGTTACAAATCTATTGATACTCTTTCTTGTTTGCCATCAACTCCTATTTTAACTTTAACTACAGGTTGTGAAAATTATTCACCTTATGTGAATTTAAGCTGGACTACCGACGAGGCCAATACTGACTATTATGAGATTTATCGCCAAGATTGGAGCACTAGTACTCCCATTGCTACTACCTCCCTTGGGGTTTTATCTTGGAAAGATACCACTAACCTTGATCACGAAGCCACCTATACTTACAAAGTAGTAGCTGTAGGACCTGTGGGAAAAAGTGAAAGTAATGAAGAATCAATTAAAACGTATTATTGCAAACCTCCTGGTACCTTTTTATTAAACACTCCATTTAATGCTTATTGCCAAGGTTCTTATCCCAGAGTAGACATTTCTTGGACCACAAGTTCCAAAGCCCTTTATTATGAACTTTATCGCTATGATATCAACAAAGATAGTACCACTACCATTTTCAATATAACTTCTACTTCCTATACTGACATTGGTTTTGGGAAAGCCCTAAAGTTTGATGGGAATGATTATGTAAAGATTTCTGGGTTAGATGTAGATCGAACATGGGGAGTTACTACTACTGTTGAATTTTGGATGTTTTGGACAGGAAAAGACAATCAGATGCCTTTTGGTTGGAAAGAACCTTATGATCTTTGGTTTAGAAGTGGATGTTTTGGATTTAATACTGGACAAGGTAATGTGTATGGTATTTCTTCAGCAGGATTGGCTAATCGTTGGGTTCATGTAGTAGCAATGTTTTATAATGGAGTACCTTCTGATAAGCACAATGCGCTGTATATAAATGGTGTGAAACAGAATATTTTTTCATGCTTAGGTAGTACTAGTGCAAGTAGAAGAGTTACTTCTGAAGCTAAAATAAGCGGTTGGGCATATGGTAGTGGATATTATTTTGAAGGTATCATAGATGAAGTTCGTATTTACAATCGTGCTTTAAGTGACACCGAAGTAAAAGAGCATTATCAAGGAATTTACAAAGATGAAACAGGTTTAGTAGGTCTTTGGCATTTTGATGAGGGAGAAGGTCAATATGTCTCTGATAGTTCAAATTATGGTAATAATGGAATTTTGGGAGGAAGCGAAAGTAGTCAATCTTCTGATCCCACCTGGGTTGAAAGTGGTATTCAATGTAACACAGATTATAAATGGACAGCAAAGGCATTTAATGAGGGAGGAAGTACATCTTCCTCTAATAGTTTTTCTACCACTACTCCTATTTGTCCTCCTACAAAGCCAGGTTTGGTTTTGGAAACCTCTTGTGATCCTACAAGCACAAATCCTTTTGTCAAAGTTAAATGGTCTTTTTCTATTAGAGCTCAAAATTATGAAATTTATAGAGATGGAGTATTAATTGCTACTACTTCTCAAGACACAGATACTGAAAAAAGAGTTTTTATTGATTACAATTTAGAAGAGACAAAAACTTATAACTATTATGTAAAAGCTATAGGTATTGCAGGTAATGCCACATCAGATGTTATTTCTATTACTACTCCTTGTTGTTCTCCTGAAAAACCTAAAAATTTTAAAGCCCAATTTGAATGTTCAGGAAGTTATCCAAGGATAAAGCTTACCTGGGATGATTCAGATTGTACTGAATATTACAAAATTTATAGAGAGGAAAATGGAAGTATGACAGATTTGGGAGCTATTTCTGATACAGATAGTGACTCTTATACCTTTTTTGATAGCTATCCCAATGTAAAAGTTAATACCGCCTACACCTATTGGATAAAAGCCTTTGCCTCAGGAGGAATAGAAAGCCCTGCTTCTAGTTCATCTATTCCACAAGGAAATTATTGTTCTCCCTCCACTCCTTCAATTACCTCTTTAACCACTGACTGCACCAGCTCTTCTCCAATTAATGAGATTTCTTGGCAAGATGACACTCCTTTTAATACCTTTGAATATAGAATTTACAGAAATACAGTCAATTCTATTCCTTCAACCCCTATAAAAGTGATTGCCTCCAGTACTTCTGAATTTTCTACTCGCAAATGGATAGACAAAGATCCTTCACTTTCTAATGAAACTACCTATTATTATTGGGTAGAAAGTGTAGGTCCTGCAGGAAGTGCTACTTCTTCACCTTCATCAATCACCACTCTTTATTGTGGTTCTCCTACTGCTCCTAATTTGTCTTTTGAGAAAGCTTTTTGTAAAAAAAATTGTCCGTATTTAACTTTAAGTTGGACTACTTCAAGCGAGGCTACTTCCTACAATCTTTACCGGATAAATCCAGATAATACTACTTCTACTTACTCTACCAGATTACCTCCTTTTACAGACAGAGGCCAATATGCTTTAGAATTTGATGGAACGGCTGATTATGTGAAGGTGCCTTATATTCCAGAATATGACCTTCAAACTTTAACTATTGAACTCTGGATGAAAACAAATGCTTATCCAAGCTATGCAGGCTCATCGTATGGAGACTATTTAATCTCAATAGCCTACGGGAGATATTTATGGATAGGCACCTATGCAAGTGGTAAAAATCATATCCAATTTGGACTTGATTTTGAGAATGCTGGCTGGAAAAGCATTAGAACCTATGACATTCCTCAAAATAAATGGGTTCAGGTAGTAGCTACTTATGACGGAGAAGAGATGAAATTATTTATTGATGGTGAAGAAAAAGCGAGTAAAACCATTACAGATAGTATTTGGACTGGTCCAAGTTATCATCTTAAAATTGCAGAAGGTTATAAAGGACTAATAGATGAAGTCCGTATTTACAATCGTGCCTTAAGTGAGAGTGAAATCAAAGAACATTATCAAGGTATCTACAAAAATGAAACAGGTTTAGTAGGTATGTGGCACTTTGATGAAAGCGAAGGAACTACCGTCTATGATAGTTCTAATATGAAAAACAATGGAAAAATTGCAGGCGTTGAATGGGTAGAAGGCAAATCAGGAAGCGCTTTAGATTTTAGCGGAGAAAAAGGATATGTGGATTGTGGAACCAGTGCAAGTTTATTAATTGGAAGACCATTAAGCATTGAAGCATGGATTAAACCATCTAAACCAAATTCTCGCCAGGAAGCAATCGTTACTGCTTCAAAAGGGGGTGATGCAATATATTATTTATCTATTGGCGCTGGAGGAAATGGTAAAATCTTTTTTTGGAGAGAAGAAGAAGATGGAACAGATTTCTATATTTATTCAAATTCTAAAATATTAGATACAGACTGGCATCATATTGTAGCAGTAGATGATGGCACTAACTTTAAAATTTATATTGATGGTAATCTAGATAAGTCAGAAGATGAATCAGGATATAGCCAAACACCAGATGCAATAACAAGCTGTTATATTGGAAACTATGAAGAGAGTTGGGGTTCTGTATATAAATTTACTGGAATTATTGATGAAGTCCGAATTTACAACAGAGAGTTAAGTGATTCTGAAGTAAAAGAACATTATCAAGGAATTTACAAAGATGAAACAGGTTTGGTAGGTCTCTGGCATTTTGATGAGGCGACAGGGACAGCGGTTGAAGATAGTTCTCCTTTTAATAACGATGGCACTATAAAAAATGAAGGTGCTAAATGGGTTTTGCCTTCAGATGCTCCTTACTATGTAAAACCCTTAGAGGCAAATCAAACATATAAATATTTTGTAAAAGCTGTTGGGGTATACTTAGAAAGTACATCATCCAATGAGGTTTCTACTACTACTTTGTCTTGCAAACCTTCAAAACCAGATTTAAAGGTTATTCCAGAATGCGATTATAGTATTTCTCCACCAAAATCAATTATAAATTTGAGTTGGTCATCAGATCCTAATACTGAATATTGGGATATTTGGAAAAAAAGAATAGATGAAGCTTCTTATACAAAAATTGATAGAACTACCCAAAATCTCTATGAAGATAGAAATGTTCAAAGTTCTACAACTTATGAATATTATTTAACTGCGGTAGGTTATAATGCAAGTTTTACTACAACTTCTGATGCTATTTCCACCACAACTTTAGAATGTTTCCCTATTCCTTATAATGGAAGTGTTTTTTCAATCACTACTACTCCAACTTGCAGGGGTTACAATTCTGTAATAAAAATTGAGTGGCCAAAAGATACTTCCGGCGGTACCATTTATTATAATATCTGGGAAAATGGAGCAAAAATAGCTCATGATATTCCTGCAGATATTGCCGAATATCTTCGTTATGTTACAGCTACAAATACTACTTTCTCTTACAATGTGGAAGCTGTAGGTCAGGGAGGAAATTCAGTATTTTCTTCAACTTCTACTACTACCTCTCTTGATTGTGAAAGTTTACCTCCTTTCCCACCTTTTATCTTTGCTACTTCTACATTTGAAGTTGATCCATCTCAAAATCCCTTTATGCAGGCTATCCAATTTTGGTGGATTGGTTCTGGTAATGCCGATTATTATCAGGTTTTAAGAAGCACCTCTACAGAATTTTCTCAAATTGCAACAAGTAGTTCTAGCACCATTAGTTATACAGATTATACCGTAAAAGATAACACCACTTATTATTATCAGTTAATTGCTGTCAACAAAAATGGAACTGCAACTTCTAATATTGTTTCAATTTATGTCCCAACTGCCAGACCTGGTCCTTTTGCCTTGTCTGGTTATTGGTTAGAAGAAAACTTAATTCATCTTAGTTGGCAGGGAGCTTCTACGACACCTGCAGGAGGAATTGTGACTTATGAACTTCAAAGATCTAACACTTCAACTTTTGCTACTTTTGACAAAATTTATAGTGTTTCTTGTTCTCCTGCCCATCCTTCTTGTGTCTCTTCCCAAAGAGAATACGATGATAGCCCTCCTCTTTGGCACAGAATTTATTACAGAGTAAGAGCTACTAATAATGGAGGAGAAAGGTTCTCTAACATTTGGGATACTGGTCCTCGGACACCTTCTTGGAGAGAAATTAAGCCTTAAATTTTGTGGGCGCGCAAGGACTCGAACCTTGGACCCCTGCAATGTGAGTGCAGTGCTCTACCTGCTGAGCTACGCGCCCAAAAGTTCTTTTTAATTTTTATATAAAAAATCAACTAGAAACAATCAAGCTTTAAAAGAACTTAAAATATTTTATTGTGCAAAACTTTTTGTCCATTCTGGTTCAGGGGGATGATTTTTGCTTTTTAAAATTTGTCTCCAAGCTTCATCAGTTAATCTATTTTTCATTGGTTGTTTAAATTCGTAATAGCTAAAAACAGGTCCTACACCTAATAAAATATGTCCTTGGGGAAGTTTGTAAGCTACCACTAAGGTTTTAATATAACCTACTCCCTCTTCTAAAACTTTTTTGGTATTTCCTTCAGTATGAACATCAGCAATCAAAGTGGTTTTGAAAATATTAGGATCAGTTTCGCCTTCAGCAACAAATTTTATTAGTCCTTCTGAGACACTACCAAAATTCTTAATAAAATCATATTCCCTCTCGGTTAAAGGTTTGTTTTCTAATTCTTTTTTGGAAATTTTTAATAATTTTTCTAAAACTTCAGAAAATCTTTCTAAAGCAAGCTCAATTTTTAATTTTTCTAATTCTTCTTGGGGTACTAATTCCTTTAATCCCTTGTTAGTCATTTTAGTAAGATTTAAAAGACAGGCATAAAATTGTGGAACTGGCTCAACATAACCTACAATTTTTGGCTCAAGAAATCCTCCCAATTCAGCCATAGTGTAACTTTGTTTTACATATAAAATTGTATCGTGTCTTAATTCAGTCCAAGAAGCCAAAGCAGTGTTTAATTCTTTATCTTGCCAGGCTTTAGTTTGCATGAAAGTTTGATATCCTTTACCAAATTTTTTTAATAAAGATTTCAAAACATAAAGCCAATTCCAATAAAGATTTTTAAACCATTCCTCTTGGGGAAGAGAATCTATTTTCGCTTTCAGTTCAGAAAATTTCTTTTCATAATCTGAGTAATTTGTGTCTCCTAATTCTTTTAAAATTTCCTTTGCTCTTTTTGAACCAAATAAAGCCATGATATCTAATCCTCTTGGAAAACCCCTTACTTCTCTTTCTGCTGGTGGAGGACATCCTTTTACATCAGTTTTGACCCAGCTAAAAGGTCTATTTTTTCTATATTCAGGATAAGGATCATCCCAAGAAAAAGTAAAAGGTTTTTCTTTGGTAGGCAAAGGAAGTTTTTTTCCAGTATATTCACCTGAATAAGGAGAAACAATTTCTGAAAAAAGCCAAGAATCAAGTGTGAATCTCTGACCCATCAATCTAAATCCTTTAGTAGTTTTTAAAAGTTTTTTTGCCTGAAATTTCAATTTTTGAATTTCTTTTTCAGTTAAAGGAGGACAAGGCATAAATAATTCACAAGCTCCCAACCCACTATAAATTTTTGGATTATAAGGAAAATTTAAAAGTCTATCTCTAATTTCTGAATATTTTCTTTCCAGATCTTGAGAAGATAACTTTTCTTTAAATAAACTTTTTAATACTTTAGCATATTCATAAGGACCTAAATCTTCGGAAAAGCCAACAAAGAAAGAAGTAATGGCATAAATTCTTTGCCATTTTTCTTGGATTTTTTTACTTTCTAAGAATTTTTTCACAATTAAACTTGCCTGAAGGGTTTGAATTTTAGCATCATATTCTGAAATAATACCTCCCATTGGACCAGTACAAAAAGATTGTCCTTTAGAAAGAAAAGGAGAACCTTCAATTAGAGCCGTCATTCTTCCATACCACATCATTGCCTTAAAATAATTTTTAAGTTTTTCTGATTTGGTATAATGACCCCGAGGAAGATATTGAGAATAATCCTCTTTGTAAATAAAAATTGGAGAGAATTCCCAACCTTTATGTTTTTCAATTAATTCAATTTCTTTTTGAACTAAATCTCTTACAAAATCTGGAGTCTCAAAAGTATATTTTTGAACCTCTTTTTCATTAAAAAGATTAAAAAATTTCCCCTCTTTTAACTGGGCAAGAATTATTTCATCACAAAAGTCTTTTGGTCCCTTACAATTGATTTCTTTTTTAATATTTTCTTTTGTAGCAATCTGATTGGATTTGGGTTTTAACAATTCTAAAGCTACTGAAAAATAAGCTACATTTCTTTTTGCAGCCTCTTTTAAATCTTTTGAAGGAGCGTTTTTATACTCTAAAAGAGCATCATCAAAAAATTCTTTACTCATTTGCCAGAGATCATCATAAAAAAGATCTCTTTCTAATTTCATTAAGGTAGCATCAAAAAAGATATGATAATAATGCAAAAGGGAATCTGTAGTAATAAAAATTGGAAGATCTTTCCATTTTAAAGCAGAATAAAATTTAACAAAGTCATCTGGTTCATCAACAAGGTCTTTTGGAGTGGGAATTACCACAAAACCATTTTTTTTCAAAAGATAAAGAGCTCTGGGACTGAGTTTGATCTTTTCAGAAAATTCTTGATAGTTAGAGATATCTTTAATTTTAAGAGGAAGCGGGTAGGAGGGAATTTGGGGAGTAACATCAACTTTCTCCAAGACAATATCTTCTGATTTAATTAGGCGTTTAGTTAAAGCAAGTGTAGTTGGGATTTTGGTTGGGCTTGGGGTTTTGGTTGGAGCTGGGGTTACAGAAACTGGAACTTGAGGTTGGGTTTTTTTCTTTTGCCAATAAAAAACACTACCAAAAACACCAACTAAAATAAAAATACCAATTAAAAAAATTATAACTTTCTTTTTCATCTTTCAATTTTTATTTTACCATTTTTAATTTCACCAAACAATTGGGGTGGAAAACTTTTTTGGGCTAATTTTTCAAGAAATTTGCGAGATTTTTCTTTTTCCATTAAAAATGGCTGACTGAGATTGCTTTGAATGGGAAACAATTGAAAAATGGCTTTTTCTGGGTAAATTTCCAAGCCCACTGCTAAGCCTTGTTGAGTTTTTTCTGAAAAATATTGGTCAAAGATGAAATTTCCCAAAGAATAAAAAATTAATTTCCCTTGATATTTTTCTATCTCTTGGACTACATGAGGATGAGAGCCAATTATTAAATCTGCCCCCGCCTCAATTATTTGATGGGCTAATTTTTGCTGAAAAATTGAACTTTTTTGTTGATATTCATTTCCCCAATGCAAAATGACAATTAGAAATTTTTCCGGATTTAATTTTTTTGTTTTTTTTACAATTTTTACAATTTTTTCATTTGAACAATTGAAGGAGAAGGTTTTATTGAAAGCAACAATAACAATATTATCTTTTTTAAATAAAAAATCTTTATCACATCTTATTGGATGACCAACAAAATCAATGTTAGAGTGATTTAAAAAATTTTTAGTTTCCTCAAGACCAAAATTGGCCATATCAAAAGTATGATTGTTTGCCAAAGACAACAAATTAAAATTTGAAAAAGAAAGAGCTTTTGTGGCTTTTTGAGAAAAAGCAAATTTTGAAAGCCGAAAACCAAAATCTGGTGGATTTTTAACAATTGGCCCTTCCAAATTTCCAACTACAAGATCAACTCCTCTTAAAAAATGGTTGATTTTTTTAAAAGGATAAAAAATACTGTTTTTTTTCATTAAATATTCTACCTTTCGATCAAGCATTATATCTCCTACAAAGAGTAAGGTTTTTACTTTTTTTTCTTTTAAATTTTTCTTTTCTCCTTTTTCAAAAACGACACTAAAATAAGAGGTAGTTTTATCTATATTAGAATTTTTTAAAAAATCAGCAGAGTTTTTGTAGGCAATAATTTTTGGTTTTTCTTTGTTTTGCAATTTAGCGAAAAATCTTGCTCCATATAAACATTGCCAGCAATCAACCTCTATGTTTTCAAAATCTTTTTTTTCAAAATTTAACAAAACCCTAATACTTTTTTTATCATGAAATTGGGCAATATTTTTTGGAAGATAGTGAGAAAAATCAACACTGGCAACAACTATGGTATGAGGGGAGGCTTTTGAATTTATTATTTCAATGAGAGAATTCATTTTTTCTTTTGAAATATCAAAAGGGACTAAAATTGGTAAAATTTTTGTATCAGGAAAATGATTTTTAATATAAGGTAACAAATTTGTTATTGCGTGCTCTCTTTCAATAGAGAAATTACTAAAACAAAAATCATTTTTTTCAATTAATTTTTTCAAAAGTGTATTGTCAATTTTAAGATTTTTAAAATTTTCAACATCAAGATTAAGAGTTATAAATGAAGTTTTTTTGCACAATATTGCACTATTAAAATGATCTGGGCCTAACAAAATAATAGTTTTTGGCTTTTCTTTTAAAGAGATGTATTTGAAAAATTTTTGGATAATTTCTTTTGCCAACAAATGATGAGGAACAACACCACTTGCTACAGAATAAGAATGACGAGGGGTGTAGATGGGAGTATTTTCTTTTTGGTAAAAACTTTTGAGTTTTAAGACTCCAAAGATAAAACTAGCATTAATTGAAATAATCAGTAAGATGATCAAAAGAATGAATTTTTCTAAGAAAAATTTCATTCAAAATTTTTTGAAATATTTTTCATTAAAATTTCTTTAATAAAGCAAGACAAAAAATTTCTTTTGTAATTAAAAAGCCAAGGGTAAAATTAACATCATCCATATTACACTTTAATTATTCTCAAAACTCCTAAAATAGCTACAATTAAACCAACTACTCCTAAAAGTCCTAAATATTTTAGCTCTTTTTTGATATAACCAAACCAAGAAAAATAAGCAAAAAAACAAAAGAAAAACAACCTCCAAGGATCGTGAGAAGTGAAACCTTGAAAGCCGAGAAATCCTAAAAATCCTAAAAAACCCTGTAGCCAATAATGTTTGTGTTTGTTTTCATCCATTGTTTTTATTTAAGTCCTCTAAATTTAGATTTTTGGACCTTTTGATACTCAAAATAGGAATAAGTGATGAGATAAATAACCACAATAATTATTGGTACTAAAATAAACCAAAAAACATACTCTTTGAGAATGAATCCTAATAACATGATTAAACCTATGATTTTAAATAATCTGCTACCTAATTGATGAGTTTTATTCCAAACTTCATCACTGGTTAAAGTCCAGGGGGTTTTAATGCCAATAAACCAGTTTCTTTTTGCTTTTTCTGATAAGACTCCACAATAATAAAAGAGTATTGCCAAAGCAGGTATTATTGCTTTACCTATATCAAATCTTAATCCAAGATTCCAAAAAATCATTAAAAGATAGAGATAAAACAGAAAAAGAAAAAGTAAAATGATAAATCTATCAAAATACTTTCTAAATTTTTCAATATTCTTTTTAAGAGGATCTATTTTAGGGATAATCAAATAAAGCAAAAAAAGACCGATTGAAATTAAGGGCATTAAAAATAATCCCCAAAATTTAGATAGATAACCCTTAACTTCTCCTTTGGTATTCCAATGCAAAGCCATTTTTTCTGGCATCTTAGGATAAAGAGAGATTGCCATTATAACCATTAGACCAAAAAGAGCAAATAAATAAAGATAAATTTTTCGGATAAATGGATAGTGGGTTTTGTTTTTCATATTACTATAAATTATAGCAAAAACTTCTACAAAAGAATTTTAAGTGGGCTCATCCAAAACGTCAGACGAGAGATATAAAATCTTTAAAATCGCCTTAAAATGAATTCGTAGCGAAAAATTTTGGCTGCCGGGCTAGGATTCGAACCTAGACGCCAGGGTCCAGAGCCCTGTGTCCTACCATTAGACGACCCGGCAATTTTTTAAACTTCTAAATATTTCTTTATTGCAATATAACTTGAAATTACCGCTAATGCAATACCTATTCCAAATTGAATTAACAATATCTTTCCTAAATTTAATAAAAAATAATTGAAGAGATTAAATCCCCCCAAAAAATATTCCAATTTTGGGGTTAAAAAATATAAAAAAGTAGTAGTAATACTAAAAGAAATTAAACCTGCAAAAAAACCCTCCAAAAATCCTTGAACCAAATAAGGTCCCCTAATGAACCAATTTGAAGCTCCTACCAATCTTTGAATTTTGATTTCTTCTTTAAAATTGAAAATAGTCAATTTAATAGTAGTGAAAGTGATTAAAATTGCAATAAAACTTAAAATAACACTAATTATAATCCCTGCTTTTTTGATATTTTCAGTAGTAATGAAAATTTGCTGAATGATTTTTTCTCTTTCCGAAAAGTCAACTTCGTCTATTAAATCTCCAAAATGAGAATTTAAAAAGCTAACTAATTTTTGATATTGTTCAAAGTTTGAAAGGGTAATATTTAAATGAGCCAAAAAGGGATTGCCTAAAATTTCTAAGGATTCCATTAATTCTTTATCGTCTTTGTGTTTTCTTTTAAATTTTTCTTTTGCCTCTTTTTTAGAAACATATTCTATTTTTTTTACTCCTGGATAATTACTTAATTTTTCTTTTACTTTTAAAATTTCTGTCTCTGGAAGATCTTCTTTAAAAAAGACACTAATGTCAGCTTTTTCTTGGACCAAAGAAATTAAATGATCAACCACTCCCTTAAAAAGAAAAATTGAGCTAATCAAGAGAATTACTAATGTTAAGACAAATAAAGTAGCTAAAGAAAGTCCTGGATTGTAAAAAAAGTTTTTCCACCCAAAAGAAATTACTCTTTTAATAAAAGTAAACATAAAATTTTATAATATAAATTTTCCTCTTTTGACATCCCTTATAACTTTTCCTTGTTCCAAAGTGATAACTCTTTTTCCTAATCTATTTACTAAATCTTTCTCATGGGTAGCTAAAATTACTGTGGTTCCCATCTCATGGATTTTAACAAAAAGTCTTAAAATTTCCAAAGCATTATAAGGATCTAAATTTCCAGTAGGTTCGTCTGCTAAAATTACTTTTGGCCTATGGATCAAAGCTCTGGCAATAGCCACCCTTTGTTTTTCACCTGCTGAAAGTTCTTGAGGATAATTTTCTGCTCTTTCTACCAATCCTACTATTTCCAAAACCTGAGGTACATTTTTCATAATTTCTTTATCTGTTGCTCCAATTACTTCTAAAGTGTAAGCTACATTCTCAAAAGTAGTTTTATTTGGTAAGAGTTTGTAATCTTGAAAAACAGCTCCAATTTTTCTTCTTAAAAGATGAATTTTACTTTTTTTAATTTTGTGAATTTCTTTTCCTTCAAAAAAGACTTTTCCTTGGGTAGGTGTTTCTTCAGCTAAAATTAACTTCAATAAAGTTGTCTTTCCTGCCCCAGATTTTCCAGTAATAGAAACAAATTCTTTTTCTTCTATTTTTAAAGATACATTGCAAAGAGCAAAAATTGGTTCTTTTCCGGGATAAATTTTAGTAACATTTTGAAAAACTATCATGGTTTTAAATAACGAATTTCAGCCTCAATAAATTTATCTAAATTTCCATCCAAGACGCTTTCTACATCAAAAACTTCTACCCCCGTTCTTAAATCTTTTACTAATTTGTAAGGATGTAAAACATAACTTCTAACTTGATTTCCCCACTCAATAGAGACCCTTTCTCCTTTAATTTTTGAGACTTCTTTTTCTATTTGTTTTTGTTTTAATTGGAAAAGTTTTGACAAAAGCATCTCCATTGCCTTTTTTCTATTTTCACCTTGTAATCTTTCTGATTGACAAGAGACGACAATATTAGCTGGCAAATAAGTAATTCTTACCGCTGTTTCTCTTTTATTTACATATTGACCACCCGGACCTGAAGCCCTAAAAAATTCTATTTTTAAATCTTCAGGTCTTATTTTAATTTCTGATTCTTCAATTTTTATTTCTGGCAATACCTCCACTAAAGCAAAAGAGGTGTGTCGTAATTTTTGTGGTGAAAAAGGAGAAATTCTTACTAATCTGTGAACTCCATTTTCTCCTTTCAAAATTCCATAGGCAAATTTTCCTTTTATTAAAATTGTTACTTCTTTTGTTCCTGGTCTTCCTTCAGGTCCTTTTCCTTCTGAAAAATAATGGTTCAAAACTGTAGTTTTAAAGCCTCTTTTTTGGCAAAATTTTTCATACATTCTTAACAACATTGTCGCCCAATCTTGAGCATCTCTTCCTCCAGCTCCAGCAATAATTGACAAAATAGCATTCCTTTTATCATATTTTCCAGAAAGAAATATTTCTAATTCCTTTTGATTTAATTTTTTTTCAAACTTTTCCAGCTCCTCTTCTCTTTGCTCTTCTTTTATTATTTCTAACTCTAATTCTAATTCTTCAATTTCTTCTATTTTATCTTTTAATCTTCCAAATTCTTGAGAAATTTTTATTGCCTTTTCTTTGTTTTTCCAAAAATCTGGGGATTGGATTTTTCCTTCTATTTCTTTTATTCTTTTTTTCTTTTTTTCAATTTCAAAGACAGTCCCTTAAAAGGGAAAGTCTTTCTTCCAATTTTGCAATTTTTTCTTTTTCAATTGCCATACTTTAAAAATTTTATCTAAAAAATTAAAATCTGGCAAGTTTTTTGATGTTTTGGTAATTAATAATTATAATCAAAAGAAAAAGATGTTAATTAGTTTTCTTTCAACTCTTTTTGGTTTTTTGGTGTCTCTTTTTGCTCTTTTTAACAAAAAAGAACCCCTTTTTATTTTTGGATGGCTTCTTTTTTACTTTTCTTTAATGATATTTATTTATCTTTTAAGTCTCACTCCATTTGGAGAAAGCAAGGAAGAAAGAACAATGAGACTTTTTAGTTATACTCTAACAGTAATAATTTTTGCTATTTTATTTTTTATCGTTGGCTATTTTTTAATTCACTTTTTTATTAAATAAAATTAAAGAGCCAGCAGTGGGATTTGAACCCACGACCTCCTCTTTACGAGAGAGGTGCTCTTCCTGCTGAGCTATGCTGGCTTTTCAGAGCGAGTGAGGGGAATCGAACCCCCGTCTCAAGCTTGGGAAGCTTGCGTACTACCACTATACTACACTCGCTCAAAATTTTGATTTTAACCAATTTAACCAATTTTGAAAAAAATTTTTTTCTTCTTCTTCTTCTTTTTCTTTTTGAAAAGAGCCCTCTCTCTTTATAACTATTACTTTTTCTTTTGGTTTTTTCAAGTTAAATTTTTCTCTAGCTACTTTTTCTAAATAACCTAAATCATTTATTGCCAGAAGCTCTTTTTTTAATCTTTTGGTTTCTTTTTCTAATTTTTGAATTTCTTGATTTAAAATATCAACCTTTAAATTTACTTTTTTTCTTTTTTGATAGAGTTTAAAATTTGAAAATGCTAAAAATCCTATTAAAAAAAGTAAAATTCCAGCCAAAATTACATTTCCTATTTTAGGAAATTTAGAATTTTTTGTCTTGTGGAATTTTTTGGGGTATGATATCATTAAAGTATGAATAAAATTAAATCTCAAAGAATTTTGAGAATAATTTGGACAATTTTGGTGTTTTTGGTAATTTTATCAATGATTATATTTTTAATTCCATTTTAATTTTATCAATAAAATTTAAAAAACTCAAATAAAAAATGTCTCCCAAAACAAAAATTTTACTCGCCCTCTTAATTTGTAGTTTGTTTTTGGGATTTTTTATTTTTTTGAGTTATAAAATTTGGCCTACCACTCCAATTTCACCACCTCCCTCTCCTTCAAAACCTTCAAAGCCTCCAAATTTTGTTAAAACCCCAAAAGAAATTGTTTATATTTTAACTCAAAATTGGGGTGATTTTTCTCCCGGAAAATTTAATTTGCCTTTTTTTGAAATTTTAAAAGCAGACCTTAATTCAAAAAAAATTTTAAATTCAAAAAGAAAAGAAGGGTATGGAAAAATTTTAAAAAAAGGAAAAAATTTCATTCTTTTAAAATATAAATTTCCAGAAAAAATTAAAAATTTATTATTAGCCGCCCCCGATTTAAAAGAAAAAAAGAAAATTTTCTCTCAAATTAAATTTCCTCAAGATTTAGAAAGTTTCATTTGTGTTTATGATAAAGAGTTTAATGAAATCTCAGCTTTTGAAACAAAAGTTTTTGATTTTGAAGCAAAAGGAGATTATTTGTTTGCCATTGAAGGAAAAAATTTGAAAATTTTGGATTTAAAAGATCCTCAAAATCCAAAAGAGCTTTCTATCTTAGATTTTCCTAACAGGTTGGGTGGAATTTTTTTAAAAGAAAACAAAATTTATCTTTTTGACAAAAATGACACTTTCCCAAAAATTTATCTTTTAGATATCAGAGATGTTTTAAATCCTATAGTTTTTTCTTTTGAAATTCCAGAAAAAATAAAAATTTTGTCTCAATTTGTCAGCGATAAATGGTATATTTTGGAAGAAAATTCACAAAAATTGAAGGTTTTAATTTTTAATTTGGAGCCACCAATAAAAAAATTAAAAGAAATCAATTTAAAAAAAGCTCCTCTTTCAAACTTTGTAATAAATAATGGATATTTATACGGAGTTTCTCTAAAAAAAGAATTTTTTGTTTACAACAAAATGGGAGAGAATTTAGCTAGCACAACTTTGGAGGAATTTAAAGAAGAAAAAAAATTTGAGGTTTTACCTCCTCTTTTGCTAAAAAATGACAATTTATATTTTGGAGGAAAAACTGGAATTTTTAAAATCAGTTCTTTTTTGGAAAAACAAAAAATAATTGAGACCTCTTTTGAAGTAATTGATTTTTTCTTTGAAAAAAAAGAGAAAGAGAATTTTTTTGTAAAAGGAAATTTAAAAATTTTAACTGACAAAAAAGAATATTTGCAAGGAGAAGAAATTGAAATTACCTTTAAAAATAATTATAATTTCCCTGTTTTTTATTCTAAAAAATGCAACAATCTCTTTTGGGAACTTGAAGATTGTAAAGGTAAAAAAATTTTTTTGGGGCAAAAATGCAAAGAAAAAGATTCTAAACCTAAGCTTATTTTAAAAGAAAAAGAAATTTTAAAAGAAAAATGGGAAGGAAAAATAACAAAAGGAAATAAAATAAAGGTTTTAAAGGTAGGTTGTTATAGAATAGTTTTTCCTTATTTTTTAAAAGGTGAAAAAGAACAAAGAAAAGCCTTTTCAAATGAATTTTTTATTAAAGAAAACAAATATTTCTCAAATGAAAGATATTGTGAAAAAGACAAAGATTGTGTTTTAACTCCTGAGAAAACTTGCAAAAACAAATATAATTTTTTAGGAAAAGAATTTCTTCAAAAAGATATTGAATGCAAATGTAAAAATAATTTATGTGAGGTTTTTGAAAAAGAAAATGTTTTTCTCTTTCTTGAAAAATCAAATTATAAAAAAGGAGAAACAATAATAGTGGAAATTCAAAACAAATCTTCAAAGCCAATTTGGTGGATTTATAAAAGAGAATTGCCATCTCTGGATTTATTTTACTATCAAGAGGAAAAAAAAGAATGGAAAAAGATCTCTTTAGTTGAAAACCTTTCTGTTGGTTGTTGTCAAGGTATCCAAGTTGCCCAACTTAATCCCGGTAAAGCATTTGAATTATCTTTTGAAAAATGGAAAGATAAATTTTTACCTGGAAAATACAAATTTGCTTTCACTTTTACTAAAATAAAACCAAAAAATATTCCCTATTTTCCTTATGGAATTTCCAGTGAAGATAAAATTCAGCTAAAAGAACCCAAAGTGGTTTATTCTCAAGAATTTGAAATTAGAGACAATTTTCAACCTCCTTTACCAAGATGACAAAAGAGGAAATTAAAAATCTTTTAAAAAAAGAAGCTTTTCCTCACAAAACAAATTATTTGGAGCTAAAAGAGACCTATATTTCTTGGTTAATTTTTACCGGAGATTTTGTTTACAAGATCAAAAAGCCTGTAAAATATGGCTATTTGGATTTTTCTTCTCTAAAAAAAAGAGAGTTTTTTTGTAAAGAAGAATTAAGACTAAATCAGAGGCTTTCAAAAGATATTTACTTGGAGGTAGTAAAAATTGTAGAGAAGGGGAAAAATTTATTTTTTATTCCTCTAAAAAAATCTCTTTCAAAAGGGGAAAAAATTAAAGATTATGCTTTAAAGATGAGACAAATTCCTCAAGAGTATTGTCTTTTTGAGTTAATAAAAAAAAGAAAATTTAAAAAAGAAAAAATAAAGAATTTGGCAAGAAAAATTGCCCTTTTTCACAAAATGACAGAAAATTGTCCCAAAAGATATGGTTGGGAGGTTGTTAAATTTAATTGGCAAGAAAACTTTGAACAGACAAAAAAATTTGTTGGCAAAATTTTAAATAAAGCTCTTTTTGGTTTTATTAAAAAGGCAATAGAAAAATTTTTAACAGAAAATAAAGATTTGTTTTTTGAAAGAATAAAACAAGAAAAAATAAAAGACTGCCATGGAGATTTACATTCTGGAAATATTTTTATCACTCCCGACCAAATTTATATTATAGATTGTATTGAGTTTAATAAAAGATTTCGCTATCAAGACACAGCATCAGATGTTGCTTTTTTAACAATGGATCTTGAATATTTAAAAAGGAAAGACTTGGCAAAAGAATTTTTAAAAGAATACAATCTTTATTTAAAAGATGAAACCCTTTTTGAGATTTTACCTTTTTATCAATGCTACCGAGCTTATGTAAGAGCAAAGGTGGGTTGTTTCTCATTACCCAAACAAGATATTTTTTCAATTCAAAATTATTTTTCTTTAGCTTTAAAATATGCTTTTTTATGCCTGAAAAAGAAACCATTTTTAATTATTTTATTCGGTCCCGTAGGTACCGGAAAAAGTTATTTGGGAAAATACCTTTCAAAAATTTTGGGAGCCTCTTATTTAAATTCAGATGTAATCAGAAAAAAAATGTTTAATATCCCTCTTTTTGAACATCCAAAAGAAAATTTAGATAAAATTTACAACAAAAAAATTTCACTTAAGGTTTATCAGAAAATGATAAATGAAGGAATAAAATTAGCAAAAGAAGGGAATTTTGTAATTTTAGATGCCACTTTTCCTACCCAATTTTATCGTCAGCTTTTAATTGAAAAAGCAAAAAAACAAAAAATTCCCTATTTTTTTGTAGAATGCTGGGCAAGTGAGAAAAAAATTTTAGAGAGATTAAAAAAGAGAGAGACAAAAAAAGAGGTTTCAGATGCAACAACAAAGGTTTATTTTAAGCTAAAAGGAAAATTTGAGCCTTTTGTTCTTTCCAAAGAAAACTACCTCTTTTTAAACAGAGAAAAAGATAAAGTAAAAGAGGATGCTAACAAAATCTTAAAAAAAGTTTTGGCTTGATTTTTTTAAAATACTTGAGTATAAAAAATTTAGTTTTTGGCGCATTCGTCTAGTGGCCAGGACACGGCCCTTTCAAGGCCGAAACACGGGTTCGATTCCCGTATGCGCCACATTTTATATGGAAGATTATTTAGATGTCTCTTTTTCTTTAGATCTTAAAAATAAAAGAGAAAGAATAATTTATCGTTTTTTTGAAATTTTACCAGCAATTCTTTCTTTGGGAACTTTAATTTTGGCAATTTTTCTTTCCTTTTTTGTACCCGTAGGAATAGCTATTTTCATTATTGCTTTCGATGTTTATTGGTTGTTAAAATCTTTTTATTTTTCTTTTTATCAAATAAATACTTTTTTAAAATTGAAAAAAAATTTAAAAATTGACTGGATGAAAAAACTCAAAAGTTTGTCTCAAAAAGATTTTAAATTAAAAGTAAAAGATTGGAAAGAAATTTATCATTTAATTTTGCTTCCAATGTTTAAAGAAGGAAAAGAAATAGTGCGTTCCACCCTTCAATCTTTGGTAAATTGCCAATATCCTAAAGAAAAAATGATAATAATTTTAGCAATTGAGGAAAGAGCAGGTCCTAAAATTCAAAAAATGGCAAAAAAAATAGAAGAAGAATTTAAAGGAAAATTTTTTAAATTTTTAGTAACAATTCATCCCCAAAATATTAAAGGAGAAATTAAAGGCAAAGGATCAAATGTTCGCTTTGCAATTGAAAAAGCAAAAGAAAAAATAATAAATCCTCTGAAAATTCCACCAGAAAAGATTATTGTTTCTATTTTTGATATTGATACCAGAGTTTTGCCTCAATTTTTTGCTCTTTTAACCTATCGTTATCTTACCGCAAAAAATCCTCTTTTGTCTTCTTTTCAACCAATTCCTCTTTATACTAACAATTTCTGGCAGGCCCCCTTTTTTTCTCGTTTAGTAGCCAGCTCAAGCACCTTTTGGCAGATGATTCAACAACAAAGACCAGAGCAATTAGTAACTTACTCTTCTCATTCTCTTCCTTTTAAAGTATTAAAAGAAATCTCTTATCCTTTTAATTTAATTTCTGACGATTCTCGGATTTTTTGGAAGGCTTATCTTTATTATAATGGAAATTATAAAGTAGTTCCTCTGTGTTATCCCGTTCTTATGGATGCGGTTTTAGCAAAAAATTTATGGCGAACTTTTGTAAATCAATACAAACAACAAAGAAGATGGGCTTGGGGATGTGAAAATATTCCCTATTTATTGTTTGGTTTTTTAAAAAACAAAAAAATTCCTCTTTTTGAAAAAATTAGGCATAGCTTTATTATTTTGGAAGGATTTTGGTCTTGGGCAACAGCTTCTCTTTTAATTTTTATTTTAGGTTGGCTTCCAATAATTTTGGGAGGTCCAAATTTTAAGGCTACACTTTTGTCTTTTAACCTTCCCAAAATAACAAGTTTTTTAATGACTCTCGCTATGATAGGTTTAATTGTTTCAGTAATAATTTCTTTATCTCTTTTTAATCCGCCCTTTAAAAGTTTTTCAAGATGTTTTCTTTTTTGTCTTCAATGGCTATTTTTACCTTTTGTCTTAATTATTTTTGGTTCCATTCCTGCCTTGGAAGCTCAAATAAGACTAATGTTAAAAAAACCTTTGGGATTTTGGGTTACAGAAAAAGTAAGAAAATAAATAAAATTTTTTATTCCAAATGAACTCTTTGTCTAAATCCTTCTAATTTTTTTCTTAAAAGAGGATAATTTTTCAATTGGGGGTCTTTTTCCAAAATTTCTTTTGCCCATTTTCTGGTTTTTTCTACTAAAAAAATATTTTTTAATCCCTCCATTGCTAAATCTGGAATCCCCCACTGTCTGGTTCCAAAAAAATCTCCAGGACCTCTTATTTTCAGATCCATTTCTGCCAATTCAAAGCCATTCTCACAAGACAAAAGAGCTTTTAATCTTTGAAGAGTTTTTTTTCCAGAAGATTGAGTAAATAAAAAACAATAAGATTGAAATTTTCCTCTTCCTACTCTTCCTCTAAATTGATGCAATTGAGCTAAACCAAATCTTTCTGCTCCTTCAATTATAATAATAGTAGCAGTAGGAACATCAATTCCTACCTCAATTACTGAAGTTGTTACCAAAATATCAATTTTTCCTTCTTTGAATTTTTTCATTACCTCTTCTTTTTCTTGATTTTTCATTTTGCCATGAAGCATTCCAATTTTAAACTCAGGAAAAACAGTTTTAGAAAGCATTTCATATTCCTTTACCACAGCTTTCATTTCCATATTTTCTTTGTCCAATTCAATTCTTGGGCAGACAACAAAGACTTGTCTTCCTTTTTTAATTTCATTTCTAATAAATTCATAAGTTTTTTCTCTCTCTTGAGGTGAGACCACTTTTGTAATTACCTTTTTTCTTCCCTTAGGGAGCTCATCGATTAATGACAAATCTAAATCTCCATAAATAGTTAAAGTAAGAGTTCGAGGAATAGGAGTTGCGGTCATTGAGAGTAAATGAGGAATAAAGTCTGACTGCTTTGTTAATTTTGCTCTTTGTTCTACACCAAATCGGTGTTGTTCATCTACGACTACCAAAGCTAATTTTTTAAATTTTACTTTTTCTTGAATTAAAGAATGGGTCCCAATTAAAATTTGAATTTCTCCCTTTTCTATCTTTTCTAATAATTTTCTTTTAGATATCTTTTCATTGTTTACTTGAGAAAGCTGGCTTGTTAAAATTCCAATTTTTAGACCATAATCTTTTAAAAATTCAAAAATTGTTTTAAAGTGTTGTTCAGCTAAAATACCAGTCGGAGCCATAAGGGCATTTTGAAATCCTGCCATTGCTGAATTTAAAAAAGCTATGGTAGCGACAATGGTCTTTCCAGAACCTACATCTCCTTGCAATAACCTATTCATTGGAATTTCTTTTTCCATATCTTTTAAAATTTCCCATAAAGCCCTTTTTTGAGCTAAAGTTAATTCAAATGGGAGTTTTTTTATAAAATCTTGACATAAAGTTAAATTTATAGGAACTAAAAAAGCTTTTTTTTGGGCAATTTTAAGTCTCTCTTTTAAAACCAACAATTGAATGGTAAAAATTTCTTCAAAAGAAAATCTCTCTTGGGCCCTTTTTGCCATTTCCAGAGAAGTGGGGAAATGAATTTGCCAGATTGCTTCTTTTATTTCCAGCAAATTCTCTTTTTTTCTTATTATTTCTGGTAAGGGATCAGAAAGTTTCTCTCTTATTTGGTTTAAAATAGGAGCTAAAATTATTCTTAGCCATCTTGAAGAAAGCCCTTCTGTTTCAGGATAAACAGGAACCAATCTAGCTGTATGAAGTAAATTTATTTTTTTTGATGTAGGATTAATTTTTTCATAAGCTGGATTAGAAAAATATAATCCTTCTATTCCTAATACTACCTTTCCCCCCAAACAAACAAAATCTCCTTTTTTCAAAACATTAGTTAAATAAGGTTGATTAAACCAAATAGCCCTTACCGCACCGGTTTTGTCAGAGACCAAAGCTTCAGTAATTGTCATTTTTTTCTTTGGAGTTTGAGTATTTTCAATTTCAATAATTTTTCCCTGGACACAAAGATTTTCTCCTAATTTTAATTTAGAAATAGGAACCACCCGAGAAAAGTCTTCGTAGCGTCGGGGAAAGTGGAAGATGAGATCTTCAACTGTATGGATACCTAATTTTTCTAATTTTTTTTGAAAACCTTTTCCTATTTTCGGGAGTTGTTCAATTTTAGTAGAGAGTTCCATTTATACCTTTTTAGGCGAGATTACATGATCAATCAATCCATATTCTTTTGCTTCTTGAGCTGAAAGATAAAAATCTCTATCAGTGTCTTTTTCAATTTTTTCTATAGGTTGACCCGTATGTTTGGCTAAAATTCGATTTAGTTTTCCTTTTATTTTAACAATTTGCTTTGCGGTAATTTCAATTTCTACTGCTTCTCCAGTAACCCCTCCCATTACTTGGTGCAACAAAATTTCAGAATTTGGAAGAGCAAATCTTTTTCCTTTTGTTCCTGAGGCTAAAATAGTAGCTGCCATTGAGGCTGCCATACCTACACATACTGTAGAAACATCTGGTTTTATATATTGAATAGTATCATAAATAGCTAAACCAGCAGTTACGGATCCACCAGGACTGTTAATATAAATTTGAATGTCTTTTTTGGGATCTTTTGAAGATAAAAAAAGAAGCTGAGCAATAACTACATTGGCACTACTATCAGTAATAGGACCTGCCAAAAAAATTATTCTCTCTTTTAAAAGCCGAGAATAAATATCATAAGCTCTTTCTCCATATGGGGTTTTTTCTATTACTGTAGGAATTACTGGCATATTAATTTATTTTACCACTATCTTCTTTTTCCTTCAACAATTTCTTTTTCAATATTTGGAGGAACTTTTTCATAATGGTCAAACTCCATAGTAAAAGTTCCTCTACCTTCAGTTAAACTCCGCAAAGTGGTAGCGTAACCGAACATTTCTGCCAAAGGAACCTCAGCTAAAATTACTTTCAAATTTCCTCTATCTTTTGTTTCTTCAATTTTTCCTCTTCTTGCTGCAATATCTCCAATAACATCACCAAAAAACTCTGGAGGTACTACTACTTCTAATTTCATTATTGGTTCTAATAAAACTGGTTTTGCTTTTTTAGCTGCTGTTTGAAAGGCGACAGCTCCAGCAATTTTGAAGGCAAATTCTGAAGAATCAACCTCATGGAAAGAACCATCATATAAAGTACATTTTAAATCTACCATTGGATAACCAGCAACTATTCCTTTTTCCATTGCCTCTTTTACTCCTTTTTCTACTGCAGGAATAAACTCTTGAGGAATTATTCCACCTTTAATAGCATCAACAAATTCAAATCCTTCTCCTCTCTTTTTAGGTTCTATTTTTAACCAAACATGACCATATTGACCTCTTCCTCCTGATTGTCTTATATACTTTCCCTCTGCTTCAGCTGATGTTGTTATTGTTTCTTTATAAGCCACCTGAGGCTTTCCTATGTTAGCTTCAACTTTGAATTCGCGTTTTAATCTATCTGTAATTATTTCTAAATGAAGCTCTCCCATTCCAGAAATAATTGTATCTCCTGTTTCTTCATCTAAATGGACTTTAAAGGTAGGGTCTTCTTGGGCTAATTTTTTTAATGCTAAAGTCAACTTTTCTTGATCAGCTTTTGTCTTTGGCTCAATCCTAATTGAAATTACTGGTTCTGGAAATTTAATTTTTTCCAAAACAATGGGAGCTTTTTCATCACAAAGAGTATGGCCTGTTAAAGTAGATTTCAAACCAACAGTAGCGACAATATCACCAGTGAAAATTTCATCAATTTCTTCTCTCATATTAGCATGCATTCTCAAAAGCCTACCTATTCTTTCTCTTTCATTGGTAGTAGTGTTTAACAAATAACAACCCTTTTTCAATTTTCCAGAATAGACCCTAAAATAAGCCAAATTACCAACATAAGGGTCAGTAGCTATTTTGAAAACCAAAGCACAGAAAGGTTCTTCATCGCTGGGTTTTCTTTCAATTTCTTTTTGAGTTTTTGGATCAAATCCTTTAATTGGAGGCAAATCTAAAGGAGAAGGTAAATAATAACAAACCGCATCTAATAAGGGTTGCACCCCCATATTTTTTAGAGAAGAACCACAAAAAACAGGAAATAAACGAAGAGAAAGAGTAGCCTTTCTTATTACTTCTCTTAATTCTTCAATTGAAATTTCTTGTTGAGAAAGATATTTTTCTAAAAGCCTATCATCTTCACTGACAATTTTTTCAATTACTTTTTCTCGCCATTCTTTTGCTTTTTCTATTAATTCTGAAGGAATTTCCTTTTGGACTACCCTTTCACCAAAATCTCCTTCAAAATAAATTGCTTTCATTTTCAACAAATCAATCACTCCTCTAAAATTGTTTTCACAACCAATGGGAATTTGAAGAGGTATAGCCTTAGGAGAAAGTTTTTTATAAATAGATTCCAAACTTTTTTCAAAATCAGCTCCTATTCTGTCCATTTTGTTAATGTAACAAATCCGAGGAACATTAAATTGGTCAGCTTGACGCCAAACAGTTTCTGATTGAGCTTCTACTCCAGCTACTCCATCAAAAATCACTATTCCTCCATCTAATACTCTTAATGATCTTTGAACTTCGGCAGTAAAATCAATATGTCCTGGAGTGTCAATAATGTTTATTCTATATTCATTTTCTTTCTTTTTCTCTAAATCTTCTGGGATCCAAAAACAAGTAGTTGCTGCTGAGGTAATAGTAATTCCCCTTTCTTTTTCTTGAATCATCCAATCCATTAAGGCCTCGCCATCATGAACTTCTCCAATTTTATGCCTGACTCCAGTATAAAACAAAATCCTCTCAGTGGTGGTAGTTTTACCAGCATCAATATGAGCGATAATTCCAATATTGCGATATCTTTCTAATGGATATGCTCTCATAATATTGAAAGAAAGTTTTTTACCAAGCAAAATGGGCAAAAGCCCGATTGGCTTCAGCCATTTTGTGGGTTTCTTCCTTTTTCCTTACCGCATTTCCCATATTTTTTGAAGCCTGAATTAGTTCTTCAGCTAATTTTTCTTTCATTGGCTTTCCCTTTTTTGATTTTGCAGACGAAATTATCCACCGCATAGCTAAAGTAATTCCCCGATGCTGAGGTACTGGAAAAGGAACTTGATAGGTAGCTCCTCCTACTCTTCTTGGTCTTACTTCTAATTGAGGAGTGGCATTTTTTAAAGCCTGGTGAAAAATTTCCAAAGGGTCTTTTTTTGTTTTTTCCTTAATAATATCAAAAGCTCCATAAACAATTTTTTGAGCAATGGTTTTCTTTCCTTTCCTCATTATATGATTAATAAATTTAGCAACCAGCACACTTTGAAAAAGGGGGTCAGGTTGGATTTCTCTTTTTTGTTTTCTTTTCCTTTTTGACATATTTTATTTTTTCTCTTTTTTGGTACCATATTTACTTCTACTTTGTCTTCTTTTTTCTACTCCCGCACAATCTAAAACTCCTCTTACAACATGGTATTTTACCCCTGGCAAATCTTTTACTCTACCTCCTCTAATTAAAACCACTGAGTGTTCTTGTAAGTTATGTCCTTCTCCAGGAATATAGGCTGTAACCTCCATTCCATTACTTAATCTTACCCTAGCTACTTTTCTTAAAGCAGAATTTGGCTTTTTAGGAGTTACTGTATAAACTTTAAGACAAACCCCTCTTTTAAAAGGAGAAGGATAATAAACCCTTTGATTTTTCAAAGAATTAAAACTAAACTTTAAAGCAGGTGATTTTGATTTCTTTTTCACCTTTTTTCTTGGGTTTTTTATTAATTGATTAATGGTAGGCATAGATAGATAGTTTGAGAAAGAATAATTTTTCTTATATCAAATTTAAAAAATAAAATCAATACCCAATCTCTTCTCAAGTTTTTAAAATACCCCTTGACAAATGAGTTTTTTGTGATATAATAAAGATTCCAAAATAAAAAAGTTCTCTATGAAGATAAAACCCTTGTCAAATCACATTTTGATTGAGCCAATTAAAGAGGAAGAAAAGACAAAGGGGGGTATTTTGTTGCCCGAGACAGCTGAAAAAGAAAAGCCAGAACAAGGGAAAGTAATTGCGGTAGGACCTGGCAAAAGGACAGAATCAGGAAAGATAATTCCAATGGATATTAAACCAGGACAAAAAGTTTTGTTTAAAAAGTATGGACCTGATGAAGTAAAAATTGGTGATAAAGAGTACCTAATTGCTACAGAAGATGATATTTTAGCTATAATTGAGGAATAAAAAGTTTTACCAAATTTTAAAAAAAATTTGGTAAAACAAAAAAACTATGGCAAAACAAGTTATATTTAATGAATTAGCTCGCAAAAAATTATTGGCTGGCGTAAACAAATTAGCAAATGCAGCTAAAGTAACTTTAGGTCCCAAGGCAAGACATGTGGTTTTAGATAAGGGATTTGGAGCTCCAGAAATTTCAGATGATGGCGTCTCAATTGCTAAAGAATTGGAAGTGGAAGATAAAGTTGAAAATTTGGGAGTAGAAATTGTAAAAGAAGTTGCAGAAAAAACCTCTGATGGTGCGGGAGATGGGACAACTACTTCTATTGTTTTAACTCAAGCTATTGCTGTAGAAGGATTAAAAAATGTGGCTGCTGGAGCCCATCCTTTAGCTTTAAGAAGAGGAATTAAAAAAGGATTAAAGGCGGTAGTTGAGTTTTTAAAGAAAAATTCAAAACAAATTACTACAAAACAAGAGATAGCTCAAGTAGCTACTATTGCTGCATTAGATGAAGAAATAGGCAATATGATTGCTGAGGTCTTTTCTGAAGTAGGAAAAGATGGAGTGATTACTGTAGAAGAATCTAAAAAATTGGGTTTGGAAAAAGAAATCGTAAAAGGACTTCAATTTGATAGAGGTTACATTTCTCCTTATATGATCACTGATACAGAAAGAATGGAGGCTATTTTAGAAGAACCTTATATTTTGGTTACTGATAAAAAAATTTCTTCTATTAATGAAATTGTTCCTTTAATGGAAAAAGTAGCTCAAACTGGAAAGAAAGAATTAGTAATCATTGCTGATGAAGTAGAGGGAGATGCTTTGGCTACTTTAGTGGTTAATAAATTAAGAGGGGTTTTGAATACTTTAGCTGTAAAAGCTCCAGGTTTTGGTGACAGAAAAAAAGAAATGTTGCAAGATATTGCAGTAATTACCGGAGCTCAGGTAATTTCAGAAGAATTAGGATTGAAATTAGAAAATGTGAAATTAGAACAATTAGGAATGGCTAGAAAGGTAGTTGCTGACAAAGATAAAACCACTATTATTGAAGGAAAAGGAAAGAAAGAAAAAATTGAAGCAAGAATAAAACAAATTAGAGAAGAGTTAAAAAAGACAGAATCAGAATTTGATAAAGAGAAATTACAAGAAAGATTAGCAAAATTGGCTGGAGGAGTAGCGGTAATTAAAGTAGGAGCAGCAACTGAAGTAGAACAAAAAGCAAAACAAAAAAAGACAGAAAACGCTTTAAATGCTACCAGAGCAGCTATTGAAGAAGGAATTTTACCTGGCGGAGGAACTGCTTTATTAAAGGCTACCAAGGTTTTAGAAGAAATAGAAGCTCAAGGTGATGAAAAAACTGGAATTAATATTTTGAAAAAAGCTTTAGAAAGACCAATTAGACAAATTGCAGAAAATGCAGGAGTAGAGGGTTCAATTGTAGTTCAAAAAGTTAGAGAGAAAATGGATGATTTTAATTTTGGATTTAATGCCCAAACTCTTCAATACGAAGATTTAGTGAAAAATGGAGTAATAGATCCTACCAAAGTTGTAAGAACCGCTTTAGAAAATGCAGTTTCTGCAGCTTCAATGTTTTTAACTACAGAAGCGGTAGTTGCTGAGCTACCAGAGAAAAAGAAAGAAAAAGAAACACCTCCTCCTCCAGAATATTAAAAAACTCTCTTTTAATTTTTTACATTGCCTGTTCTCCTACTATTTTGTATATAGGAATAATTACCGCAGCTGCAAAAATAGCTACTCCTACTGCAATTGTAACAATTAAAATTGGTTCTAAAATTTTTAAAAAAGATTCTACCGCTCTTGTTACTTCTTTTTGATAAAATTCAACTAAGTGTTTTAAAGTAGCTTCTAAAGATCCGGTTTTTTCTCCAACCAAAGTCATTTGGACAAATACTGGAGGAAAAAGTTCTGGAAAAAAAGCCAAGGTTGTACTTATTTGAGAACCCTTTTTTACTTCATCATGAATTTTCAAGATTGCTTCTTTGTAAATTTCATTTCCTACTATCTCACTGGTAATTTCTAAAGAAGTTGTAATGGGTAGTCCTGCTGAAATTAAAGTAGAAAGATTTTCAGCAATTCTTGCCAAATAAATTTTTTTTAAAAATTCTTTAAAAATTGGGAGATGAAGCAAAATCCAACTAAATATTTTTTTTCCTTTGAAGGTGCTTTTTAGGGCAAAAATTAAAATTAAAAAACTTAAAGAAAACAAAATTACCAAAGGACCTTTGCTTCTAATGAAATCTCCCCCTTGAAAAATAAGTTTAGTAAACCATGGAAGTTTTGCGCCGGTACTTTTGAATATTTCTTCAATTTGAGGCAAGACAAAATTTACCATTAAAATTACAATGATAAAACCAATACTCAAAACAAAGGCCGGATAAATCATTGCCCCTTTTATTCTATCAGCAAATTCGTATTCTCTTTCTAAATGATCGGCTAAATATTCTAAACTTTCTGGAAGTTTTCCTGAGACTTCTCCTGATTTGATTATAGCGACAGTGAAATGAGGAAAAACATCTGGAAAAAGAGAAAAAGCCTTAGAAAGAGAACTTCCTCCTTCTATCTCTTCTACTGCTTTTGAAATTTTTTCTTTAAAAAATTTATTTTTTGTTTCATTAGCTAGTGTTTCTAAAGCTTCTACTAAAGGTACTTTAGATTTACACATTACTGCCAATTGTCTGAAAAAAATAACTAGTTCTTTTTTTGTTACTCCTTGAAAAATGGTTATCTCTCTACTATAAAATGGAGGAGTGCTTTCTTCTAAAAAAGTGACATAGAGATTATGTTTTTGAAGTAAATCCAAAGCAGCTTCTTTTGAAGAAGCTTCCACAATTCCTGTTTGTAATTTTCCTTCTTTTGTTCTTGCTTGGTAAGCAAACTTCATTATTTTATTTTAAAAGATTTTGAAGTTCTGAAGGATCTAATGAATAAATTAAAGCATCTTCTAAGGAAATTTCACCCCTTTTTACCAATTCTGCCAAAGAGCGATTTAAAGAAATCATTCCCTGATCCATAGAAGTATCAATTACTAAAGGAATTTCATGAATTTTGTTTTCTCTAATTAAATTAGCAATGGCTGGAGTATTAATCATTACTTCTGTAGCTGGAATTAATCCCCCACCTTTCCGAGGAATTAACCTTTGAGAAACGATACCCAAAAGAGAACCTGCCAATTGGGCTCTGATTTGGTTTTGTTGTTCTGACGGAAAAGAATCAACAATTCTATGGATGGTTTGGGCAGCAGAATTTGTATGTAGTGTTGAAAATACTAAATGACCAGTTTCAGCAGCAGTAATGGCAGTAGCTATGGTTTCAGGATCTCTCATTTCTCCTATCATGATTACATCAGGATCTTGTCTAAATGCAGATTTTAAAGCTTTAGCAAAGCTTAAAGTATCTTGATAGACTTCTCTTTGGTCGATAATTGATTTATCAGGTTTAAAAATATATTCAATAGGATCTTCAATAGTAATGATATGTTCTTTTCTTGTATGATTTATTTCATCAATTAAGGCAGCTAAAGTTGTAGATTTTCCATGACTTGTGGGACCAGTAATTAAAACAAATCCCTGAGTAGGTTTGGTAAATTGATGTAAAACAGGAGGAAGATTTAATTCTTCAATAGTTAAAATTTTAGAAGGAATTATTCTGATAGCAATACTTATATTTCCTCTTTCAAAAAAGATACTCACTCTTAATCTTACTTTATTTTCAAAATTATAAGAAAATTCTATTTCTTTTTCTTTAGCAAATCTCTGAATTTTTTCTTCATCCATAAGAGTTAAAGCAAATCCTTTGGTATCTTGCGGGGAGAGAATTGGTTTTTCTTTTAAAAAATGGAGTTTTCGGTTAATTCTTAATATGGGAGGTTGAGAAACTGAAAAATGCAAATCAGAAGCCCCCAAACGCAACCCTTCTTCAATAATTTCTTTAAGTTGGATTTGATACTTTTTCATAAAATTTTATTGCTCAGTAACTCTTTCTACCTCTTCAATAGTAGTTATTCCCTGAATTACCTTTAAAATTCCATCTTGCTTCATTGTAATCATTCCTTGTTTTTTTCCTTCTTCTAAAATTTTTGCCTCAGAAGGTTCTTTTAAGATAATTTCTGCTAATTCTTTTGTCATTTCTAAAACTTCAAAAACTCCAGTTCTTCCAGAATATCCAGTATGATTACATTTTTTACATCCTACAGGTTGATAGATATAAAAAGGTGAAGGGATTTTTATTTGTGTTTTTATTTTTTCAGGAAGTTTTTCAATTTCTTTTAAAATCATCTCTTCAATTTTTTTCATAGGTTTTGTTTTCTTTTTACAAAAAGGACATAGAGTTCGAACAAGTCTTTGACTTAGGGCAATAGAAAGAGCAGGAGGTAAAAGATAGGGTTTGATTCCCAAATCAATCAATCTAGGAATGACACCTGCAGCAGTAGTAGCGTGAAGAGTAGATAATACCAAATGTCCAGTTAAAGCAGCGTGAATAGCTAAAGAAGCGGTTTCTTCATCTCTAATTTCACCTACAAAAATAATATCAGGATCTTGCCTTAAAATATGTCTTAAACCCTGGGCGAAGGTATATCCAATTTCTGGCTTTATTTGAGATTGATTAATTCCTTCTAAATAATATTCTACTGGATCTTCCAAAGTGACAATATTTACTCCTTCTTTATTTAAATTTCTTAAGACAGCATACAAAGTAGTGGTTTTTCCAGAACCTGTAGGACCTGTGACTAAAATCATTCCATAAGGTTTTTTAATTGTAGACTTCATTACTTCAAAAGCACGTCCACTCAAACCCAATTCCTCAAATGATTTTAATCCCATAGAAGGATCCAAAACCCTCAAGACTACTTTTTCTCCAAAAACCGTAGGAAAAGTAGAGACTCTAAAATCAATTTGTTTTCCTTCTGTCTTAATTGAAAATCTTCCATCTTGAGGAATTCTTGTTTCATCAATTCTCAATTCAGATAAGATTTTAATTCGGGCAACAATTGCAGGATGGATACTCAAGGGTAAAAAGAAAGAAGAATATAAAATTCCCAATAGCCTAAACCTTATCCTTAATTTATCTCTTAAAGGTTCAATATGAATATCAGAAGCATGAGAATCAATGGCATACCTTAAAATTACTCCTACTACTTTAGAAATAGGAGCTTCTTCAGCTAGTTTTGTTAGCTCTTCAGTAGCAGGAGGTTTTACTGGTCTTTTTTCAACTTTTAATTCTGCTTCTAATTCTTCTAAAGCAGTAGCTACTTCTTCTTTAGCAGTTCGATATTTCTTTAAAATTTCTTTAAAGTTGGAAGGAGTGAGAAGAAAAAGCTTAAAAGAAAATCCCTTTTGCCTTGCTAAAAATTTAATTGCTTCTTTTGCTCTTAAATTTTCAGGATAAACCATTCCTATTTCCAAAATATTACCTTTTTTTCTTAAAGGAATAATAGAATAAAATTTAGCAGAGTCTTCAGGGATTAATTCTAATGTTTCCAAAGATATTTCATCTGGAGAAACTTTTTTAAAGGGGATTTTTAATATTTCACTTTTTAAGCGATAGAGAGTCTCTTCAGAAATTATTCCTTTTTCTAAAATTACCTTTTCTTCTGATTTTCCTGAATTTTTTACTTCATAATCTAAAGCCAAAGCCTGAACTTTGTCTAAAATTCCTTTTTCTACAAGTTTTTGAATTAAATTCATAATTTTAATAAGGAGAAAATGGAAATTCTCTCCCTTTTATTTTTTCTCTATCTAATGCTTTTATTTTTGGGATGGGGACAAGATTTTTAAATTTCTCACTTTCTAAAATATCAAAATTTATTTTAATTGATGGAGGCTTGTAGAAAAACCCTAAAGGAGGCTTTTTTTCTTTTTTGAAAAATCCAAAATAAATTATTAAAAATATGACCAGCAAAAGACCTAAAAAAATCTGCAATAAATATTTTTGTCTTTTTTGTTGAAAGGTTATCGCCATAAGATTTTATTCTTTATAAAGCTTTAACCTAATATGAAAATCTTGAAACTCTCCTTGTTTTGAGACAGAAAAAGATACTTTTTCAATATCAATCACTTGCAAACTATTTTCAAGAGCTGAAAGAAAACTTAAAAATTTATCAAAATAAGGAGTAGAAATAGTCAAATCATAAAAAATTTCTTTTTTTCCTTTTTGGAAAGAAAAACTATAACCTTTTAATCCTACTCCTTCTTTCTGGCTTAATTCTTTTAAATATTGCAAAAAAGAAAGTAAAGAAATTGGTTTAAAAGTTAGTTTCACTTTTTCTATTTGTGTTGAATATCTTTTTAATTTCTCAAAATCTGAGAGAAGTTTTTGTTGATAATTTTTCTGAAGTTCTAACTCTTTTTGTTTAAAAAAAACTTCTTTTTTCTTTTCTTTATAATCTTCATATTTTGGCCAGCTCAAAAAAAGTCCTATTAAACCAGCCAAAATTAACATTAAAATGCTATAAGTTGTCTTTGACATAAATTTTTTTTATCTAAAAACACCGGGATTAAAATAAACCTCAAATGTAAAATTTAATCTCCCATCTTCAGTATTAGAGAAATTTGTTAATTTAACATTCTCAATTAAAGGAGTGCTTTTAAAAATTAAACGTTGTTGCTCTAATGTGACAAAATTGTCAGTGATTCCAGAGATATTTAATTGGTTTTTTTCTAAATCTAAAGAAAAAGTTAAAATTTGAACTCTTGGATGAATTAAACTACTAAATTTTTTTGTCTCTTCAAAAGAACCTTTTCCTGGAGAGAGAAATCTTGAAGGATAAGTTCTTTTTTCGAGGATTTGAGAGAAATTATTTAAAAGCTTAGCTGTGTTTTTCAATTGGTTTTCAATTTTAATTATCCTTTTTCCTTTAGCTTTGGCAATTTCTGTTTCTATTTTTTCAATTTCTTCAGGAATTTTCTTTTCTAAAAATGACAAAACCAAATAGCTTCCCATAGCTATTAAAAGCAAAACAATAGAAAGAGGAAACAAAAATTTTTCTACAAAGGACTTTCTTTCAATTTTAGGAATAATTTGAGGCATATTAAATTTAAATTAGAGCTCTCAGACCCGCCCCTACAGCAATAGTAAAAAAGGGTCCCATTTTTTCAATTTTATCTTTTAAAATCTCAGGATAAATTAAATTAGAAAAGGGATTTATCACTTCAACTTCTTTTTCTAAATTTGTCCTTAGATAATCTTTCAAACCTGGCAAAAGAGCTCCCCCTCCACTTAAAACCACTTTTTGAACTGGCTTTAATTCTGTTTGGTGAAACTCATCCATTACTTTTTTTGTTTCTTCCAAAATTTTTTGAACGCAAAATAAAATAGGCTTTCTTATTTCTGGTTTTCCTTTTTTTTCTAAAATTCCATATTCTTTTTTTAATTTTTCAGCTTCATTATAATTAATTTTTAAAAAATTAGCAACACTTTTTGTAATTTTGTCTCCAGAAATATCAAAACTATAACTTCTTTTTAAAACTCCATTTTCTAAAATACTACAAGTTGTACTCTCAAAACCAATATCTATTAATGCTAAGGTTTTGACATCTTTTTGGGGTAAAGTTCTAGCAAAGGCAAAAACTTCAGCTTCTATAGCATAAAGATGAATTTGAGCCATTTTTGCTATTTCTAAATAAGAATTGATAAGTTCATTTGGAACCACTACCAAAAGAATTTTTATTTTTCCTTTTTTCTCTTGACCCTCAATTACTTGCCAGTCTAAAGTTACTTCATCTAAAGGAAAAGGTATATGTCTTCTTGCTTCGTGCTTTACTGCTCCAGGAATCTCTTCTTGTTTCATTGGTGGCAATTCAAACCAGGTAAAAAGAGTTGAAAAATCTGGAAGAGTGCAGACCGCCTTTTTGGTTTTAATATTAGCTTTGTCTAAAACTTTTTTGATAACATTGGCAAGCTGATGAAAAGAATTTTTTTTCTCTTTAATTTTTGAAATTGAAAAAGGCGTTTCCCAATTTCCCTTAACTTCAACATAATTTTCTAACTTCGTTTTTTTTCCCAATCTGGAAAGCTCCACTATTTTGATTGATCTAGAACCAATATCTATCCCTATTCCTCTTTTTTTAAACAAGGAAAAAACCATAATTTTTGAGGTATAATTAATTATAATATGAATTTTTCTAAAATTAAAGCTCTTTTTTTAGATATATTTTTCCCGAGAGTTTGTCTCAATTGTCAAAAAGAAGGAGATTGGCTTTGTGAAGATTGTCTGGCAATTTTGGATATTTTAAACTTTCATAAAAAATACTCAATTGAAAATATTGAAGATGTTTATTTTGCTCTTTATTACCAAGGAAATTTAATTAAAAAAATAATTTACAAATTTAAATATCCTCCTTTCATTAAAGAAATATCTCAAATTCTGGCTAAAATTTTAATAATTCATTTTCAATTAATAGATAAAAAACACGATTTTTCAGATTACATTTTAGTGCCAGTGCCATTAGAAAAGACAAGATTAAAATGGAGAGGTTTTAACCAAGCAGAACAAATAGCTAAAGATTTGGGAAAATTTTTAAAAATTCCTCTTTTGAAAGATTGTCTTTTAAAAATCAAAAAGACTTTTGCTCAAACAGAACTTTCAGAAAAAGAGAGAAAAGAAAATCTCAAAGGAGCTTTTTTTGTCAAAAAACCAGAGAAAATTCAAAAAAGAAAAATTCTTTTGGTAGATGATATTTTTACTACCGGAACCACTCTTAAAGAATGTGCAAGAGTCTTAAAAAAAGCTGGTGCCAAAGAAATTAAAGCTGTAGTTTTGGCAAAAGCAAAAATAGGAGAAGATAAAATAGAAAATTTTTAAATTACGGCGGGTGCAGGACTCGAACCTGCAAGGGAAAAATTCCCAGCTGTTTTCAAGACAGCCCCCTTACCAATTAGGGTTAACCCGCCAAAGATCTTTCAATATCTATTGTGAATAAATTTTAAAATAAAATCAAGAGAAATTGAAAAAAAATTTAAATTTTGATATTTTTATTTTAAAAAGGTTGAAAGAAAATTAAAAAAATAATTTTAAAATAATTTTTTGATTTATGAACATTGCCAAATTGATTGACCATACCAATATCAATTTAAAAGCTACAGCAAAAGATATAAAAAAGACCTGCCAAGAGGCAAAAAAATATCATTTTAGGGGAGTTTGTGTAAGACCAAAATGGACAAAATTAGTAAAAAGAGAACTTGGAGATAGTGATATTAAAGTAGTAGTTTTAGTTGATCCCCCAATGGGTTTGTCTCCTCATAAAAAAAGAGTTGAGACTTGTAAAAAAGCCAAAAACGGAGGAGCAGATGAGATAGATATAGTGATGAATATTGTGGATTTAAAATATGAGAGATACGGAAAGATTTTGAAAGATTTAAAACCAATTTGTAAAATTTTACCGACAAAAGTAATCATTGGTTCTGGGTATTTGACAGATGATGAAATAAAAAAGGCTTCAAAAATTGTAAAAGAAGCTGGAGCTTTTTGTGTAAAAACCGCGACAGAAAAAGACCCCTTAGAACATCGGGAATTAAAAGAAAAATTTTATCATTTAAAATTAATGAAAGAGTCAGCTCCAGGACTTTTAATAAAAGCTTCGGGAAAGATCAAAACCTTAAAAGATTTAAAAGAAGCGGTAAAAGCAGGAGCTGATATTATTGGAACAAGTTCTGGAGTAAAAATTATAAAAGAAACTTTATGAAAAAAACTCCTCTTTATCCAGATTCTGAATTACCTCCAATAAAGCATGATTTTAGAAAGACCTTTCAGTGGCGAATTTTTAGAATAATGGCTGAGTTTGTAGAGGGTTTCCAATTTATTGCTGATATTAAAAAAGCGGTGACAATTTTTGGTTCTACAAGATTTTTACCCCAAAATCATTATTACAAAGAAGCAAGAAAATTAGGTTATCTTTTAGCTAAAGCAGGTTATACAATAATTACTGGAGGAGGGCCAGGAATTATGGAGGCTGCAAATAGAGGAGCTTTTGAAGCCGGAGGTAAATCAGTAGGAATAAATATAGAACTTCCAAGTGGTCAAAGAATAAACCCTTATGTTACCCATCCAATTGGGTTTTATTATTTTTTTGTGAGAAAAGTAATGCTTTCTTTTTCTTCACAAGCTTATGTATTTTTTCCAGGTGGCTATGGAACACTGGATGAGTTTTTTGAAATGGTAATGTTAACTCAAACCAAAAAATTGGAAAAGCCAGTAAAAATAATTGCCATTGGAAAAGAATATTGGCAACCCCTTTTTAATTGGATAAAATCAAAGGTTTACAAAGAGCATAAGGCAATTACAAAAGAAAATTTGAAAATTTTTAAATTAGTAAACAATAGTCAAGATGCTTTCAGAATTATTGAAAAAAGAAATTCTAAAAAAACTTCAACAAAAGATTGAAAAGTTTGGTAAAAATCCAAGAATAAAATTTTTGGGATTTTTTTTGTTAGTTCTTTTTCTTTTTTTAGAGCCTTTTTTAAGGTTTTGGAGTTATGAATTAGCTCATCTTTTAAATCTCATAGGAGAAGTTTTTCTTGAAGGTAAGGCAGAATTTACTGTTCAGGAAATTCTCTATAATGGAGCTCCGATTATTTTTCTCTATTTTCCCTCAATGATTTTTTTATGGATAATCACTCAAGATGGATATCAAAAGATAGATTGGATTTTGGGCCCCATTTTAATTGGTATTTTAACAAGAGGAGGAATTTACGGATTAATTTGCATTAATAAAAAAAGTGATAGTTTTTGGAAATTAATAGAATTGGGTCTTCCTCAACCTTTAATTTATTTTTTTATTTTTTTATTTTTAGGATTTAGTCTTTGGGCATTAATTGTTTGGATAGAGTATTTACTAAAAAAAGAATAAATTTTATGAAGCGGGGATATAAAGCAGAATATGAAGTAAAGAAAATTTTATATAAAAAATATTCTCCAGAAAGTGTTATAAAAGTAGCCATTGGAGGGACTACAGATTTTTGTGTTTTGGGTAAAAATGGGAAAATTTTAAAATTTGTTGAGGTAAAAAAGACAAACAAAAATAGGTGGTACCCTGGAAAGCATGATTTAAAACAATTCAAAGTTTTAGAAAAAATTCACAAAAAATATAAAATCCCCGTTGAATATTGGATAAAAACAAATGGAAAATGGGAAATTTTCAATTTAAAAGAAATAAAAAAATTTTTTATTTAAAAAATCCACTGATTTATTCCTCGCTTGCTTTTTCAACTTTTTCTTCTGGTGTTTCTTTTATTTCTTTTTTTTCCTTTTCTTCAACTTCTCTTTTTTCTTCTTCTTTCTTTTCTATTTCCTCTTTTGTTTCCTTTGGAGTCGGAAATTTTTCTGGAAATGGAGACATAGATTTTTAAAAATATAAAATAAAAATATCGACCTTTATTTTAAAACATTCTATCCTGTTTCTTTTAAAAAATCAAATTTCCTTTTACTTGAAAACGAACTCAAAAAATTTCTAATAAAAAGTAAATTTTTCAACATAAAACAATACAAAAAGAGCAATGGTTACAATAAAAAATAATAAAAAGAGATAAATTAAAGGAGAAATATCAAAATATTGATTTGGATTTTTTTTGAATTCTTTTTGTTTTTCTGGAAAGAGATTTTCAGGAGGGACAAAATAAGACGAATTTTCAGAATAATTTTTCGAATAAATCTTTTTGTAACCCTGCATTTTATTAAATTATATCTCTTAAAAAAAATTTTGCAAGCTAAAATTTTTTAATTTATGGGTTGACTTTTAAATTTTGGAGTGATAAAATTGTTTAATTTTTAAAAATTTTAAAAATCAATGAAAAAATATTTTTTAACATCAGAATCTGTTTGTTGTGGCCATCCTGATAAAATTGCTGATACTATAGCAGATACTATTTTAGATGAGATTTTAAAAAGAGATAAATTTGCAAGAGTAGCAGCTGAAGTTTTTGTTAGTAAAGGTTATGTAATCGTTGGCGGAGAAATTACTACTAATTGTTGGGTAAATATTAACAATTTAGTAAGAAGAGCAATAAAAGAAATAGGATACGATAATCCAGAATATGGTTTTGATTGGCGGACGGTTGCAGTTTTAAATACTATCTCTGGACAATCTCCTGATATTGCTAAAGGAGTGAGAAAAACAGCTACCAAAGAGCAAGGAGCTGGAGACCAAGGAAGTTGTTTGGGTTATGCCTGCAAAGAGACAAAAGAATTAATGCCCCTACCTATTATTTTAGCTCACAAATTAGTAAAGAGATTGGATGATGTGAGAAAAAAGAAAATTTTGCCTTATTTGAGACCCGACGGAAAATCCCAAGTTACCATTGAATATGAAGACAAAAAACCAAAAAGAATAGACAATGTAGTGATTGCTGCAGCTCATGATCCAAATGTTTCTTTAAAAAAAATTAGACAAGATATTATTAAAAATGTAATAATCCCTGTTTGTAAAAAATTTTTAGATAAAAAAACAAAATTTTATATTAACAATACAGGAAGGTTTGTTATTTGCGGACCAGTTTCTGATACTGGGATGTCGGGGAGAAAAATAGTCGTTGATAATTATGGTGTCGGATTTCCCGCAGGTGGTGGAAGTTATTCAGGAAAAGATCCTACAAAAGTAGATAGATCCGGAGCTTATATGGCAAGATATATTGCTAAAAATATTGTTTCTGCTAATTTAGCTGAAAAATGTTTGGTAAGAATTTCTTATGTAATTGGAGGAAAAAAACCTACAGAATTTGGAATTGA
>CAZKFX010000004.1:0-28639 GCA_964552375.1 uncultured Candidatus Saccharibacteria bacterium
TCAAAAAATGGAAATATCAAAAAGAAATAAAAGTAAAAAACATTTTCTCTCCAACTTATGTGCTTTTGCCTCTTGATAATCAAGTTTTTGAAAATGCCAACCCCAATTTAAGTGATATTAGAATAATAGCTGACGGCAAAGAGGAAATTCCTTTCAAACTTTTAATTGAAAAAGAATATTATCAAAAAGAATTTTATCCAGCCAAAATTTTAAATTTGGGTTTTATTCCTGCCAAATATCAATCTTTTATTGTTGATCTTCAAAAAGAAGGAATTTTGCACAATCAAATTAAAATTTTAACAACCTCAAAGAATTTCAAAAGAGAAGTAGTTATTGAAGGAAGTAATGATCAAGAAAATTGGTTTGTCTTAAATGATAAAGGAAAAATCTACGATTATTCCCCTCCTCTTTATGAGTTTGTTCAAAGAAAAACTACTATCAATTATCCAGAATCAACTTATCGTTATTTGAAAGTAAAAATAATTTTAAAAGGAGAAACGCCATTAAAAATTGTTGGAGTTGAGGTTTATAAAATAGAAAAAAAGCCTGCTAAAAAAGTTAATTATTCTGCCAAAATAATTGATAAGGGAGTAAATGAAAAATATAAAACAAGCTTTATTATTGTAGATTTAAAACACAAAGGTCTTCCTAGTAATTCTTTAAAAATTAAAACCCCAGATTTTAATTTTAGTAGAGAAATTGCTTTGGAGGGAAGCAATGACAAAAAAACCTGGAAAGTAATTAAACATCGTGATATTATTTTCTCTTTTTCTACTCCAAAATTTACTGGTTCAAAATTAGAAATTGATTATCCAGAGTCAAATTTCCGCTATTTAAAATTAACAATATTTAACAAAGACAACAAACCAATAAATATTACCGGGGTTTCTGTATCTGGAATTTTGAGAAAGCTTTTATTTAAATATGAGCCCTCAAAGACCTATAAACTTTATTATGGAAATTCAAAAGCTCACTTTCCAGAATACGATATTGAAGCTCTTTTTCCTTATTTGGAAATAAAAGAACTTCCCCAAGCAACATTAGGAAATCAAATAAAAAATCCTCTTTTTAAAGAGACCTTACCTCCCCCACCTCCTTTTACAGAAAGGTATCCTTGGCTTTTGCCGGTGGTTTTAATAATTGTTGTTTTAATATTGCTTTGGTTAATAATTCGTTTAATTTTAATAACAAAAAAATAAAAAGCTATTATAAAAATTTCACAAAGAATGAAGAAAATAATTTTTTTTTGTTTTGGTGTTTTGGTTTTAACTTTCTTTTGGGGAGTTTTTATTGAGCCTGAAATGATTAAATTAGAGAGAGTTTCTGTTAAAATAAAAAATTTGCCACCTTCTTTTAAAAATTTAAAAATTTTACATCTTTCTGATCTTCATTCTAAAAATTTTGGCAAAAAAGAAAGAAAGATTTTAGAAATTTTAAGTCAACTGAATGTAGATTTTATTTTTATTACTGGAGATATTGTTGATTGGGAAACAAGAGATTTAAAATCTTGTCAAAAATTTTGGAAAGAGCTTTCTAAAAATTATCAAGGAAAAGTTTTTGCAGTATTTGGAAATCATGACCACAGAAATAAAAATTTTAAAACATTAAAAAAGCTTTTAAAAGAAAGTGGTATTGAAATTTTAAATAATGAATCAAAAAAAATAAAAAAAGACGAAAGCTTTATTTACCTTGTTGGTGTAGACGATCCTCATTTAGGTTATGATAATATTGAAAAAGCAATGGAAAATGTAAAAAAAGAAAATTTTCCAAAAATTTTATTAGCCCATTCTCCTGAAATTTTTAGAAAGGTAAAAGAAAAAAATTTTGATTTAATCTTGGTAGGTCACACTCACGGATGTCAAATTGCTATTCCTATTTTTTGCGATTTGATTTTACCTTTAAAATATGACAAAAAATACAAAAGGGGTCTTTTTAAAGAAAATTCTACTTATATGTATGTTAATAGAGGAATAGGAGAAACTTTTTTACCAATAAGAATTAATTCTTTTCCAGAAATGACAATAATTGAGTTTGAGTAAATATGATTGAAAAATACCAGTTTGGTTCTATTGATATTGATGGCAAAACTTATAATTTTGATGTTGAGGTTTGGTGGACAGGAGAAGTTTTGAAATGGTGGCGAAATCAAGGACATTATGTTGGAATTGAGGACGTAAAAAGGGCAATAGAGAAAGAGCCAGAGATAATTGTTATTGGGACTGGAAAATTTGGAGTGCTTAAAGTTGGTAAAGAAACTAAAAATTTTATTAAAGAAAAAGGAATTGAATTGATTATTGATATTACTGACAAAGCAATAAAAGCTTTTAATGAAAACAAACACAAAAAAGTTATTGGACTTTTCCACTTGACTTGCTAAATAAATTTGTTAAAATTAAAATCGAAACCGCGGAGTTGCTATATATAAAATAGCGACCTGTGGGAAAAGGTCGTTTTTATTTTTACAAAGTAAATATGGCTTTCAAGAAATTTAAACCAAAATTTGAGAGAAAAATGTTTCAAGGAAATTGGAAGTGCGCAGAATGTGGAAAGGAAATTACTGAATTGCCATTTTTACCTTCTCCGGAAAGACCTGTATATTGTAAAGATTGCTGGAGAAAGAAAAGAGAAAAAGGATAAAGATCCGAAGTGAACATTTTTCTAAAAACCCACCAATTTCTTGGTGGGTTTTTTTGAACTTTTAGTTTAACTTCATCTTTCATTAAACCAAAAATTTAAGATTTTTTATTTTGCCCCAGCAGGCAATTTTATTTCCAATCACAATTATTACTCCTTTCACTCCAGGAATTTTTTTAGCAAATTTAATTCCTTCAATTATATCTCTTTCACTTTTTACTATATTAGCAACTTTTGTTGCACAAGCATCCGCTAAAGTAGCATTTTTGGCTAAAATTGTAGTAGCATCAGTGTTTCCAAAACTAAGAGAATGACCAATTTTAGCTGAAGAAGTGCATATTCCCAAAGGTGTATCTTTTGGTTCGATCTCAAAGACAATTTTTTTAATTTTTGCTAGCTTTCCACACCAAATTCCAATTTTTTTTCTTTCTTTGGCTTTTATAAAAATATCACCTCCGTTTTCTATTATTATTTCTTTTGTTTCTGATAAAAGTTCTTTTCCAATAAAATCTACAATAGCTCCTGCTACTGAAGCCATAGGACCTACCCCTACTTTTTTGCTTTCTTTAATCATCTTTTGAATGATTTCTGGAGCTTTTTTATCTTCTGGATAAGGTGTCAAAGTTGTTAAAAAAAGAGGATTTTTCTTTCCATAATTTTCAATTAAGAAGCGATATTTTAAAAGAACTATTTTAGCTTTTTCAATGAGATTTTCTCTTGAATATATTTGAATGTCTGTTTCTTTAAAGACAAGATTAAAACTCTGAAGATATGGTGTCCAGAGACGATAAAATTTTTCCATAAAATTTTAAAAATTTATCTTTCAGATAAAGGTAATCTTTCAACACATTCTGTAAGGAAAAATCTTTTAGATTTAATCCACTTTTTAAGAATTAAAGCTATCTCTTTTGCTTTTTGATAATTTGAAAGTCCAAAAGTGGAAACCTCTTTTCCTAAAATTTTTATTTTCCCCGATCTTAATTCTTTATAATTTACAAACCCTAATTTTTTAGTTTTTTTAAAATAAGGATATTCTTGGCTATAATCAACTACAGGAGCTAATATATCTTCGTCTTTTATTGCGGTAAATTTGGCTATCTTTTCATTTAAAATTGGTATTGGTACTCCAATTCCTACCCTTAAAGAGACTCCATAACCTAACAAACTTACAGGTTCTAACCACTCAGGTTTCATTTGTTTTAAATTTCCTCTTACAGATAAAGTCCCAGCAGGTTCTAAGGGAATTCCATTTTTTGCTCTTTTTACTTGAGGACGATGTTGGGTTCCAGGTCCTACAATATATCCTATTCCTCCGCCCAAAAAAATTTTAGTGCCAATACCAATTGTTTCATAGTAAGGATCATTTAAAAGAGGAGAAAGTTGTCCCGCACTACAATAACTTGCATTTCCCAATTTTGGCAAAAGAACCCCCATATAAGTATAAAGAGTCTTTTGGCCCAAATTTACCGCGACATTGTAGTTTTGAGAACAATTTCTTACATTAAAAAGAATAGCATCCTTTACCTCATTAATGTTTATAAATTTTTCTAATTTTTTTGCCGGATAACAATCTGTTCCATAAGCTTTAGCTGAAAGTTTAATATTTTTTTTGGCAACAAAATCATGAATAACATGGGCTCCTCCATATTTAAATTTTCCAGGATGAGGATTGTTTTTTGGATCAGATAAAGGAAGAGCTGTAGCTCCAAGAAAAATATCTCCTGCTGCTAAACCACAATAAGCTGGCACGCCATTAAGAAAACATTCCCCTCCTCCCAACTTTATTCTTGGATTTGTTTTTCCAATATTTATAATCATTCCACTTGAACACATAGGAGCAAAAGTTCCCGTAGTTACTACATCTACTTTCTCACTTGCTTTTTTAATTCCATATTTTTTGACTATTTTTATCATCTCTTCTGCTGTGACTACTACTACTTTTCCTTTTTTAATTTTTTCATTTATTTGGGAAATTGTTTTTGTCATAATTTTTCAAAAATTTTTAAAGTAGGCTCTAAGCGATTCATTGTAAAAAAATGAATACCACAAACCTCTTCTTTAATTAATTTTTCAACCAGAGAAAAATTAAATTCTTCAAATATTTTTTTAATTTCTTCTTTGTCGTCTTTTTTGGTTTTCATTTTTTCTTTAAGTTTTTTGGGGACACTTATTTTAAGAAATTGAGAAAGAAATTTGACATCTGAAATTTTATTTAACAGAAAAACTCCAGCGACAATGGGAATTTTTATTCCTTTTTTTAGAGCAGATTCTCTAAATTTCAAAAATTTTTCAACATCAAGGAAGGCTTGAGAAATTACAAAATCAGCTCCACATTGAACTTTAATTTTTAAATATTCCAAATTTTTTTCAAAATCAGGACATTCTGGATGACCTTCAGGATAGCCTGCCACTCCAACACAAAAATAATCTCCTTGATTTTGTTTAATTTGTCTTACTATCTCAAAAGCATATTTTATACCTTGAAAATAATAATCTTTCTCTTTTTTATCAATTTTTAAATCTCCCCTTAAAGCTAAAATATTTTGGAGTTTTCTCTTTTTCATTTTTATTAAAAAATTTTCAATATCTTTTTTTGACTTATTCCGTCCAATAAGATGTAAAAGAACTTCAAGCTGATATTTCTTTTTTAATAAAAGTCCAATTTCAATTATATCTCTTTCCTTACTTCCTAAAGCTCCGCAAGTGAGACTAAAATATTTAATGGGAAATTTTTTAAGAGCTTTAAATATCTCAAAAATTTTCTTTTTTCCGTTTTTATCTTTCGGAGGTGAAAATTCTACCGAAAAAACAAGAGAATTTTTCTTGTAAATATCTATAATTTTCATTTTTTAATTTTCTTTTCTTTGATATTTTTTTCTTAATTTTTTAGCTAATTTAACTAAATTTTTTAAAGCAAGTTCTGTTTCTGCCCATTCTCTTGTTTTCAAACCACAATCTGGATTAAGCCAAAGATTTTCTTTTGGGAAAAATTTTAATGCCAAATTTATAATCTTTTCCATTTTTTTAACTGTAGGAACAATAGGCGAATGAATATCCCAGACTCCAAAACCAATTTGTTTTTTAAATTTTTTTCTCTTAAAACACTCAATAACATCTCCCCTACTCCTGGCAGCTTCTACCAAAAAGACATCAAAATTCATTTTTAAAATATAGTCAATAATTTGGTCAAATTCTGAATAACACATATGACAATGAATTTGGGTTTCGGGTTTAGACTTTGAGGCCAAATTAAAAGCCTTTGTTGCCCAATCAAAATATTCTTTCCATTTTTCTTTTTTGAGAGGAGCTTTTTCTCTAAAAGCAGGTTCATCAATCTGAACTACTTTTATTCCTCTTTTTTCATAATCTTTAATTTCTTGTTGCAAACAAAGAGCAATTTGAAAGGCAATTTCATAAATAGGAATATCTTCTCTAACAAAACTCCAAGCCAAAATAGTCACAGGCCCTGTAAGCATTCCTTTTACAGGTTTTTTTGTCAAACTTTGAGCAAAACCAATCTCATTTAAGGTCATAGGTTTTGGTCTGCTAATGTCTCCATAAATTATTGGAGGCCTGTAAACGCGAGTTCCATAAGAAATAATCCAACCTTCTTTTGTGGTCAAAAATCCTTTCAATTTTTGGGCAAAAAATTCCACCATATCTGTTCTTTCAAATTCTCCATGAACCAAAACGTCTAAACCCAACTTTTCCTGAAAGGCTATTGTCTCTTTTATTTTCTCTTTAATAAATTTTTGATATTCTCTTTTTGAAATTTTGCCCAATTTAAACTTTTTCCTTTTTTCTCTTACATCTTCGGTTTGAGGATAACTTCCAATAGTAGTTGTTGGAAAAAGAGGCAAATTTAAAATTTTTCTTTGAATTTTAATTCTCTTTTCAAAAGGAAGGTCTCTTTCAAAGTCTTTTTCTTTCAAATTTTTAATTTTTTCTCTTATTTGAGGATTTTCCCAAAAATAACTTTTCTTTTTTCTTTTTTTTGGAAATTTTTCTTTTCCAGAAAAAACTTTTTCCAAAAGATTTATCTCTTTTAATCTTTCTTTAGCAAAAGCAATTTTTTCTAAAATTTTTTTATTAAATTTTTCCCCCTCAAGAGAAACAGGCAAATGATAAAGAGGACAGGCGTTAGAAATGGCTAAATTTTTGCTATATTTTTCTATTTGTCTCAAAAAATTTAAGCTATTTAAAATATCTGTTTTCCAAATATTTCTTCCTTGAATTAAACCACAAATTAAAATGAGATTCTTTGGAAAGCCATATTTTTTTATCTTTAAAAAGTTTTCTTTTCCATTGACAAAATCTAATCCAATTCCTTTTATGGGTAAATCATATAATTTTTCCAAAAAATCAACGCTATTATAATAAGTAAAAATAAAAATATTTGGATTTTTAGCACCAATTTTTTTGTAAACTTTTTTGATTAATTTTACTTCTCTTTGAGTAATATCTAAGACAAAAGCTGGTTCATCTATTTGAACTTCTTTAAAATCCTTTACTATTTGACAATAAACTTCACTCAAAGCAAAAAGATATTTTTCAAAATTCTTTTTTGAGACTCCTTTTGATAGTTTCAAAAAAGTAAAAGGACCTATCAAATAAGGAATTCCTTTTTGATGTTTTGAAAATTCTTCTTTTGGCTTGTTCCAAAATAATTTGAAATTTTCTATTTTAAAATTTTTGGGAAAATCGGGAACCAAATAATGATAATTGGTATTAAACCATTTTGTTAATTCAAGGGCTTTATTTCCTCTGCACAATTCAAAATATTCTTTTAAATTTTTAACTTTATACAAACCTACCATTATTGCAGTATCTAAAATATTGTCATAAAATGTCATCTCCCCTACCGGAAATTTATCAACAAATTCCTCATAGGTTTTTAGTCTTTCTTTTTCTAATTTAAAAATTTCTTCTTTCAACTCTCTCTCTTCAATTTTTCCTCGCCAAAAACTCTCAATTGCTCTTTTGTATTCTCTTTTTTTTCCAAGTCTGGGAAAACCAAAAGCGAAAGTAAGCATTGTTTTTTACTAAAAATCCCCCCGGTTGAGGGGGGATTTTTAGTTTTTATTTTTTTCAATTTTTTTATTTAAATCCTCCCTCAACCAAGAAGGACAAAAAAGACATCACCATACCCATTACTACCTTCTTGGTTGAGAGATTTGAAAATTCAATTTTATTTTTTTCTGTCATTTTCATAAAATTTTATAATTTTTATCAAAACAAAAAACATTTGTCAAGCCTTGAAGGTTTTTTACTTTTATTTTTCTTTTGTGATTAATTTATTTATTTTCTCTCTTATTTTTTCAATTTTTTCATCGGAAGGGATAATTTGTTTAGGATCAAGATTGAAGGTTTTTAAAAAGTCAATCTTTATATCTAAAAGTTTTTCTCTGTCTGGAGAAGGTTTTTTAAAGACAAGTTTGGCAATTTCTTTAACTGCTTCTTCCCAATCTGGTCTTTTAAAGATATCACAGATTTCAGATATTTCGCCTTTCTTTACTCTTCCTGCCATCAACTCATGAATGTTTCTTAATACTACCTCCATTGCATATTCAGGGTGTTTTAGAAAAAATGTTTTGCTGGATAAATGACCTGCTCCTTGATAATCAATAATGGGGCCTTTTTCAATTTTGCCTTCTGCCATTAGTCTGGCAATTAAATGAAGTTTGATTGCAGCTAAAGCATCAGAAAAGAGATGTTGACCAAGCTCAAGGAGAGTAGGCTTAAAAGAGGTTTTTCCTTCTTTTGTAATGTAAGGAAATCTCGTGTATTGTTTTCCTTTGTAAAAAATTCTTTTCTTCCTTCTTTTAAATATCCCCACATATGTAGTTGATAAATCAATGAGATATTCTTTTAGCTTTTCAGGAGTCTCAATTTCTTCTTTAAGTTGAGGATGTTGGGTTTCTAAAAATTTAAAGAATTCTAAAAAGAAAGTACTCGGTAAATCAGGAAAAATAAGCTTCCTTTTCTTCCGAACTACATCCATACGAATTTTTGACACATCTCTGGCATCAACTTCAGTGAAAAGACCTCTAAATCCTTCCTTAACTGCTTCTTTCATTAGTTTGTCATAATGACCAAATTGAAAGTCAGGGTGACTCCAAAGGAGTTCAAGACTTTCTCCAAAGGGAATAGAATGACGACCTTCAATACAAATTACTTTGGCTTTTTTGTTCATTTTTTGAAGGAATTTGCTGTGTCTTTCTTGCCAAATTTTATTATGAATATACCCCTTCATAAAAAGATCAACTCCTCCAGGTAGTCTAAAATAATGAATTGGACAATCAGCTTCAATAGAGTTTTCTGTCTCTGGGTTAATTTCTTTGAGATGTTCATATTCAGTTTCCATTATTTCTAATGTATCTGGAGAGAGAGCCTTTTTCAATTTTCTTGGTAGTCCTTCTGGATACATGTCTCTAAAATCAAGAGAAATGATACCCTTTTCTCTGTCTATCCAAACACCAGGTCTGTTAGTAAGATATTCAGCAATTATTTTGTCTCTTTCTCTTTCTTTTTTCCCTCTTTCACCTTTTTCAATAGAAGAATAAGGAAAAGAGGGGATACGAAAGGCTTCAATAATAGCTTGAGCTCTGATTTGTAAAGGGTCAGGAACCTCACCTAATTTTTTATATAGTTCTTCTCCGATTTTAAACCAGTGGTCTTCGGAAATTTTTTCATTTTCTATAGGAATTTCTTTCTTTGATGTTCTTTCTTTTTCAAAAAATTCTTTCATTTTTAATTTTTTTAAAAATTTATTTTTTAGTTTTCTTTTAGCTTTAATTCTAACATTTTCTCAAAAGAAGGCTCAATAGTTTGACTAAGTTTTAATTCATATTATCATCTTTTATTTAGATTTTATTAAATGACCTAATAACATTAAATTTGACACTTTATTAAAAAAACGGTATTTAAAAGAAACTTTTCCTTTTTCTGATAAAAATTTAAATTAACTGAGAAAAAAGTTAAAATGAAAAAAGTTAAAATATGCTTTTATTTCCTCTATTTGATAGAGAAGGCGTAGGTATTTCAGTTAAAAGTATTACTTTTGTTTTAATAATTTTTACTATTTTTGCCTATATTTTTTTTCAAGTTTACATTAATAATTTAAGCAAAAAAGAAGCTAACATTTTTTTTCAACAAATGAAAGAAAAATGCACATACAACGGTACCTTAGAAGAAAAAAAATATTTTGAATGCATTCCTTATTTTATAGCTCAATCTGAAGGCACAAAAAAATACGAAATTCAATTTAAAGAAAAAATTAAAAGAAATATTTTCTCAGAATTTGGAATTGTGCCAAAAATGATTAAAAAAGGAAATTTATTATCACTCTTCACTTTTTCTTTTATTCATATTGGAATTTTTCATTTAATTTTAAATATGTGGTTTTTATGGTTGTTGGGTCCAAATATCGAATTAATTTTAGGGAAATTTCGCTTTTTAGTTTTTTATTTTTTAGTTGGAGCAATTGGTGCTCTTCTTTATTCATTTTTTTCACCCTTACAAGAAGTTCCTTTAGTAGGAAGCTCAATTGCAATTTCTGGATTATTAGGTGCTTATTTAATTTTATATCCTAAAAATTCTATTGCTTGTTTCTTACTAATAATTCTTCCAGGTAGATTAGGTAAAGCGGAAGTGATAAATCTTCCTTGTATATATTATACGATATTTTGGTTTTTGACTCAGTTTCTTTATTTTGTTCTTTCTTTAGAAGATACAGCTGGTACTTTTCTTGGTCATATATTTGGTTTTTTTGTCGGTGTAATTTTAATTTTTATTTTTAAAAAAATAGGTCCTGAAATTAAAGTAGTTCACTACTATAGATAATTCCTTGATACTAACTTATGTTTTTCCTTTCTCTTCTCTCTACTGCTTTGTAATGTTTTTACCACTACTTTATTGGATATGGATGATGACTTGACAAAAAGTAAAAAAATATGAGAAAATTAATTAAAGAAAGGTCGTTTTATATAATAAAGCTCTTTAAAAATGGCAAAAAAGAAAAAAGCTTCTAAAAAGAAAGCCACCAAGAAAAGATCTTCTAAGAAAAAATAAAATTTTTAAGGTGGCTTTCTCACCCCATTTTTAGATGCTATTTAAAATGGCATCGAAAATGGGGTTTTATTTTTTTAAAAATGCAAATAACAATTAAGACCAAAAATTTTAACTTGACACCATCTTTAAAAGAATATATTAAAAAAAAGATTGGGTCTCTTGAAAAATTTTGTAAAATATTTTACACTAAACAATATTTTAATAATTTTTTTGGCGAAAAGAAAAAAGAAATTATAGTTGAAGTAGAAATAGGAAGACCAAGTTTACATCACCAAAAGGGAAAAGTTTTTTATGCTGAATGTCAAGTTCAATTTCCAAAAAAAATTTTAAGAGCAACAGCTTTTAATGAAAATTTAAAATCAGCAATAAATGAAGTAAAAGATGAGTTAGAAGTTCAAATAAAAAAATATAAAGAAAAGCCAAAGGCAAAAGTTGAGAAAAATCAGAGAGAATTTAAAAAGAAATTAAAAGGTTCTTTAACAATTTAAAAGAAAGGTTAACTGTTTTTTTAGCTCTTTGTTTTTCCCTGGCAAAATTTGTCAGGAGGGGGCTCTGGAAATTTTTTTCCAGGGTAACAGTTAACCTTTTTAAAAATATGTTTCAAAAAACAAAGAGAGATAATGTATGCGTTTTAAAAAATTGTTTTCCCAATTGTTCATATCTCGGGCTTCATTTGATAGCCGAGTTTTGGTATGGAAAAAAAATTGAAAGTAAAAAAGAATTAAAAAGAATTTTAATTTGTGCAGCAAAAAAAGCTCAAAGCACTCCCTTAAAAGTTTCTATTCATAAATTTAAACCCCAAGGAATTACTGGGGTTATTTTAGTTTCCGAAAGTCATATTGCTTTACATTCTTGGCCAGAATATAATTATTTGGCTGTTGATATTTTCACTTGTGGCAAAAAAAGCATGCCTTATAAAGCTCTTGAATATTTAAAAGAAGAATTTAAACCAAAAAAACTTCAAGTAAGAGAAATTAAAAGAGGAATTTTAGGAGAGGAATCTTTTTAATTTTTCTGTAAAAATCTTTGCAGTTTTTTTAGCTTCAAAATTTTTTATAACATGAAGACGGGCTCTCTTTCCCATTTCTTTTCTTAATTTTTCATTTTCAATTAATTTTTTTTAAAGCTTCTCTTAATTCTTTTACATTAGCTTTTACTCCATCAACTAAATACCCAATAGCATTTTTCCATCTAAAAGGTTTCTTGAGCTCCTTTACTTGTTCCATCTCCTCCAATAGTTAACAAAATTACTTTATTTTTTTCTAATTCTAAAATTTCTCTTATTTTTTTAATTTTTCTTTCAGGTAAAGGTTTCCAAAAATCGGTATCTATTCCTTCATAAATTATCTCAATTTTTTCTTTTTTTACTCCTGCCTTAATAAAAGTTTTTTTGCAAAATTTACTGGTAGTAAAAATTACTGGAGCCCTATTCATTTTTGCGACAAAATTTAAAACTTTGTCATCTGAGACTAGCCAAGGGAAGACTTTTTTCCCTAATTTTTTTGGCTTTTCATAAATAAAAACCCAATCTCTCCAAGACCCAATTCCAATTACAATATCACCTTGACAAGCCAAATACTCTTTTTTCCTTTCCTTCACTTATGGAGACTAAATTAGCCTTATAATTTAGTTTTTTAAAACCTCTTTCTAATTGATAAAAAGAACCTTTACCTCGACACAAAATAGAGAAAGAAAGAGACATTTTAAAAATTTTTTTAGTGCGCACGGTAGGAGTCGAACCTACCACCTCCTCTTTATCAGAGAGGCGTTCTACCGCTGAACTACGTGCGCAAAATAAATAATTGTTTTTTTACTGGAAAATTTGCCACTCTTTTTTTAAAAATAATTTTCAATTTTAATTTATCAAAAATTTTTTTCCATTCCTTTTCTGTTTTAAAATTTTGATTTTTTTCCTTTTGAAAAATACTTGAAAAAGTAAAACCATGAATTTTACAAAACAATTTTCCTAAAAGACCTTCAGGTAAATCTTCATAAACAATAATTTCCTTTCCTACTCTTTTTGCTTCCTTTAAAAGCTGAAGAGGATTTCTACAATGATGTAAAACAAAATTTATCATTACTACATCAAAACTTTTTGGAGGAAAAGGAATAAATTCACCATCAAATTTTTTAAAAGGAATCTTTTCTACTAAATTTTCTATAATATCAATTCCTATCAACTCACTTTTGAAATGTTTTTGAAATTCTTTAGCAATTATTCCAGAACCACAACCCAAATCTAAAATTTTAGAAAAAGGCTTAATAAAACCTTCACATTCTTTGCACATTTTCTTTCCATACCATCGATAAATCCAAGAAAGGGTCAAGTAATAAAACTTCATTCCTTATAAATTTTATTCTTTCTCTATAGCTCTGGCAGGACAACTTTCAATAGCCTCTTCAATTTCTTTTTCATACTTTTTTAAATCTACTCCTTCTTTCACTCTTGATTTATTTTCTTTTTCATCTAATTCAAAAACATCTGGCACCAAACTTGCACACATTCCACATCCAATACACTTTTCTTTATTAACCTTGATCTTCATAATATTAATATTTTATTCCACTTTTTTCATTTAGTCAACCCCCTTTATTGGATTTGTTGAAAGCAAATAAAAATATCAGGTTTTTTGATAATATCTGATAGCAGCGATTTTTGATACTGTTTTGTATAGATATAATGATACAATTTTTGATAATCCCTTTTAAAATAAAAAAACCTTTAGTTGGTGGGCGTGCCAGGAATCGAACCTGGACCAAGGCCTTATAAGGGCCCCGCTCTGCCACTAAGCTACACGCCCCTTTATTTATTTATAACTTTTTTAAATCAATTTTTAAAGGTTTTTTCTTTTTAACCTCTTTTTTTACTTTTTGGTCCATTTTCTGGTATTTTTCTTTTTCTTCTTTAATTATTTTCTCAAATTCTTCCTTTTCTATTGTTTCTTTTTCAATCAATCTTTGAGCAATTTTGTCAAGCAATTTTTTGTTTTTCTTTAATATCTCAGTAGCTTTATTTTGGGCTTGCTTAATAAACTTTTCAATTTCTTTGTCAATTTTTGCAGCTACTTTTTCGGAATAAGTTCGGTATTCGACTTCATACTTTAAAAATCCTAATCTTTGTCTTTCGCCAAAAGAGATAGGACCCAAAGAGGACATTCCATATTCTGTAACTAATTTTTTTGCCAAAATAGTTGCTCTTTCTAAATCATTGCTTGCTCCAGTGCTTATTTCTTTAAATTTTATTTTTTCTGCACAATAGCCTCCCAATAAAGTTGCCATTTCAGCTAAAAATTCAGATTTTGTCTTAATCTTTCTTTCTTCTTTTGGAGTCTTTAGAGTATAACCTGCTACTTGACCCCTGCTAATAATAGAAATTTTCCTAATAGGTTCTGTATTGGGCAAAAATGCACAAACTAAAGCATGACCTGCTTCATGATATGCAGAGATTTCTTTTTCTTTTTTTGACAAAATATGACTTTTTCTTTCGGGTCCAAGTAAAACTTTTTCAATTGATTCTATCAATTCATTTTGGGAAACCTTTGTTTTATTTTTTCTGGCAGCTAAAATAGCAGCTTCATTAACAACATTTGCCAAATCAGCTCCCGAAAAACCTGGAGTTCTCTCGGCTATCTCTCTTAAATTGACGTCTTCAGCTAATGGCTTTCCTTGGCAATGGATTTTCAAAATTTCTTCTCTTTCTTTAATATCTGGCAAATCTAAAACAATTCTTCTATCAAACCTTCCTGGTCTTAAAAGAGCTGGATCCAAAACCTCAGGTTTATTAGTTGCTCCCATAACAATTAAATTTTCTTCTCTTCCAATTCCATCCATTTCAGCCAACAATTGATTTAAGGTTTGTTCTCTTTCTTCGTGACCTCCAGTTACTCCAACACCTCTTATTTTTCCAATAGAATCTATTTCATCTATAAAAATAATTGCGTTTTTAGCTCTTCTTGCTTGTTCAAAAAGACTCCTAATTCTGCTAGCTCCAACACCTACAAAAAGCTCTATAAATTCTGAACCCGAAATTGAGAAAAAAGGCACTTGAGCTTCATTAGCTACCGCTTTTGCTAACATTGTCTTTCCCGTTCCTGGAGGCCCTATTAACAAAACTCCTCTTGGAATTTTAGCTCCCATTTCCAAGTATTTTTGTGGAGATTTTAAAAAGTCTACAATTTCTTCTAACTCTTCTTTAGCCTCTTTCAATCCTCCTATTTTATCAAAAGTGATTTTTTCTTTCATTTTTCTTCCAGGTCCAAATAATTTGGGTCTTACCTGGGTAAAATCAAAAATTTGAGAAGCTCCCCTTTTTGTTTGTTTAAAAAGAAAAGAAAAGAACAAAAGCAAAAGTAAAAAAGGTAAGATAGTAAAAAAAAGCGGTCCTAACCAATTTAAAATTTGAGAAGGAGCTTTATATTCAATATCTACTTGAGAAATCTCTTCTTCATCCAATCCAAAATTTCTCAGACTTTCAGATAAAGCAAGATCTGGTTCTTTTCTTGAGAAAGCTCGAGAATCATCTTTATAAAAGATAATCAATTCAGAATCAGAAACGACAATTTTTTTTACTTTATTTTCTTTAATTTCTCTTGATAGTTGGGTAAGAGAAATTTTCTTTTTTTCAGGTAATGATCCCCCAAAAATGGCAAAAAGTAAAGAAGCAAGAAAAAAAATAAGAAATATTAAAAATAAATTTTTAATTAAAATGTTTTTATCTTCATCTTTTAAAAATTTCATTTTAAATTTAATCTTTTTCTGAAAGAACAATACTTTTAGTTTTGGGATTGAGATTAATAATTCTTACTTCAAACTCTTGGTTTACAAATTTCTGAAGTTCTTTTACAATTTTAGCTGGTTGTGGATTTTCTATTTGAGGAGAATGTTCTGGAGATAATTGAGAAATAGGAATGAAAGCTGAAAGTCCAGAAATTTTAGTTACCAACCCTCCTTTATTGGCTCCCACAATTTTCACTTTAATTTTTTCTCCTTTTTCTTTTTTTTCTAAAAGTTCTTTCCAAATTAATTCTTCTTGAGCTTCTTGAACTGATAACTCAACATAACCTTCTTCATTTTCTATTTCTATTATTTTGGCAAAAATTTCGTCCCCTTCTTTAAGATCTCTGAGCATTTCTTTTGCCTTTAAATATTCTCTTCCATAAATTATTCCTGTTTTAAAATTTCCCAAATCAACATAAATTGACAAACTTCCCTTTTTAATAATCTTTCCTCTAACTACATCACCTACTTTTGGTGGAGATAATAGTTCTGGGAAATCCAAAATTTGTTTTAATTTTTTTAACTTCATATGCTAACTTCAATAAAAATGAAAATTTTATAATTTTTATTTACATTATTTCTTGAAATTTTGCAAGGGATATGATAGCATATCTCTTATGCAGATTGTATGGCATGGAAATACTTTTTTTGAAGTTTTAACATCTAATGATGAAAATCAAAAAGTAAAAATTGTAATTGATCCTCCCTTTTTTGATAAAAAGGAAAACAAAAAATTAAAAAAAGTTTTAAATTGTGATATTTTATTATTCACTCAAGAATTTGGCAATGAAAATAATATAAATTTTTCACAAAAAGATTGTTTTTTAATTTCAGGACCTGGAGAATATGAAGTAAAAGGAATATTTTTTCAAGGAATTTTGTCTTTTTGCGATGGAAATGAAAAAAAAACAAAATTAAATACTATTTATACCATTGAAAGTGAAAATTTAAAAGTTTGTCATTTGGGAAAATTAGGTCAGGAAGAATTGAATGAAGAACAATTAGAAAAAATTGGACAAATAGACATTTTAATGGTTCCAATTGGAGGAGATTTTACTATTTCTACTAAGAAACCTACTAAAATCATTTCTCAAATAGAACCAAAAATTGTCATTCCAATGGCTTATCAGGTTTTGCAAAAAAAATCAAAGCAATTGGAAGAGTTTTTAAAAAATTTGGGAGTAAAAGATATTAGTCCTAAAGAGAAATTAAATATTAAAAAAAAGGATTTAGCAGAAAATAAAACGGAGGTAGTTTTATTAAAACCATAAAAAATTTATGGGAGATTCAAAAAAATCAAATTCTCTTTGGGGTACCATTAAAAAAAGAGAGATTACAGAAGAAATGAAAAGCTCTTATATTGATTACGCAATGTCAGTTATTGTTTCCAGGGCTTTGCCTGATGTGAGAGATGGATTAAAACCAGTTCAAAGAAGAATTTTATATGCAATGTATGAAATGGGTTTAAGACATAATGCCAAATTTAGAAAATCAGCAGCTACCGTAGGTGAAGTGTTAGCAAAATATCATCCTCATGGTGATATTCCTGTCTATGATGCTTTAACAAGAATGGCTCAAGATTTTTCTCTTAGATATCCCTTAATTGATGGCCAGGGAAATTTCGGAAGTATAGATGGAGATCCTCCGGCAGCGATGCGTTATACAGAAGCTAGACTTTCTCAAATTGGTGAAGAGCTCTTAAGAGATATTGAAAAAAATACTGTAGATTTTATGCCAAATTATGATGGCACTAAAAAAGAACCTCAAGTTTTGCCTTCACCTCTTCCTCAATTGATTATTAATGGCTCTTTAGGAATTGCTGTGGGGATGGCTACAAATATTCCTCCTCATAATCTATCAGAAGTTTGCGATGCTTTAATTTATCTGATAGATAATCCAAAAGCTACCACTCAAGATTTGTGTTCTTTTATTAAAGGACCAGATTTTCCCACAGGAGGCTTTATTTTTGATAAAGAGAGTATTTTGGAGGCATATTCTCAAGGAAAAGGAGCTATTTTGATGAGAGGTAAAGCAGAAATCGAAGAGAAAAAATCAGGAAAAATGCAAATTGTGATTACAGAAATTCCATTCCAAGTGCAAAAATCTTCTTTAATTGAGCAATTTGCTGATTTGGTAAATAATAAAAAAATTGAAGGAATTAGAGATATTAGAGATGAATCAGATAAAGAAGGAATGAGGATTGTTATTGAACTTCAAAAAGGAGTTTCTCCCAAAAAAATATTAAATGCTCTTTATAAATTTTCTGACTTGGAAAAGAATTTTCATTTAAATATGATAGCTTTAGTTGATGGAATTCAACCTAAAATTTTAAATTTGGTTGATTTGTTGAATTATTTTTTAGAACATCGCAGACAGGTTGTTTTTAGAAGAACGAAATATGAATTAGAGAAAGCAAAAGAAAGGGCTCATATTTTGGAAGGATTGAATAAATGTTTAGGAGAAATTGATGAAGTTATTAGGATAATTAGAAGATCAGCAGATAGAGAAAAAGCTAAAGTTGCTTTACAAAAAAGATTTAAATTGACTGAAATTCAGGCTAACGCTATTTTAGATACTAGATTAGCTACTCTTTCTAGATTAGAGAGAGAAAAAATTTGGAAAGAGCTAAAAGAGCTTAAAGTAAAAATTAAAAATTTGACGGCGATTTTAAAAAGTCCCCAAAAGCTAAAGCAAGTAATGAAAGAAGAATTTAAAGAATTAAAAGAGAAATTTGGAGACAAAAGAAAAACCAAAGTTATTCTCAGAAAACCTCAAGAAATTACAAAAGAAGATTTAATTCCTTCTTACGAAACTATAATTACTCTTACCAAAGGAGGATATATAAAGAGAATTAGCCCTTCTCAATATCGGCTTCAAAAAAGAGGAGGAAAAGGAATTTTGGGAGCCAAAACAACAAAAGAAGATATTATAGAACACTGCACAATTGCTAACACAAAAGACAATTTGTTTTTCTTTACAGATTCTGGAAAGGTTTTTAAAACCCAAGTTTATGAAATTCCAGAAATGGATAAATTACAAAAAGGAAAAGGCATTTTCAATTTTATAGAAATTTCTCCCCAAGAGAGAATTTTGACAATTTTTTCTTTAGGCAAAAAAGATATTGAAGAAAATGTAAAATATTTAACATTTGTAACTAAAGAAGGGTTTGTAAAAAAAACTCCTTTAAAAGAATTTGAAAATGTGAGAAAAAAAGGACTAATTGCTATTTTGTTGAAAAAAGGAGATTTGTTAAAAAAAGTTCAAAAAACCACCGGTAAAGATGAATTAATTTTAGTTACCAAAAATGGCCAAGCTATTAGAATTGATGAGACAAAAATAAGACCTATGGGAAGGACATCTTTTGGAGTTAAAGGAATAAAATTAGAAAATGGAGACGAGGTGATAGGAATGGAAGTTATTAATTCTCAAAATGTTAATTCTGATATTTTGGTAATTACAAAAAATGGATATGGAAAAAGAGTAAAATTAAATCAATTTAAAACCCAAAGCAGAGGAGGAACGGGAATAAAAATTAGCAAAATTACCCCTAAAACCGGAGAGTTGGTTGCAATAAAAATATTGGAAGGCCAAGAAGATTTGATTTTGGTCTCTCAAAAAGGACAAGTAATTAGAATTGGAATTGCTTCAATTCCAGTTTTGGGGAGAACTGCCCAAGGAGTAAAAATTATGAAATTGGCCCCAAAAGATCAAATTGTTTCTGCTTTGTGTATATAAAATGACTATTGAATTTTTAGAACCAGAAAAAGTTTTAAAAACACTTGAATTAAAAGAAAATCTAATTTGTGCTGATTTTGGTTGTGGATCTGGAGGTTGGGTAATTCCTTTGGCAAAAATTTTAAAAAAAGGAAAAGTATATGCTATAGATGTTTTAGAAGAAGCCCTTTCTGCTCTCAAGGGGAAAATAAGATTTGAAAAATTAGACAATATTGAATTTATTTTAGCAAATGTAGAAAAAGTAGTTCCTCTTTCAGATGAAAGTTGCGATTGGGTTTTAATGACAAATTTGTTATTTCAATGTGAAGACATAGAAAAAGTATTAAAAGAAGGAAAGAGAGTTTTAAGAAAAGGAGGAAAAATATTGATTGTAGATTGGATAAAAGACAACCCTTTAACTAAAGAGATTGAGTGGTTAGATTTTGAAAAGGTAAAAAAGATAGCTGAAAGACTTAATTTAAATTTAGAAAAAGAATGGCAAGTAGGAGAATATCATTTAGCATTAATTTTTTCAAAATAAAAAATTAAATTAACCCCATTTTCTTTTTTACTTTTTCAATTGTATCTCTAGCGATTATTTGAGCTTTTTGTTTTCCTTCATTTAAAATCTCTTTTAAATAATCTTTTTTGTGCAAAAATTCTTTTTTCTTTTTCCTAAAAGGTTCCAAAGTTTTTATTAAAACCTGAGCGACACTATCTTTAAATTCCATGTAGGTTTTACCTTTAAATTCTTTTTCTATCTGTTCGATTTTTTTTCCAGTACAAAGAGCAAAAATGGTTAAAAGATTAGAAATTCCAGGTTTTTTCTTTAAATCATATTTTATTTCCTTTCCAGAGTCTGTAACCGCTTTTTTGATTTTAGCTTTAATTTGTTCAGGAGAATCAAAAACTCCAATCCATCCTTTGGGATCATCTGTTTTTGACATTTTTTTTGTAGGTTCTGTTAAAGATTTAATTTTTTCTCCTTTTTCTGGCAAAAGAATTTGAGGAATTTCAAAAACTTTTCCAAATTTTTTATTAAATCTTCTGGCAATTTCTCTAGTTAATTCTAAATGTTGTTTTTGATCTATTCCCACAGGTACCAATTGAGTTTTGTAAAGCAGAATATCTGAGGCCATCAAAAGAGGATAGTTCAAAAGCCCCGCATTTACATATTGGGGATGTTTTTTTGATTTTTCTTTAAATTGAGTCATTCTTTTTAATTCTCCTATAGGAGTAATAGTTCCTAAAATCCAAGCTAATTCACAATGTTCTTTAACATGAGATTGCACAAAGAGGATAGATTTTTTAGGGTCAATTCCACTAGCTAATAAAGCAATTGTTAATTCAAAAATATTTTTTTGGATCTCTTTTGGTTCAAAAGGAGTGGTAATAGCATGTAAATCTACAATACAAAAAACACAATCGTGTTCTTTTTGGAGTTTTACCCACTGAGAGATAGCCCCAAAATAATTCCCAATATGTAATTGTCCACTTGGTCTAATTCCACTGAAAACCCGCATAATAAAAAATTTTAATTTTTTATTTGGATTTATTTAGAAAATAAAAAATTATTTTTGAGTTGTCAAACTTTTTATAAAAATTTTTATTGTAAAACCTTAAGGTAAACCTCTGAAGGAATTTTAATTTTCCCTTTTTCTTTCAATTCTTTTTTTCCTCTTTTTTGTTTTTCTAAAAGTTTTTTCTTTCTGGTAAAGTCTCCTCCATAGAGAGGAGCTGTAACATCTTTTCTTAAAGCTTTAATAGTCTCTCTGGCAATTACTTTTGCACCAATTTTAGCTTGAAGAGCTACAGGGAATTGTTGAGGAGGTAAAACCTCTTTTAATTTTTTTAAAAATTCTTTGGCAATTTCAAAGGCTTTGTTTTCTGGAAGAATTTTAGAAAAAGCTTCTTCTTTTTGATTAGCAATCCAAAATTCTACTTTTTTCAAAAAAGCCTTTTTAAAACCTAAAATTTCATAATTCATGGAAGCAAAACCTTTGGTTTTTGACATTAATTCATCATAAAAATCAATAATAATTTCTCTTAAAGGAATTTCAAAAATTAAAAGCACCCTTTCTGAAGTTAAAAATTCACTTTTTAAATATTTACCTTCTCTTTTTTTTACCATTTCTATTACTTTACTTTGAAAATTTACTAAAGTAATAATTTCCAATTTTACATAAAGCTCTCTTGTTTCCTTTATTAAAGAAGGATCTGGCCAATCAGCAGGAGAATAAATCAAAATTTCTTTATCTTTTTTATCAATGACTTTGTAAATCAGAGAAGGAGAAGAGATTAAAAGTTCCAAGCCAAATTCTCTTTTTAATCTTTCTATCACAATTTCCAAATGCAAAGATCCTAAAAAACCACACCTAAAACCCTGTCCAAATACTTTTTTGTGCTCTGGCTCAAAATAAAGGGCACTGTCTTGTAATTTTAATTTATAAAGAGATGATCTTAAAATTTCATATTTTTTGTTATCTTTAGGATACAAACTAGCAAAAACTACAGGTTTTACTATTTTGTATCCTGGCAAAGGTTTTAAAGAGAATTTTTGGAAATCTAAAAATTTAACCACTGTATCTCCAATTTTTACTTTTTCTGGATCTTTAATTCCAAAGACTATATATCCTATTTCTCCAGATTGAAGTTTTTTTTGAGGTAAAAGATAGGGCTTAAAAAAACCTATTTCTTTTATCTTCCCAGAGGTTTTTGTTGAAATTAGAAAGATTTTTTCTCCTTTTTCTATTTCTCCTTCCATTACTCTTACATGAGCTATTACTCCTTTAAAGGGGTCATATTGAGAATCAAAAATTAAAGCTCTAAAAGGTTTTTGAAAATCTGTTTTTGGAGGGGGAATTTTTTCTAAAATAGCATCCAAAACCTTCTCCACATTGATTCCTTTTTTAGCAGAGATACAAATTATTTTTTCTTTTTCAATATTTAAAATTTTGGAAATTTCTTCTTTTGTGTTTTCTATTTGGGCTTGAGGTAAATCAATTTTATTAATTACCGGAACAATTTTTAAATTGTGACTTTTTGCTAACTCTAAATGACTTAGAGTTTGGGCTTGTATTCCTTTTGTTGCATCAACCAACAAAATTGCTCCTTCTACTCCAGCTAAGGCTCGAGATACTTCATAAGAAAAATCTACATGTCCTGGGGTATCAATTAAATTTAAAATATATTTTTTTCCTTCCTTTTCTACCTCCATCCTTACAGGTTGCATTTTAATTGTAATTCCTCTTTCTCTTTCTAAATCCATCATATCTAAAAATTGATCTCTCATTTTTGTTTTAGGAACTGTATTTGTTAATTCCAGCAATCTATCAGCTAAAGTGGATTTTCCGTGGTCAATATGAGCAATAATAACAAAATTCCTCAAAGAGGAATTTTTCATAATTTAAAAAAGAATTTTTTATTTTTTCTCAAAAATAGGTCCGTGTCCAGGAAAAATTTTCATTTTAGGTTTAATTATTTTTTTTAATTTTTTTAAAGATTTCTCCAAGTCTTTTTCACTTCCACCAGGTAAATCCGTCCTTCCAACACCATCAGCAAACAAAGTATCTCCGGTAAAAATAAAATCTTTTCCCAACAAGCAAATACTTCCTTTGGTATGTCCCGGAGTAGAAATTACTTTTAAAAATTCGTTTCCAATTCTTATTTCTTCTTTTTCATTTAAAAATTCATCAACCGGAAAATCGATAAATTCTTTTTCTCCTTTGCCAATTAAAATTTTTCCTCCCTTTTCTTTTTTTAGTCGTGGAGCTGCCAAGGTGTGATCTCTATGATAATGAGTCAAAATAATGTAAGTTAATTTTTTCCCTTCTATTTCTTTTAAAATTTTCTCTATTTCTCCTCCTGGATCAATTACGATGGCTTCGTTTCCAGAAATTAAAACATAACAATTTGTTAAAAGAGGTCCTACAATTAAGTGCTTAATTTCCATAAACTAATATTTTATTTCAAAATCATCAAACTCTCCTTTATAGTCTTCCCATTCAACTTCAACTTTTTCTACTTGGGCCAATTGAGGTCCTTGATTTAACCATTCAATTAATTTTTCTATTTTTGATTTTTCTCCCTCTACTAAAACTTCCACCCTTCCGTCAGCCAAATTTCTTACCCATCCAAAAAGTCCTAATTTTTTTGCTCTTTCTCTTGTTTCTGCTCTATAAAAAACACCTTGAACTAATCCAGAAACAAAAATATGAGCCCTACTTTTTTCTGGCATAAATTTTTGCTCAATGGATGCGGGGGTGATGGGATTTGAACCCACGATCTCTGCCGTGACAGGGCAGCGCTTTAATCCGAGCTAAGCTACACCCCCAAAAAAATAAAAAAATTTTTAAATTGCCGACGGAGGGACTCGAACCCCCGACTCATGGCTTATGAAGCCACTGCTCTGCCTCTGAGCTACGCCGGCAAAAATATTTTTATTGCGGGGCTGGGATTTGCACCCAGGTCTCGAGGTTATGGGCCTCGCGAGGTAACTACTCCTCTACCCCGCAATTTAATTTTACTCAACTTGAAAATGAAAATCAAGAGGGATAAAATATTAAAAATTATGAAAAATTGCTGTATTTTCACTTCTTTTTCTCAACATTTTGTTGAAAAGTTAAAAAAAGACTTTAAAATAATAATTCCTCCTCTAAATAGAGAAGGTAAAAGATATTTTCCAGATGGTGAAGTATATGTAAGATTACCAACGGATGAATTAAAAGGAAAAAAAGTTTTTATTTTACATTCTGGAATGCCAAGACCAAACGATGGATTGATAGAATTAGAGTTAATTTTGCAAATTTTAAAAGAAAATAAAATTGAACCAGAGATTTTCTTTACTTATTTTCCTTATCAGAGACAAGATAAAATTTTTGAAAAAGGAGAGACAAATGTTGCTGAAAATTTAGTGAAAAAATTAATTGAGTTTTATAAAGTAAAGAAAATTTATGTCATTGATGCTCATTTTTCAAAAAAAGAGTGGACAAAAAAATACCCTCTTTTAAATTTATCTGCTATTCCTCATTTAATGGAAAGAGCTAAAAAGGATTTTGGAAAAGAAATTTTATTTTTAGCTCCAGATATTGGTAGTCAAAAAAGATTTGAAATTTTTGGTTTTGAGAAAAAAAGAATAAATTCTTTTTCGGTAAAATTAAAATTGTCTCAAAAAATTAAAAAATTAGTTAAAGGAAAAATTGTAGCTTTGGTGGACGATTTGTTATCTACTGGCACTACTTTAATAAAAGCAAAAAAGGAAATTGAAAAATTAAATCCAAAATTAATTATTTGTATTTTTACTCATTGTCTTTTTGAAGAGGGTTTTAAAAAAATTGAAAAAGAATTTAAAAAAATTTATTTTACAAATACCATTTATCATCCCAATCTTTCTTCAATAGATATATCTTTTTTAATTAAAAAAAGTTTAAAATGATGTTTCCCTATATTATTTCAAGTGACCAATTCGATGTAAAATTGTGCGAAAAGATTTTTCAAGAGGCAGAAAGCATAAGAAAACAAAAAAGGCTAAAAAATTATTTAAACAGAAAATCAATTGTTTTGCTTTTTTGGGAACCTTCTACAAGGACCTTTTTGAGTTTTTATAATGCTATTTGTAAATTAGGAGGAATTGCTATTCCTATTTTAAATGCAGGCAAATTTTCATCAGCCATAAAGGGAGAATCTTTATCAGATACTATTAGGGTTTGTGCTGATTTAAAAGTAGATGGAATTATAATGCGTCATCACACTGAAGGCTCAGCAAAGATTGCCAAGGAGGTTTTAGAAAAATACGCTCCAAAAGTAAAATTAGTTAATGCTGGCGATGGAAAAGGAGAACACCCTACTCAAATGTTATTGGATATTTATACAATCTGGAGGAAAAAGAAAGAAAAATTGAAAGCTGGAAAATTAGTAGGGGCTTTAGTGGGAGATTTAGAAAATAGTCGGGTTTTGCATTCAGATGCCAAAATTTTAGCAAAATACAAAACAAAGTTAATTTTAATTTCAGAAAAAAACAACAATTTACCAAAAGAAGTGTTAAAAGAGTTAGAAAAAGAAAAGATTGAGTTTTTAAAAACAGATAATATTGAGAAATTTGCTAAAGAAATTGACTTTTGGATTTTTACCAGATTACAATTAGAAAGAATTACAGGAAGTTTTTCAGGAAAAAAAGAAAAATTTTTGCAAAAAAAATTCATTAAAAAATTTGGAATAACAAAATCTCTTTTAAGAAAAATGAAAAAAGATGCTCTTTTGATGCATCCTCTTCCAAGAATTGGAGAAATTCCAGAATGGGTAGATGAAGACGAAAGAGCGGTTTATTTGAGTAAAAGAGAAGGAAAAGAAAGCCAAGTAGAAAACGGACTTTACATAAGAATGGCTTTGTTGAAAATGCTTTTTAAAGAATAAAATTAAATTAACAAAGCAACTATTGAAGGAATTGCTCTAGCAAAAAAACAAATTATTACTCCCAAAATAGCATACAATATCAAGTCTCTTCCTTTGTTCACTTTTTCAGCATCACCTCCAGCAGTCAAAATATTATAACCTCCTGCCAAACCAATAATTACTGCCACTACAATCAAAATCATGAAAACAAGATCTGTTATTTTATAAATTGTATTTAAAATGCACCCTGCTCCCCAATCTTTTCTTTTCATTGTTCCTTTTGATGGACCATAATCTCCAGTTGTCTGTTCACAAAGAATGTCTCCACCTGGTGTTACACAAGCTGTATCTGTTCCTCCTATTTCTCCATAACATCTTCCAGATAACCATTCTTTTCCATTAAAATAAAAAGTTTTTTTTATTTGACAACAATTGGTTGTAGTTTTACCAGCAAAAACTGAGAAAGCAAAAAAGAGAAAAATTACAAAAAAATTTATTCCTAAAATTAGTTTTAAAATTTTTTTCTCTTTCATAGCTTTTTTAAAAATCCAACACCCCCCTCCTTTTTGATAAATAAAGGAGGGGGGGTTCTCTCTATTTTTTCTTTATATCAACAGAGAGACAATTGAAGGAATAGCTCTTGCAAAGAAAGCTACTACCATTCCAATAATAGCATACAATATCAAGTCTCTTCCTTTGTTCACTTTTTCAGCATCACCTCCAGCAGTCAAAATATTATAACCTCCTGCCAAACCAATAATTACTGCCACTACAATCAAAATCATGAAAATAAAGTCTGAAATCCGATAGACGGTATTTAGCATACATCCCGCACCCCAGTCATTTCTTTTAATGACATTAACTCCTTCATAATTAGTTGGTGTGGCAGCAGGCGAAGTTGAAGCTGTACACAAAACAACTCCTCCCGGAGTTTCACATCCTGTAGGATCTGTAGTTGTATCAAAAGCTGTTCCTTCTTCCCAACCTATTTCTCCATAACATCTTCCAGACAACCAAGTCTTTCCATTAAAATTAAAAGTTCTTCTAATTTTACAACAGTTTGTCGTTGTCATTACAGCTTCACTTATTGCTGGCAAAATCAAAACTCCCAAAAGACAAATTGTTCCTAAAATAGCAATTCCTTTTTTCATATCTTTTTTAATTTTTATTTTGCAACCCTTTTCTACGACCTTTACCTCATTTTATATTCATAAAATACAAAATATTTTTAATTTTGTCAAATTAAAATTATTTTTTATGAATGCAAAATTTTAACTATAAGTTTGGCCAATTTTTTAAAATCGTGTTCGATTTTTCCTTTTAATAAAAGATTTTTCCCAATGAATTTTTCTTTTGGTAAATTTTTAGGTATTTTTACCATTTCTAAAAGTTCTGGGTGTTTTTTCTTGTAATTTTCAATTTCTTTTTTTTGAGGAAAAAAATTGTTAAAAATTACCAAATCTAATTTTTCTTTTAAATATCTTTCAATTTCTTTTGTAAAATCCAAAAGAGAAAATCCATTTGTTTCTCCTAATTTTGTCATCAAATTTGCAACAAAAATTTTTTTGGCCCCACTTTTTTTTATTGCTTCTTTTGTGCCTTTTATTAAAAAACAGGGAATCAAACTTGAATAGAGATCTCCAGGTCCAATGACGATTAAATCTGCTTTTAAAATTTCTTTTTTTGTTTCAGAAAAAATTTTCGCTTTTTTATTCAAAAACAATCTTTTAATTTTTAAATTTGGATTGTGTTTTTTGGGAACATCAATTTCTGCTTCACCTTCTATAATTTGTCCATTTTCCAATTCTGCCATTAGTTGGACTTTATCAAGAGTGGCAGGTAGAGCCTTGCAATTTTTTTTTACCTCCATGAATTCATGAACAATTTTTAAAACCTTTTTGTAATCTCTGAAAAAAACTTCAAGACCTGCAAAAAAAGCATTAGCAAAATTGTGACCTTTGTGACCAATTTCGAATTCTTCTTTTCCAAATCTAAATTCAAAAAGGAATTTTTTCCATTTTGGTGCCTCTGATAAAGCCAAAATGTGACGTCTGATATCTCCTGGAGGTAAAACATCAAAATCTCTTCTTAATTGACCAGCAGATCCTCCATTGTCTACCATAGAGTTGACGCCACAAATTTTTAGAGAATATTTTTTAAGTTCAGCCATTAATTTTGGAACCCCATTTCCACCCCCAAAACAGATTATTCTTTTCATAAACTTTGAATATTTTTCACCAAATCATCAAAAGTTGGCTTTTCAATTTTATAAAAAATTCCCAAAGGGATTTTTCTATTTTCATTTTTATAATCCCATTCTTTAATTTTCTTTAAAGCAGATTCTCTATCTTCCAAATTTTCTTCTTTTAATTCATAAATTCTTTCTTGATAAAATTTTCTTAAATCAAAAAAAGTAATACAAGGCTGTAAAATTTCCAAAAATGAAAAACCTTTATGTAAAATAGCTTTCAAAATTAAATCTTTTAAAGCTTCAATTTTTAGAGCATATCCTCTAGCAATAAATGTAGCTCCAGCTGAAAAAACCAATTCTAAAGGATTGAAAGGTTCTTCTAAACTTCCTTTTGGAGTAGAACTTCCTTTAAAACCCTTTGGAGAAGTGGCGGTAAACTGAGAAACAGTTAAGGCAAAGTTTCTATTATCACACACAAAAACCGAAATATCAATATTTCTTTTTGCTGCAAAAATTAAATGAGATAATCCTTCATTGTAGGCATCTCCATCTCCAACAATAGCAAAAACCTTTAAATTAGGATTTGCCAATTTTATTCCTTCACAAAGAGGAATGCTTCTTCCGTGAAGTCCATAAAAACTATTCAAATTTAAATAATCAAAAAATTTTCCATGACAACCAATTCCTGTAGTAAAAACGATATTTTCTCTTCTTATTCCTCTCTTTTCAAGTTCTAAAACCGCTTTCTTTAGCGCGGTCAAAATTGCAAAATTGGTACATCCTGGACACCAAGTGATTTTTGACTTCATATATCTTATAAAAATTTTTTTAATTTCTCTTCGATTTCACTTACAAAAAATGGTC
>CAZKFX010000004.1:28739-57708 GCA_964552375.1 uncultured Candidatus Saccharibacteria bacterium
ATATCTTATAAAAATTTTTTTAATTTCTCTTCGATTTCACTTACAAAAAATGGTCTTCCGTTATATTTTAAAATCTTGCCATCTACTTTTATTTGGTGGCAATTCAAAATTTTTGCTAGTTGACCTAAAGAATTCATCTCTACAGTGAATATTTTTTTTACCCCTTTTAAAGCATTTTCCATTTGTTTTTCTGGAAAAGGCTCTAAGATAATAGGTTGTACAAATTTGAAACCTTTTTTTTCTGCTAATTCTCTTGTTGGACCCTTTGAGATTCCGAAAGAAACCAAAGCAATTTTTGAGTTTTTCTTTCCATAAACTTTTATTGCAGGTAATTTTTCTACTGCTTTTTTCATTTCTTCAAATTTTCTTTTTCTTTTTTGTTGCATTCTTTCTATTTCTTTTGCCTTTTCTGTAGTAATACCATCTTCTGTATGTTCGTAACTATTACTTTTCACTACTATATTTTTAGTTCCCGGAAAAGCTAAAGGAGAAATACCACTTTTTGTGATTTTGTATCTTTTATATTCTTTATCTCCTTTCCAAAGCAAAGGTTTTTTTGGTTTTATTTTATTTAAAATATTTTCCTCTACAGTGAATGTATTTTCTGAAATATCTTTGTCTAAAAGTAAAATTACAGGAGTCTGGTATTGCCAGGCTAAATTCAAACCTAATCCAGAATAAAAGAGAGCCTCATTGGCATCTCCTGGAGCAATTACAAATCTTATTACATCTCCATGACCTGCTCCAATTACAAAGTTTAAATCTCCTTGACAATTGTAAGTTGGGACTCCAGTTGAAGGAGATCCTCTTTGGCTTTCAAAAATCAAAATTGGGGTTTCAGTTTCTCCTGCCAAACTCAAACCTTCTGTCATTAAAGCAAATCCTCCTCCAGAAGTACCACAAGCTGTTCTTTTTCCTGAAAAAGCAGCCCCCAAAGCCATATTAATTACTGAAATTTCATCTTCTGGCTGAATTACTTTTACTCCGAATTTTTTTTCATTTTTAGCTAAAAAATTCAAAATTGAAGTAGAAGGAGTCATTGGATAGGCAAAATAAAAATTGAGTCCTGCTTTCACGGCCCCAATAGCAACAGCTTCATTTCCAGTTAACAAAATTGTTTTTTTCTTTTTCTTAATTTTCTCAATTTTGAAAATTGGCTTTTCAATATCATAAGCTCTTTTGGCAATTTTCAAGTTAAGTTCTATTTCTCTTTTTAATTTTTCTTTCAAAACTTTTTCTAAAATTTCCCATTCAATTTGACACATTTTAGCAAAAGCAGAGATCAAAGCGATATTTGCCATAATTGGCAATCCCCCTTCCTCTTTTACAATTTTTTCTGCAAAAACTCCTCTTCCCTTTTGATTTTTTACTCTATCTTTGTTAAAAATTAAAACCCCTCCTTTTTCTAAAGATTTTTGATGAAGAGAAATTGTATTTTCATCTAAAGCTAAAATGAAATTGTTTTTTTCTTTTCTTACTTGAATTTCTCTTTGAGAAATTCTAATTTGAGAAAAATTGTGTCCTCCTCTAATTAAAGATTGATAATCTTCGTAAACATAGACAAAATAACCCAATTTGTGAAATAATTCAGCTATTAAAGAACCTGCTCTTCTGCTTCCTTGCCCTGCTTTACCCCCAATTAAAATAGAATAATCTTTCTCCATAAAAATATTTTTTAATATACCAAATTATTTTTCTCTTTGCAATTTTTCTATTTCATCTTTCCATTGAGGATTAATTTTTAAAGCATAATCTATCTTTTCTTTTATCAATTTTTCATCTCCTATTGTTTTAGCAATATAAATTGAAATTAAATGAGATTTCAAAAGTCTTGGTTCTAATTTAACTGCCATTTCAGCAAAAACTAAGGCTTTTTTTGGTTTTTTTTGATGGAGTTTTGTTTGAGCTAAAAGCCACCACCCTTGTTGATTGTTAGGAGAAATTTCAATTGCTCTTTTAAGATATTTTTCAGCTTCAGAAAGTCCAGAAGTGTCAAATAGAATGCCATAAAGGTTATATAAATAGCCCAATTTTAAATAAGAACGATATTCCAAAGGACATTCTTTAACACTCTCTTTTACTTTTTCAATTGCCAATTCCATTTCTTTTTTAAAATTTTGAGGAGGGACCCTTCTTGTCATTCCATTTTGAAGAGCTAAAATTGTATGTTGAGAAAGAAAATTTCTTATTTGAAATTTTCCAAAAGAAGAAGATAGAGCCAAAGTATAAAACTCAAGCCTTTCTTTTGAAAAAGGTGGAGATTTTAGGGCAGAGATTACAGCAGCATCCACCCTTAGAGGTTCTAAAACAAATTTGAAAAAACAACAAAAAAATAAAATTAAAATTAAAAGAGGAACAAAGAAAAAAGAAAGAGAAGGTTTTGTTGGGGATGAAGCTTTTTTAGAAAAAGTTAAAGAAGATATAAAAGCTAAGGTTAAAAAGAACATCAAATAAGAACAAATCATATCAAATACAGTGAGATTTTGGAGAAAATAAGCCACAAAAAGACAAGTAAAAACTGCTGCATTAACAAAATTCTCTTTTTTAATAAAATCTTCTTTTTTTTCAAAAAATCTTTTCCACAAAATATAAAAAGCGCAAAAGAATATTAAAAAATAAGCAAAGGCTCCCAAAACCCCCGTTGTTAAAATTAAATCAAAAATAATATTGTGGGCTTTATCAAACCAGATTTCACCACCACATTCTGGTAAAAACATGCAGGGATTAAAATATTTATTAAAGACATATTCCACATTTTCTGGCCCCCAACCCAGAATTGGTCTTTCTAAAAATCCCTTCCAGCTGGCTTCCCAAACTATTAAACGAGCTGCTCCTCCTTTTTTGATAAAAAAATCATGAATTGGGTTTTGAGGATGGAACAAAAGATAGCCAAAAATTAAAAAAGAAATTAAACTAAAAATTAACCCTACTTTACCCAAAATTTTTAAATAAGTTTTTTTGGTAAAAAAGCCAAGATAAAACAAAAACAAAAGAAAAAGTCCTGCTAAAATAGAAAAAGTAGCTGCTTTAGCGTCAATCGCGCATTCTGTATAAAATAAAATTGGAAGCGACAAAATAGAGATCAATTTTAAAAGAAAATTTTTAAAATTAAAAAATAACCAAATAGCTAAAAAGAAGTTAAATAATAAAAAAGTTCCCAAAAAAGAAGAATTACCTAGAGTAGCTCCTTTTCGCATCGTAGGATTTTTCTCTAAAAAATTAATTCCACACAAAATTAAGCTTACTAAAAGAGCTCCAAAAAAAATTCTTTTCCAGTCTTTTTTTTCAAGAACACAAAAAGCTGCTAAAAAGAAACCAAATAAATGAAAAAGCATTAAAAGTCCTGTCATTCTTTCTGGTTTTGACCAAAAACTATAAGAAGGATTGACTCCAAACAAAGTTGCAAATATTGAAACAATTAAAAAAAGAGAAAGGGAAATTAACAAAATATTTTTTTGAGGCCGATATTGAGGGTAATAAAAAATTAAAATTAACCAGGCAAAAAAGATAATTTCTGCCAATCCCATAAAATAAAGAGATTTTGGACAGACATAAGGAAAGAAAAAGTTTCCACTAACTATTAAAGGAGTTAGCAAACTCAAATAAAATCCTCCTTTTATGATAAAAAGACAAATTTTTTCAAGATCGAAATCTTCTTTGAAAGAATTTTTTGGCACCATAAATTTTTATTTTAGATTTTCCAAAAATTTTTCTCTTTTCTAAAATATTTCAATTATGGTAAATTAAAAATAAAATTATGACCAAATTTAGGAAAACCTTTTTGTTGTTAGCTGATATTTGTCTCTTTTATCTTTCTTTAATATTTACTCTAAAAATAAGATTTTGGCAAGAGTTTAATTTGGAGGTTTTCTGTTTCCATTTTTTACCTTTTTCAATTTTATATTTTCTTTGGCTAATTTCTTTTTACATTATGGGTCTTTATGATCTTTTGTTTTTAAAAAATCTTTCTTTTTTTAATCCTCAATTTTTAGGAGCTTTCGGAATTTGTTTTTTAGAGGGAGTAATATTTTTTTATTTTTTACCTTTTTTCAAAATTTCTCCAAAAACTATTTTAATTTTCCATCTTTTAATTTTATTTTTTCTAATTTTTTATTGTAGAAAAATTCTTTCTTTTTTGTTTTCTATAGGTTTTCAAAAGAAAATAGCTTTTTGGGGAGAAACCAAAGAATCTCAAAAATTAGCCCATTTTTTAAAAGAAAATTCTCAATTGGGATACAAAGTAGTTTCTTTTTTAGATCCAAAAAAAGAAAATTTTTTTAAAAAAATTCAAAAAGAGAAAATTGACATTTTAATTTTAGTGGAAAATTTTCCTTTTTTAGAAAAATTTTTTTCTCTCAAGGTAAAATTTTTAACCCTAATTGAAGCTTATGAAATTTTTTGTCAGAAAATTCCAGTCACTTTAATATCTCCTCTTTGGATAAGAGATAATCTAAAAGAAAAACCAATTTATGAGAAAACAAAAAGAATATTTGAATTTTTTTTGGCTCTCTTTTTTCTTTTTTTGACTCTTCCACTTTGGGGTGTTATTGCTTTGGCAATAAAAATAGAAGACAGAGGTCCTGTTTTTTATTTTCAAAAAAGAGTTGGCAAAAACAAAAAGATATTTCAATTAATTAAGTTTCGGTCAATGATAGTAGAAGCTGAAAAGGAAGGACCAAAATGGGCAGATTTGGAAGACAAAAGAGTTACCAAAGTGGGGAAAATTTTAAGAAGACTCCATTTAGATGAACTTCCTCAAATGATAAATATAATCAGAGGAGAGTTATCTTTTGTAGGACCGAGACCCGAGAGACCAGAATTTGTAGAAAAATTAGAAAAAGAAATCCCTTATTATAATTTAAGGCATATAATTTCTCCAGGTTTTACAGGCTGGGCTCAAATAAAATTTAAATATGCCAGATCTGTTAAAGATAGTTTAGAGAAATTTCAATACGATTTATATTATCTCAAAAACCGCTCTTTTTTGTTAGATCTAAAAATTATTTTCCAAACTATCCAACTCTTTTTAAAATAAAATCAAAATTGACATTACCTCTCAATTTGATAAATTTAAAATATTATGATTTCAAGAGGAAATTTGAGAAAAATTTCAGATTGGATTTGGGAAATTCCAAAAAGTTTTAGGAAAGACATGAGAGTTCCTGCTAGAATTTATATTTCTGAAAAATTGTTAAAAGAAACAGAATCAGAAGCTTTAATTCAATTGGTTAATACGACGACAATGCCAGGTATTGTAAAATATGCTGTTGCTATGCCAGACATTCATTCAGGATACGGACCTCCAATTGGAGGAGTGGGGGCAATGAAATATCCAGATGGAGTAATTTCTCCTGGGTTTGTAGGTTATGATGAAAATTGTGGAGTGAGACTTTTAATTTCAGAATATTCCGAAAAAGAAATAAAACCTTATTTAGATAAATTAGCGAGTGAAATTCAAAAAGAAATTCCTTCTGGATTGGGAAGAGGAAGAGAAATTAAGTTATCAATTGAACAAATGAATAAAATTTTAGAAGGAGGAGTTCCTTATTTGGTAGAAAAAGGATACGGAGAAAAAGAAGATGTTGAAAATTGTGAACATCAAGGAAGAATGGAGATGGCAGATGCGACTTTTATTTCAAGAAAAGCAAAAGAAAGAGGAAAAAACCAACTAGGAACTTTAGGTAGTGGTAATCATTTTTGTGAAATTCAAAAAGTAAAAGAAATTTTTGATAAAGAAATTGCTAAAAAATGGGGAATTTTTGAAGATCAAGTTGTTGTAATGATACATACAGGCTCTCGAGGACTGGGTCACCAAAATTGCACTGATTATTTGAGAATTTTGATGCCTATTTTTCCAAAATATGGAATAAAATTGCCAGATAAAGAACTATGTTGTGTCCCCTTTAATAGTCCTGAAGGACAAAGATTTTTTAAAGCAATGTCAGGAGCTTGTAATTTTGCTTTTTCAAATAGACACATGGTTATGTATTATCTTAAGAAAGCTTGGAAAAAAGTTTTAGGAGAAAAAGGGAAATTAAGACTTTTGTATGACGTTGCCCATAATATTGCTAAAATTGAAGATCATGAAATTGATGGTAAAAAAATGAAATTAATTGTTCATAGAAAAGGAGCAACAAGAGCCTTTCCTCCAGGTCATCCTGAATTACCTCAAAAATATAGAGAAACTGGACAACCAGTAATTATTCCAGGTTCTATGGGTACCCCTTCTTATTTATTGGTTGGAACCGAAAAATCAAAAGAAGCTTTTTACACTGTTTGCCATGGCGCTGGACGGACAATGTCAAGAACAAAGGCAATGAAAACAATTTCCGGAAAAGAAGTTATAAAAAAATTAAGTCAAAAAGGAGTTATTGTTAAATGTTGGTCTTTAAAAGGAATTGCTCAAGAAGCCCCTCAAGCTTACAAAAATATTGAAGAGGTTGTTCAAGTAGTTCATAATGCAAATTTGGCAAAGAAAGTAGCTAAAATGGTGCCTTTGGCAGTAATTAAAGGAGAATAAAAAATTATCTTTTGTAAAATTAATTTTTTTGGCTTTTAATTTTGAAAGAAATTTTTTTTCTCTATGAGAAAAAGACTTCCAAAGAGTGTGAGGAAATATTTAAGGAAGGAAAAAGCAAGAATTAGACGCCAAGTTTTAGATTTGAAAGAGCAAGAAAGATTAATTAAACAACTTTACCAAAAAGTTTTTGAAAGATATGGACTATATCAAAATTCGGGGGGCAAGAGTTCATAATTTAAAAAATATCTCTCTAGATATTCCAAAAAACAAATTAATAGTAATTACTGGAGTTTCAGGATCAGGAAAATCTTCTCTAGCCTTTGATACTTTATATGCCGAAGGCCAAAGAAGATATGTAGAGAGTCTTTCTGCTTATGCCAGGCAATTTTTGGGGATAATGGAAAAGCCAGATGTAGACAAAATTGAAGGGATTTCACCGGCGATAGCTATTGACCAAAGAAAAGGAACTCACAATCCAAGATCAACTGTTGGAACTATTACCGAAATTTATGATTATTTAAGACTTTTGTTTGCCAAAATTGGAAAACCTCATTGTCCAAAATGCCATAGACCTGTTTGCAGGCAGACAATTGATGAGATTTCTCGTCAAGTTTTAAATCTTCCAAAAAATACTGAAATTACAATTTTAGCTCCAGTAGTTAAAGGAAGAAAAGGCGAACACAAGGGAATATTAGAAGAAATTCAAAGAGCAGGTTTTGTCAGAGTGAGAATAGATGGAATTTTTTATAGAATAGAAGAGGCCTTAGAGAAAGAATTAGAAAGATATCAAAAACACAATATAGAAACAGTAATAGATAGATTGGTTTTAGATGAAAATCTAGATAAATCAAGATTGGTTGATTCTTTAGAAATTGGTTTGAAATTGGGAAAAGGAGTAGTAATTGTTAAAGCAGATTTTAAAAATCAAAAATCACAAGATTTAATTTTCAGTGAACATTTTGCTTGTGAAAGATGTGGAATTTCTTTACCAGAAATAGAACCAAGACTTTTTTCATTTAATTCTCCATATGGAGCTTGTCCTGCCTGTCAGGGTTTGGGAGAAAAACTTATCATTGATCCCGAATTAGTAATTCCTAATCCAAATCTTTCTATTGCTGAGGGAGCAATTAAACCTTGGGCTCATGCTTCCCATAAAATTGGACGCCAAAGATTCTTTTGGTATATGTTAAAAAGTGTTGCCCAAAGAAATGGAATAGATTTGTACGCTCCTGTAAAAGAACTTTCAAAACAAGATATTGATTTAATTTTATATGGAGATGGAATTTTTGAAGGAGTTATTCCTTGGTTAGAGAGAAGATATCACGAGACAGATTCTGAATATACCAGAGAGGAGATTGAAAAATATATGATAGAGAAAAAATGCGATGTTTGCAAAGGTAAAAGATTAAGACCTGAAGCTTTAGCAGTAACGGTAGCTGGAAAATCAATTGATCAAATAGTAAAAATGGAGATTTCCAAATTGAAAGAATTTTTTGAAAAATTACCAAAGGAAAACAATTTATCTCAAACAGAACTAAAAATTTCAAAGCCTATTATCAAGGAGATTGTCAATAGATTGCAATTTTTGATTGATGTAGGTGTAGGTTATTTAACTTTAGACAGAAAAGCCAATACTTTAGCTGGGGGTGAAGAACAAAGAATTAGATTGGCTACTCAAATTGGTTCCAAACTAACAGGAGTTTTGTATATTTTAGATGAACCTTCAATTGGTTTACATGCTAGAGACCAAAAAAAATTGATTGATAGTTTAAAGAAATTAAGAGATTTGGGAAATACCGTGGTTGTTGTAGAACATTCAAGATATGCTATAGAGGAGGCAGATTGGATAATAGATTTGGGACCTAGAGCTGGAAAAGAAGGAGGAAGAATAGTTTTTGCAGGTCCAAAAAAAGATTTTTTAAAAGCCAAAACTCTTACAAGTGATTATTTTACTGAAAGAAAAAAAGTAGAGATAAAAAGAAAAAGAAAAATCCCAAAAACCCCTCAAAAATACCTCATTATTAAAGGAGCCAGAGAGCACAATTTAAAGAATATTGATGTAAAAATTCCTTTAGAAAAATTTGTTTGCATTACTGGAGTTTCAGGGTCTGGCAAAAGCTCTTTGATAAATGACATTTTAGCAAAAGCTCTAAAAAGAAAATTTTACAAAAGCAAAGAAGAGCCAGGAGAACATACTGCTATTTTAGGAACAGAACACATAGATAAAGTATTAGTTATTGACCAATCGCCAATTGGAAGAACTCCAAGATCAAACCCTGCTACTTATGTTGGAGCTTTCACTTATATTAGACATTTGTTTTCTCAAACTAGAGAAGCTAAAATTAGGGGTTATGGTCCTGGAAGATTTAGCTTTAATGTAAAAGGAGGAAGGTGTGAGGCTTGTCAAGGACAAGGAGTAAAAAAAATTGAAATGTATTTTTTACCCGATATCTATATTCAGTGCCCAGAATGTAAAGGAAAAAGATTTAATGAAGAAACCTTAAAAATTGAATATAAAGGAAAAAATATTGCCCAGGTTTTAGAAATGACAGTAAAAGAAGCTTTAGAATTTTTTAAAAATATTCCTCCTTTATATCAAAAATTAAAAGTATTAAATGATGTTGGACTGGGATATTTACAATTGGGACAATCTGCTTTTTCTCTTTCAGGAGGCGAAGCCCAAAGAATAAAATTGTCAGCTGAACTTTCAAAAAAATCTACTGGAAAAACCCTTTATATTTTAGATGAACCCACCACAGGCCTTCATCCCGATGATATCAAAAAGCTTTTGTATGTTTTAAGAGAATTGGTTGAAAGAAAAAATACCGTAATTTGTATTGAACATGAATTAGATGTAATTAAAAATGCAGATTATATAATTGATTTGGGTCCTGAAGGTGGAGAGAAAGGAGGAGAAATTGTTGCCCAGGGTTCTCTTGAAGATATAATAAAAAATCCGAGATCTTGGACTGGAAAATATTTAAAAAAGGTTTTAAAATAAAAACAAATGGAAATTAAAGAATTTTTAGAATCTTTAAATCTTTTTAAAATTTGCAAAAGATACAATCTTCCTTTATGGCAATGTCCTCAAACTTTATTTTTACTAATGGGGATTTTAATTATTGGAGCCATTTTATTAACCTATTTTTTAGGAACTCGCTATATTAATCAGATAGAATGGTTAATTTTAATAATTTTAGCTATCACTGCCTTTCTCTTTGTTGTTGCTTTTGTAATCGTGAATTCTTTTGAAAGATTGGCTCAAGCTAATAGATTAAAATCAGAATTTATTTCTATTGCCTCTCATCAGCTTCGTTCTCCTTTTTCTAATTTAAAATGGGCAATAGAATACTTAATGTTAGGAAAAGCGGGAAAAATAGAGAATACCCAAATGGAATATTTGAAAATTTTAAAGGAAAATTGTCAAAGAATAGGAGAATTAATTTCAGATTTATTAATAATTTCAAAAATTGAATCTTTTGGTTTAGAACCAGAAAGAGAAAAATTTTCTTTAAAAGATTTGACAGAAAAGTTAATAAAAGAATATACTCCTTTCGCTAAAGCTTCTAATGTCAAAATAGAGTTCGAAGTTGAAAAAGAAATTCCAGAAATTTTTAGTGATCCTTCAAAAGTTAAATTAGTAATAGAAAATCTTTTAGAAAATGCAATAAGGTATAATAAACCTGGAGGAAAAGTAAAAATAAAAATTTTAAAAAAGAAAAAAGATGTTTATTTTGAGATAAAAGATACTGGAATTGGAATTCCAAAAAAGGTTCAAAAATATATTTTTCAAAAATTTTTTCGCGGAGAAAATGCAAAAAAATGCCAACCTCAGGGTTCAGGTTTGGGGCTTTATATTTGTAAAGAAATTATTAAAAATTTAAAAGGAAAAATGGGTTTTCAATCTGAAGAAAATAAAGGGTCAGTATTTTGGTTTACTTTACCTAAAAAATAATTTTTTATGAAAAAAATTCTTTTTATAGAAGATGAACAAGCTCTCCAAAAAACCTTTGGTGATTTATTAAAAAGCGAAGGCTATGAAATGATTTCTGCTTTAGATGGAGAGGCAGGTTTAAGAATAGCTAAACTTAAAAAGCCGGATTTAATTTTGTTAGATTTGGTATTACCCAGAGTTGATGGTTTTGATGTGTTAAAAGAAATAAAAAAAGACCCCCAACTTAAAGATATTCCAGTTATTATTTTGACTAATTTAGAAAGAATAGAAGATGTTCAAAAAGCTATTGAATTGGGAGCGACTACTTATTTAATAAAGGCTCAATATTCTTTAAAAGAGATAATTGAAAAAATAAAAAGTGCTCTAGGAGAAATACAAAATCAATGAAAATAGATCCTCAGCAATTAAAAACTTTTTTAATTGATGCTAATTTAATTGATGAGGAGAAATTTAAAGAATGTCAAAAAAAGGCTCAAAAAGAGAAAAAAAGCCTTGATGATGTTCTAGTCTCAGAGAAAATTTTAACCCCAGATCAATTAATCAAATTGAAAGCTTATATTTTAGGAATTCCTTTTGTAAGTTTGGAAAAAGAAAACATTCCTCCAGAAATTTTAAAGATTATTCCCGAACCCATTGCTAGAAGACACAATATTGTTGCTTTTAGAAAAAAAGGAAACAATTTAGAAGTGGCAATGTTAGATCCTGAAGATTTGAGGATGATTGAATTTTTGAAAAAGAAAGAACCACATTTAAAAATTTTACCAAGATTAACAGACAGAGCTTCTTTAAAACATGCTTTGAGATGCTATCAAAAAACTTTAGAAGCAGAATTTGGAGAACTTATTCAAAAGGAAGCTACTACTATTAAGACAATAAGAGAAACATCAAAAGAAAAAGAGGAAAAGACAGAGCTTCAAAAAATTGCTACAGAACTGCCAATTGTGAGAGTGGTAGATACTTTAATCAAACACGCCATTTTGCAAAGGGCTTCTGACATTCACATTGAACCTCAAGAAAAAGAAGTTATTGTTCGCTATCGTATTGATGGAATTTTGCATGATGCTATGGTTTTGCCTAAAATTGTTCATCCTGGAATTGTTGCTAGAATAAAGGTTTTGTCAAATTTAAAATTAGATGAACACCGCCTTCCTCAAGACGGAAGATTCAAAATTGAATTGGAAGGTGAAAGATATTCTTTAAGAGTTTCAATTTTGCCTGTATTTGATGGTGAAAAAATTGTTATGAGAATTTTATCTGAAACTGCAAAAACTTACACTTTAGAAGGTTTAGGGCTTTGGGGCAATAGCTTAGAAAATGTTCAAAAGAATTTAAGAAAACCTTTGGGAATGATATTGGTTACAGGTCCTACAGGTTCTGGAAAGACAACTACTCTATATGCGATGTTAGAAATTTTAAATACTCCTCAAGTGAATATTTCTACTATTGAGGATCCTATAGAATATCGAATGCCAAGAATTAATCAAACCCAAGTTAATCCAAAAATTGGTTTGACCTTTGCTCAGGGTTTGAGGAGTCTTTTAAGACAAGATCCTGATATAATTATGGTGGGTGAAATTAGAGATAATGAAACCGCCTCTTTAGCTGTAAATGCCGCACTAACTGGACATTTGGTTTTGTCTACTTTACATACAAATAATGCTGCAGGAGCTATTCCTAGATTGATTGATATGAAGGTAGAACCATTTCTTTTATCTTCTACTCTTAAATTAATTATTGCCCAAAGATTGGTTAGAAAGCTTTGTGGTGAGAGAGAGAAATATTATATGAATCAATCTCAATTAAAAAAATTAGGAGAATACTGCGATTTGAAAAGAGTGGAAAATTTATTAAAAAAAGAAAAGATTTTAAAAGAAAATCAGACTTTAAAAGATATTCCTTTTTGGCATCCAAAACCTTCAAAAGAATGTCCTGAAGGTTATAAAGGAAGAATTGGAATTTTTGAGGTATTACCAGTTACAGAAACAATAAAAGATTTGATTTTAAAAAATGTTCCCGCTGATAAAATTGAAAATCAGGCAAAAAAAGAGGGAATGTTGACGATGGTAGAAGATGGACTTTTAAAGGCAGCAAAAGGTATCACAAGTGTTGAAGAAGTTTTAAGAGTAATTAGTGAATAAAATTATGGAATATGAAATTTTAGGAAAAAAAATTTCAGGTCCTTTCACTATTCCCTCTGGGATTTTAACTACCCAAATTTCTGTTTTGGAAAAAATAGCCAAAGAAATTCCAGAAATTGGAATTTTAACTACAAAGAGTATTGGAGTTGAAAAAAGAGAAGGAAATAGAGAGCCCATTATTGCCCAAATTAAACCTTTTACTTTTATCAATGCTGTAGGTTTGAGAAATCCAGGAGTGGAAAAATTTGCTAAAGAGATTTCAAAGATAAAAATTCCAAAGGAAAAATTTTTGCTTTTTTCAATTTTTGGAAAAGATGAGAGAGAATTTGAAAGAGTTGCTGAAAAATTAAAAAATTTGGGAGATGGTTTTGAGTTAAATTTGTCTTGTCCTCATGCTAAAAATTATGGAAAAGCTGTAGGAGAAAATTATCCTCTGGTAGAAAAAATAGTAAAAAAAGTAGCAAAATTTAAAAAACCAGTTTTTATTAAAATTTCTCCAAATTTAAATATAAAAGAAACATTAAAAAGGGCTATTAGAGGAGGAATTTCTGGAATTGTTGCAATAAATACAAAAGGTCCAGAAAGTTTTATTTTTGATGGCCATTTTGTTTTGTCAAACAAAATCGGAGGTATTTCTGGAAGGGAAATTTTCAAATTGGGAATAAAGTGCGTAAAGGAAATTCGCAAATTTACAAAATTACCCATTATAGCTTGTGGAGGTATTTTAACAGCAAAAGATGTAAGAGAATATCAAAAAGCTGGAGCTAATTTTTTTGGAATAGGATCTGCCCTAGCTGGAATGACTACAAAAGAGGTAAAATTTTATTTTCATGAGTTAATGGAAGATTTAAAAAGAGGAACCAATAACGCAGAGAGATTTTTGAAAGAAAATGGAAATAGATATTATAAAAAGTTTAAAGTAAAAGAAAAAATTTTCTTAGACAAAGAAACCTTTCTTTTAAAATTAGAAGGCAAGCTAAATGTAAAACCAGGACAATTTGTTTTTTTATGGTTACCAAAAAAAGGAGAAAAACCATTTTCTGTCTTAGATGATTTTCCTTTAAGTTTTTTAATTAAAATTAGAGGATTTTTTACCAACCAAATTTCTCAATTAAAAAAAGGAGACAATATCTATTTAAGAGGTCCTTATGGAAATTCTCCTCAAGTTAAAGGGAAAATTCTTTTAGTAGGAGGAGGAACTGGAATTGCGGGACTTTATCTTTTTGCTAAAGAAAACAAAGAAAATTTTGGACTTTTTTCTTTTTCCCAAAAAAGTTTTTTGAATTTTTTACCAAATTTTGAAAAGAGATTTCAGAAAATTTTTTTGGTAACAGGAGACAACAAAAAAGAGAGAGAAAAAAAATTTATTCACCTTTTGAGAAAAATAATTCCAGAAATTAAACCAGATTTTTGTTTAAACTGTGGTTCAAAATTAATGGTAGAAAAATCAATAGAAATTGAGAAAGACTTTTTACCTCCACAAAGGATACTTTCTTCTTTTGATATTTTCACTCCTTGTGGAATTGGACTTTGTGGATATTGTGCTACCAAAAGAGGATTAAGAAATTGTGTTGATGGCACCTTTTTTACTCCAACACAAATTTAACAAAATTTATTTATTATCAAAAAAGAACCTAAAATTGCTGCAGTTTCAGATTTTAAATTAAGTTTTCCCAAATTCAAAATTTTAAAATTTTCTTTTTTTGAAATTTCAATTTCTTTTTTATCCCACCCTCCTTCTGGACCAACAAAAACCGCAAAATTTTTGGGATTTTTAATTTCAATTTTAGAAAAATCTTTTCCTGAAGTATCAAATAAAATTTTTAAATCAAATTGTTTTGCTTTTTCAATTGCCTTTTCAAAACTCAAAATTTTTCCGATTTTTGGTAGAGTTATTCTGTTTGATTGTTCTGTAGCACTTTTGGCAATTTTTTTTAATCTTTCAAAATTTAAATTCAGTTTGACAGTATTTTTTGAAATTATTGGGAAAATTTCTTTGACCCCAATTTCTGTTGCTTTTTGAACTACAAATTCAAAATTTGATTTTTTCAAAATACAACAAAATAAAGAAAGATGAATTTTAGGTTCTCTTTCATTTTCTTTAATTTTTGAAATTTCAACAAAAATTTTGTCTCTTAAAATTTTTTCAATTTTCGCTTCAGCTTCTTTTTTTCCATCAACAAAAATTATTATTTCTTCTTCTTTTTTTCTTAAGACATTTTTAATTCTATGAAAAATTTCTCCTTTTTTAATCTCTTTTTTTCCTTCTTTAATTTCAAAATCTACAAAAAAACGGTCTTTTCTCATGATTTTAAAATACTTAAAAGTTCTTTTGCATTTTGGACAGCAAAACCATGAGCATCGTTATTAAAATAGCAATAAACATTAAATTCTTTTAACCATTTTTTAATCTTTTGTGCCAAATTCAAAATTTCCTCTCTGGTATATTTTGAAGAAAACAAAATTTTTGATCCATGCATTCTTATATAAATAAAATTGGCACTAATTATTTCTTTTTTGGGCCAATGGGGAGAATCTTGAATTACCCAGGCAATATTTTTTTCTTTTAAAAATTGCCAAACTTCTTTTTTAAACCATGTTTCATTTCTGAACTCAAAAGCAAATTTCAAATTTGGAGGAGAATTTTTTAAAAGAACCTCCACAAAATTTTCTAATTTTGAAAAATTCAATTTAAAATTTGGAGGTAGTTGAATTAAAATAGGACCTAACTTTTCTTTTAATTTTAAGGCTCTTTTTAGAAAAATTTCCAAAGGCTTTTTGCAATTTACTAATTTTTTTATGTGGGTAATAAACCTTGAAAGCTTTACCGCAAAAATAAAATTTTTTGGAGTTTTTTGATACCAGCTTTCAAAGACTTTTTCATTCGGCAATCTATAAAATGTATTATTTAACTCTACAGTTTTAAAATGTTGGCAATAATATTCTAATTTTTTTGATTTTGGTAAATCTAGTGGATAAAAGACCCCGTTTTCCCAATGTGAATAAACATATCCTGAGGTTCCAACAAAAAGTTTTTTCATTAATTTTAAATTAAATTTTTAAATTCTAAAGCGTCTTCAAACATTGAAATATTGTTAAAAAATACATAATTTTCTTTTTTATTACAAAATTTCAAAATTTCCTTTAAATCTTTTTTAGTATATTTGTATTTTAAATTATAGTTTGGTTTTCCGTGAAGTCTGAAATAATTAATTTTTCCAAAAAGAGGTTTTTGTTTGAAAGGATCAACACAATGAATTAAATTTAATTTTTGACAAAGTCCTTTTATCGTAGTTTTGTCCCAATTTCCCCTCAATTCTAAGGCAAAAATAAATTTTTTTGTCTTTACCTTTTTAAAAAAATTTTTGATGTTTTCAATATTTATTTTTTCTTGTCTAAAAGAATTAGGACATTGAAACAAAATTATTTTTGCATTTAAAATATTAGCAATTTCAATGGTTCTTTCAAATGCTTCAAATACCTCTTTTGTATTTTTAAAAAATCCATAATTTTCTTTTTTTCCAATTTTTTCTTTTAGTTTTTTGTAAGTAGGACTTGAAAAGGGATGAGTAATGATTTGCCAGCTTTTTATAGTAAATTCAAAATCTTTGGGAGCTAAATTTTTCCATTTTTTGACTCTTTCTATTTTTGGTAATTGATAGAAAGTTTCTTGGACTTCTACTAAATTGAATTTTTCAAAATACTTTTCTTTTTTTACTGGAAAGCCACAACAACCAACCTTGATCATAATTATTTAAAAGATTTTACAAAATCGTTGATATTATCTCAATCTTAGTAATTTTCAATGACTACATTACTTTATATAGAGAGTTTAATTAATCCTATCACTCTTATTTTTTACTTTTGGTATTGTTTATCTAAAACAACACAACTTTTTTAGAAATTTGACAAAACATTTGATTTAATTAAAATAATTTTAGTATGGCAAAAACAAAATCTGCAGGTTCTACAAGATTAGGAAGGGATTCTTTACCAAAATATTTAGGGGTGAAACTTTTTGATGGTCAAAAAGCAAAAGTGGGACAAATATTAGTTCGTCAAAGAGGAACAAAATTTTTACCTGGAAAAAATGTAGGCATGGGAAAAGACTATACTCTTTATGCTTTAAAAGAAGGTATTGTGAAATTTAAGACAAAAAAGAAAGTTAGATTTGACGGTTCAAAAAGAATAGTAAAGATTGTTAATGTTGAATAGCACTTTTGATGAACTCTTTAAATAAAGGGTGAGGTTTGAGAGGCCTTGATTTAAATTCAGGATGAAATTGAACTCCTACAAAGAAGGGATGATTTTTTAGTTCAATTATCTCAACCAAATTTCTTTGAGGATTAACACCAGCAATTTTTAAACCTTTTTTTTCTAAAATTTCTCTAAATTGGTTGTTAAATTCAAAACGATGGCGATGTCTTTCTTTAACTATCAAAGGAGAATTTTTAAATCCACTTTTTCTATAAGCTTTAAAACACAGAGTATTTTTTTCAATTAAACAATCATAAGCTCCCAATCTCATTGTTCCTCCGTATTTTTTTTCTTTCAATAAAATTTTTTGTTCTGACAAAAAATCTATTACAGGATAAGGAGTTTTAGGATCAAACTCTGTAGAGTTTGCATTTTTGAGTCCGCAGACATTTCGGGCAAATTCAATTGTTGCCAATTGCATTCCCAAACAAAGCCCCAAAAAGGGAATTTTTTCTTTTCTACAGAAACTAATAACTTTTATTTTTCCTTCAATGCCTCTTTTTCCAAAACCCCCTGGGATTAAAATTCCATCGAATTTTTTTAACTCTTTTATTTTAGAAGGGTTCTTTTCATATTCTTGCGCCGAAAGCCAGCAAATTTCAGGTTTCTTTTTATAAAACCAACAGGCATGTTTTATAGCCTCAATCACAGAAATATAAGAATCCATTAAAGTAAATTTGCCCGTTTCAAAATATTTACCTACAATTCCAATTTTTACTTGCTCTTTAACATTTTTTATTATTTTTACTAAATTTTCCCACTCGCTTAGATCTTTTTTTCTTTTTTTGAGCCCAAATTTTTTCAAAATTTTTTCTCCCAATTTTTCTTTTTCTAAATTTATAGGAACTTCATAAACAGCCTCAACATCTGGAGCTGAAATTACATCTTCTGGAGCAACATTGCAGAAAATAGAAATTTTCCTTCTTCTTGGTTCATCTAACGGAAGGGAAGATCTTGCCAAAATAATATCTGGCTGAATTCCAGCTTCATTTAACAATCTTACAGCAGTTTGAGTAGGTTTTGTTTTCATCTCTCCAATTTTTTTTGGAATTGGCAAATAGCTAATCAAAATAAAAAGAACTTTTTTGGGAAAGTTCAATCTTAAAATTCTTGCTGTTTCCAAAAATAATAAATTTTGATACTCCCCTACCGTTCCTCCAATTTCAATTAAAATAAAATCTGCCTTTGTAATTTTAGCCAATTTTTTTATTCTAAAAATAACTTCATTAGGAATATCAGGAACTACTTCTACACATCTTCCTTTATATTCTAAATTTCTCTCTTTTTGAATTACAGCCTGATAAATTCTTCCCGTAGTAAGATAATTGTCAGTAGTTAAATTTTCATCTAAAAATCTCTCATAATGCCCTATATCTTGATCGCACTCTACTCCATCTTCAGTCACAAAAATTTCTCCGTGTTCTAAGGGATTCATTGTTCCTGCATCTACATTTATGTAAGGATCAATTTTAATAGCACTTACTTTAAATCCTTTTGATTTTAAAATAGCTCCTATTGAGGCAGTAGCAATCCCTTTTCCAATACCTGACATTACACCTCCAGCTATAAAAATGAAATTTGCCATTTTAAAAGAAATTTTTCTAATCTTTTTTAGGAGTTATTATTACTTTAATTTCAGCCTCCAAATTCTCTTTTAAATGAATTTTGACTGGAAATTCTCCTATTTCTTTTATTGGATTTGAAAGTTCGATTTGCTTTGGTTTAATTTCAAACCCTTTCTTTTTAAGTTCTTTGGAGATTTTTTGACAAGTAATTGATTCAAAAAATTGCCCTTTTTGACCAGTTTTTACTTCAATTAAAATTTCTTGTCCGTCAAGACTTGAAGCTAATTTTTGAATTTCTTTCAATTTTTCTTCTACATTCTTCATTTCTTTTTCTCTTTGGAGTGTTACCCATTCCACAACTTCTTTTGTAGCCAATTTTGCCAGTCCTTTGGGAATTAAATAATTTCTGGCATACCCCGGACTCACCTCCTTTATTTCGTATTTTTTACCCAAATTTTCAATGTCTTTGAGTAAAACTACTTTCATTTTTTATTTTTTATCTCATTTGCTTTATTATTTCAAGCGCTTTTTCTAATTGGGGATCTCTTTCTTTGTTGAAATCTTCATCTGTCATTTTTACTTCAATATCAGGTTTTACTCCCTTGTTATTAATCGAATTTTCATTGGGAGTTAGCCACTCAGCAATGGTAATTTTCAAAAGAGAGCCGTCACTTAAACGAATAGGTTCTTGGACACTTCCTTTTCCAAAAGAAGTTTGGCCAATTAATTTTACATTTCTATTTTCTCTTAAGGCTGCAGCTAAAATTTCAGCTCCAGAAGCGGTTCCTTGATTGATTAAAACTACCATTGGATAATTTAAAAAGATTTCATTTCCAAAAGCTCTTTTTACCTCTTTTTTATTTTTTTCTTTGATAATTACTACTTTATCTCCACTTTTTAAAAACCATCCAGAAATTTTAACAACCTCATTTAATAATCCTCCAGGATTGTTTCTCAAATCTAAAATGATTTTTTTAGCTGAAGAATTTAAAATTTCAAAGGCTATTTTTGAAAATTTTTTATTAGTCTTTTCATTAAACTGATAAATATGAATGTAAGCTATTTCTTTTTCCTTTAATTCCCATTCCAAAGTAGGAATTTCAATTTTGGCTCTTTCAATAATAAATTCTTTTGGTTTTTCCCATCCCTCCCTAAAAATTGTCAATTTGACCTTTGTTCCCTTGGGACCTTTTATTAAACTTGTTGCTTTTTCCAAACTCATTCCTTCAGTAGAAGTGCCATTAATGGCTAAAATTTTATCTCCCGCTTTCAATCCAGCTCTGTAGGCGGGAGTTCCTTTTAAAGGAGAAATTACCTGAAGTTGATTGTTTCTAATTCCAATATACATTCCCACCCCTTCATATTCTCCTTTAATATCTTCTTGAATGAACCTTTCGGTTTCTTTTGGATTATAAAAACTACTATAAGGATCTCCCAAAGATTTTACCATTCCAGAGATGGCTCCATAAAGGATATCTTTGTCAGAAATTTTTTCTTTTTCTAAAAAGTTTTCTTTTAATTTGTAATAGGCTTCCCAAAAAAGAGAAAAATCAAGATCTTGGGGAGGGCAAATTGGGCATTGGGATTTTCCCAGATAAAAGGCAAAACTGACACTACTAATAAAGAGTATTGAAAAAAGAAAAAAAATTAAAGTTTTTTTGAAAGAAAATTTCATAGAATTCTATTTTAACAAATTTTTATTTTAATTCCAATTAAATCTTATTGGTTTGAATTTAATGACTTAAATTCAAAAAAGCCTCATCTAAAAAGACAATTTCATAAATTGGAGAATACTTTTTTATTATTTCCATATTACAAGTTGAAACCACTCCCCTACCTTTTCCTTTCTTAGGATCTATCCCCTATAATTGGTTTTCCTTTAAATTGAGAATTCTCTCTCTTCAATCTGAGCAAAAATAATCCATGTCAATATGTAAAATTACTTTTTTTTATCATAAATTTTTAATTTTGTTTATCAAAACCTAAAATTAATTTGTTAAAAATGGCCAAAATCAGGCCTATACTAAAAAACTCTTTACTCTTTTTTCTCTATGCTATATAATATTTTTGATAATTATAATAATTGATGCCAAAAGAAGAAACAGAAAAACTTCCTCCTCATTCAATCGAGGCAGAAGTTTCGGTTTTGGGTTGTTTAATGTTAGATAAAGACGCGATTTTGAAAGTGGTAGATTTTTTGAGACCTGAGGATTTTTATAAAAAATCTCACCAGCAAATTTATAAAGTTTGCCAAGAATTATTTGAAAAAGGAGAACCCATAGATCTCCTTTCGGTTTCCAATAGACTAAAAGAAATGGGATTACTTGAAGAAATTGGAGGTGTTTCTTATTTAACAGAACTTGTCAATTCTGTAGTTTCCCCTACTAATGTTTTTCATTATGCAAAAATTGTTCAAAAAAAGAGAATTTTGAGAGATTTAATTACAGCTTCTCAAGAGATTTATGAATTGGGATATAAAGAAGAAGAAGATGTAGACAGATTGTTAGACGAAGCTGAAAAGAAAATTTTTAATATCGCTCAAAAAACATTAAGACAAAATTTTGTCTGCGTAAAAGACATTTTGGGACCTGCTTTTGAAAGAATAGAGCAACTTTCAAAACATAAAAAACCTGTTAGGGGTTTGCCTACTGGTTTTAAGGATTTAGATAATATTTTATCTGGATTTCAAAAATCTGATTTGATAATTTTAGCTGCAAGACCAAGTTTGGGAAAATCTGCTTTAGCTTGTAATATTGCTTTAAATATCGCTATTAAAGAGAAAATCCCTATTGGAATTTTCTCTTTGGAAATGTCAAAAGATCAGATAGTAGATAGAATGATAGCCAGTATTTCTGGAATTGATCTCTGGCGCATAAGAACAGGAAGATTATCAGCTGAAGGTGAAAATAATGATTTCGTTCGCCTTCAACAAGCAATGGGAGTTTTAGCTGAAGCTCCAATTTATATTGATGATGTCGCTTCTTGTACTGTTTTACAAATGAAAGCAATGGCCCGGAGATTGCAAATGGAAAAAGGATTAGGATTAATAATTGTTGATTATTTGCAATTAATAGAACCTCTTAATCCTTCTGCAAGTCCAGTGCAACAAGTTTCTGAAAATTCCAGAGCTCTAAAAGCTTTAGCTAGAGAATTAAATATTCCTGTCTTAGTAATTTCTCAATTATCCAGAGCAGTAGAACAAAGATCTCCTCAAATTCCTCGTTTGGCTGATTTAAGACAAAGTGGTACTATTGAGCAAGACGCTGACGTTGTAGTTTTTATTTACAAAGAAGACAAATATAGACCTGATACTCCAAGAAAAGGAATTGCAGATATTATTATTGCTAAACATAGAAACGGACCCGTTGGAAAAATAGAATTATATTTTGATGAAAGAGTTGTCACATTTAGAGACTTAGAAGAAAGATATCTTTCTGAAGAAAGTTTTGGAGAAGAATAAAATTTTTTTATGTTTCCTCCTTTAATTCAAAAACTTATTGAATTGTTTTCCAAATTTCCTACCGTAGGTCCTAGGACCGCAAGTAGGTTTGTTTTTTATTTAACTAAATTAGAAAAAGAAAAGGTGAAAGAATTGGCAGAAACAATTTTAGAATTGAAAGAAAAAATAAAAATCTGCCCTTTATGCTTTAATCTTTATCAAGGTGATACTCCTCTTTGTCAAATCTGTCAAGATCCAACGAGAAATAAAAGTTTGTTATGCGTAGTTGCCAACGAGATTGATTTGGCTACTTTAGAAAAAACAAAAAAGTATAAGGGCTTATATTTTGTATTAGGAGGTACTCTTTCTAAATTGAAAAAAAAGGAAATTGAAAATTTAAGAATAAAACAATTAGAAGAAAGGATAAGAAAAGATACTCAAATTAAAGAAATTATTTTAGCCTTAAACCCTACACCTGAAGGAGAAGCAACAGCTTTATATTTGAAAAAGAAATTAATGAAATTTGAAAGAAAAATTACTCAATTAGCAAGAGGTTTACCAATTGGCGGAGAGTTAGAATATGCCGATGAAGAGACCCTTTCAGCTGCTCTTGAGGGAAGGAAATAATTTCATTTTTTAAGATTCGAGTTCAATTTTGGTAATTTGAATTTCAGTAAAAGGTTGGCGGTGTCCTTTTTTGACATGATATCTCTTTTTTGGTTTATATTTGAAAACAACAATTTTCTCTCCCTTTCCTTGTCTTAAAACCTTAGCTTTAACTTTTACTCCTTTAACCAAAGGAGTGCCAATTTTAATTTCTCCTTCTTTTTCTAATAATAAAACTTCATCAAAGACTACCTCTTCATTGGGATTTTTTTCTATCTTTTCAATTTTTAATTTTTGTCCTTCTCTTACTAAATATTGTTTTCCTCCGGTTCTAATGACTGCAAACATAATTGAATTTTTTATAAAATTTTTTAAAAAATTTCAATATTATTAAACCTCTTCAATTTTATACAAAAATACTTTATTTTCTTTTTTTTCAATTTTCCACTCTGGAATGGGAAAACCATTTGAAATAATAAAAGCTCCGGGTTTTAATTCTTTAATAAATTTTTCCTTTAATTTCTCAACGGTTTTAGGAAAAAGATAAATAAAAACTACATTTGCTTTATCTAAAGGATAATGAAAAAGATCTCCCCAGATTACCTTACAATTTTTATTAAGACCTTGCTGGAAAATTTTCAATTTAGAATACAAAACCAAAAAAGGATTAATTTCAACTCCAATAGCTTTAGCTCCTCTTTTTGCAGCCTCTCTTATTAAAACCCCATCACCAGAACCCAAATCAACTATTACTTTTCCTGGTTTAATTTCAGCTAATTTTAACATCGTGTCTATCCTTTCTTTTTTAGATCGAGAAAAAGGAGCACCTTTATAATAGCTTAAAATTAAAGAAAGATTCCAAAAAACAAATAAAATTTCCAAAAAAATAAAAATTTTAATTAAAAAAAAGACCATATTTTTTAGAGCATTACAATTTCCTTTAAAGCTTTTTCATAAATATTTAAAATTTTTTCTGCCTCTTTTTTGTCCAATTTAAAATTTGGCTCTCTTACAATTTGATTTCTAATTTGATGAGCTTTTTTTACATCTTCATAATTTTCCATAGTTTCAGGCCCTATTCTTTTTTCTAAAGTTTCTTGCAAACTATCAGTAGCTATTTTTAAATTTAACAAACATTTGTGCAATAAACTATCTGCTTGTAAAATTGCCTCTTTCCAATCTTTTTCATTATCAGATTCTAACTTCTTTTTTATTTTTTTCCACTGAGAAGTTACCTTTTTTAAACCATAAGGTCGCATTGTAAAGAATTCTTTAGCATCCCATAAAATTAACCAATTGAACCAGTCTGTAGCAAAAACAGCTACCCAAACGATAAATGCAATAGAAACAAAAAAGAAAATCAAACAGAAAATTTTTAATACTAACAAAATCCCTGTAATTTTTGGAAAAATAATAAATTCAGCAATTTTTACTATTTTCTCTTCCCATCCTCCCATAATTTAGCTACCTTAAAAATTTTTTCCTCCTCAAAATAATTACCAATAATTTGCAAACCAACAGGTAGATTGTCAACCTCTCCCACTGGTATTGAGAGAGCAGGCAATCCTGCTAAATTTGCAGAAACAGTAAAGACATCGGAGAGATACATTTTTAAAGGTTCTCTTTTTTCGCCAAATTTAAAGGGTAATGTAGGAGAGGTTGGAGTAAAAATTAAATCTACTTTCTCAAAGGCTTTTTTAAAATCTTGTCTTATTAAAGTGCGAATTTTTTGAGCTCTTAAATAATAAGCCTCAAAATATCCTGCTGATAAAACAAAGGTTCCTAACATAATTCTTCTTTTGACTTCTTCTCCAAAACATTCTTTTTTTCCGTACTTTATTCCATCATATCTTGCCAAATTACTACTTGCTTCTGAACAGGCAATAATATAATAACAAGGCAAAGCATATTTGGTATGTGGCAGGCTTATTTGTTCTATTTTAAATCCCATTTCTTCATATTTTTTAATTGCTTTTTCAATCATTTCTTTTACTTTAATTTCTAATCCTTCTACAAAATATTCTTTTGGAAGGCCAATTTTTAAATTTCTAATTTCTTTAAAAGAAACCTTTTTTTCAATTGAAGTAGCATCTTTTTCGTCTTTTCCTGAAATAGCATTAAAGACAATTTCACAGTCATTTACTGTTTTTGCTAAAGGCCCAATTTGGTCTAAAGAAGAAGCAAAAGCAATTAAACCATAACGCGAAACTCTTCCATAAGTTGGTTTTAATCCTACCACTCCACAAAAAGAAGCTGGTTGTCTGATAGAACCCCCAGTATCAGAACCCAGAGAAAAAATACAAAGATTACCAGCTACAGAAGCTGCTGAACCTCCAGAAGAACCTCCAGGTACCCTTTCTAAATTTTTTGGATTTTTTGTTTCAAAAAAGGCTGAATTTTCTGTGGAAGATCCCATTGCAAATTCATCCAAATTTGTTTTTCCTAAAATTACCGCTTTTTTTTCTTTTAATTTTTTAATGACTGTAGCATCATAAGGAGCAATATAATCTTTTAAAATTTTAGAACCAGCAGTGCATTTTATCCCTTCTACTAAGATGTTATCTTTAACAGAAAAAGGAATTCCAGCCAAAAGAGGAATTTCTCTTTGAGAAATTATTAATTCATCTACCTCTTTTGCTGTTTTTAAAGCTAACTCTGTCGTTACTGTTAAAAAAGCCTTAATTTGAGGATCTTTTTTTTCTATTTCTTTTAAAAAAATTTCGCAAATCTCTGTTGCTGAAAATTCCTTTTTTAAAAATCCTTCATGAACCCTTGAGATAGTAAGTTCTGATAAATTCATAAAATAGGTTTTGTTTTTAAATAATTGTCTTTTGTTTGAGGCATCAATTTTATTAATTTAAGAGGATCTATTTTCTCTTTAGAAACTTTATCTTGGCGCATTACATTTTTTAAGTCTAAACAATGAGTAGTAGCTTTTACTTTAAAAATTTCTACCTCTTTTAATTTTTCAACATAATCTAAAATTTGAGAGAAATCTTTTTGAAATTTTAAAATCTCTTTTTCTGTTAAATTTAAACGACACAATTTAGCTATTTTTTTGACCATTTCTTTGTCAACCATATTTTTTAGCGAGGGGGTTCTAATTCTTCTGTTTCTACCAAAACATCTTTTAATTTGTCCAAATTTTCCAAAACCATTCCACTTCCTCTTACTACTGCTGTCATTGGATCTTCAATTACTTTGGTAGGAATTTTTGTTTCTTTTTCAATTAAAGCATCTAATCCTTTTAAAAGAGCCCCTCCTCCTGCCAAATGAATTCCTTGTTTCATAATATCTGATAAAAGTTCCGGAGGAGTTTCTTCTAAAGCCATTTTTATTTCCTCAATAATTTGTTTGATTGATTTTTCCAGAGCTTTTCTAATTTCTATATCTGAAACTAAAATTTCTTCAGGCAATCCAGTAACTAAATTTCTTCCTCTTATTGGAAATTGTTTTAAATTTTTATCTTTTTTGCGATTTTCTTTTGGAGGAAAAGCTGAACCAATGGCAATTTTTACTATTTCTGCAGTTCTTTCTCCAATTAATAATTTATATTCTTCTTGAATGAAATGAATAATATCTTGATTGAGTTTATCACCTGCTATTTTTATTCCTCTTTCTACTACAATTCCTCCTAAAGAAATTACTGAAATATCTGTTGTTCCTCCTCCAATATCTACAATAAAATTTCCTTTGGCTTCTTGAATGGGTAATCTTGCTCCAATAGCAGCTGCCATTGGTTGTTCAATTAAAAATACCTCTCCTGCTCCAGCTGATTGTCCAGCATCAATAACTGCTTTTTTTTCAACTTCTGTAAGTCTACAGGGAATTCCTAAAATTACTCTTGGTTTAAATTTTGGAAAAAGTTTATTTTTTTTAACTTTTTGAATGAAATATCTTAACATTTGTTCTGTTGCCTCAAAATCAGAAACTACTCCAGCTCTTAAAGGTCTTGCAGCTACAATATGACCTGGAGTTCTTCCTACCATTTTTTTAGCTTCTTCTCCAATAGCTAAAATCTGGTTTGTCTTTTTATTAATAGCAATAACTGAAGGTTCTTGGATAACAATCCCCTTTTTTTTCACATAAACTCTGGAATTGGCAGTCCCTAGGTCTATAGCAATGTCTTCAGAAAATCCGAAAAACATAATTTTTTATTCAAAAATACCAAAAGTAAATAAAAAAATCAATCAAAAAGGAGAAGGTAAACCCGTAATTAACCAAAAAATGAATTCAGCTAAAGGAGAAAGGAAATGCCAGACAAAAAATATAACTAAAAAAAGCAAAATTAAAGAATTTTCTAAAATAAAGACTTTTATTTTTGAAAAAGACGGAGGCAAAATAGCAAAAAGAATATGAGAGCCGTCTAAAGGAGGTACGGGCAAAAGATTAAAAATTCCCAAAATAATATTTAACCAACAGAAAATAGTTAAAAATAACAAAAGACCCAAAATTTCAATTTTAAAAAAACGAATAAATAATCCTGCCAATAAAGCCAAAAAGAAATTTGACAAGGGTCCCGCTAAGGCTACTAAAGCTGGTCCCCATCTGGAGTTTTTTAAATTGTAAGGATTAAAAGGAACAGGTTTTCCCCAGCCAATTCCAAAAATAAAGATTAAAAGACTTCCTATGGGATCAAAGTGAGATAAAGGATTTAAGGTTAATCTACCATTCATTTTTGCAGTGGGATCACCCAAAAAATAAGCACATTGAGCATGAGAATATTCATGGACTGAAAGAGCAAATAATATAGAAACAGCAAACATCAAATAAATTGTTGGTTGTTCAAATAAAAGATGGATTAACATATATTAGAAAGTATATCAAAACTTGAAAAAATAAAAAAGATTAGCTAAAATTAAAAATTATGCGAAAATGTGCAATTTGTGGAAAAAAAGGTAGAATAGTTTGGAGAAGGGTTCAATTGAGAGCTACTAAATTTAATCCGACGACAAAAAGAAGACAAAAGGTTAATTTACAATGGGTAAAAATTCCTTTGGATGTGAAAAATAAAAAATTTAAGAAATTTGCTGGAAAAAGAATTAAAGCTTGTACAAAATGTATTAAAGCTTTAGGAAAATTAAAATAAAAGGCGGGCCATGGGGTAGTGGTAGCCCGAATCCTTGGGGTGGATTTAGCGGCGGTTCGATTCCGCCTGGCCCGACCAAAACTAATTTTTATAGTTTGACTAGCTTTAAAATTTGCTTAAAGGCAGTTAACCAAAAAGAAGTAATTTTGATTTTAATAATTTTTAATGAAAAAATTGTAAATTTTTATTATCTCTTTTAAAATTTTTATTATTTGAAGAAAAAGCTCTTTTTTAGTTTTTTGAATCTCTTTTTCTGGTCGATAGTAGATTTTGGCAGAAATTATTTTTGATGAGACTCCATATTGAGTAAAAAACTTAACATAAACTTTATATTCTCCTTCTTTACATTCTTTCTTTCCCCTACAAATGTTCCAATGGAAAGTCTTTTGATAAGGAATTTGACCTGTAGAACCTATTCCTCTAAATTCTTTGTTGTTTGAAATTGCCATTCTTTTTGTGTCTTTTCCAGAAATTAGAGTTAAAATAATTTGCGGTTTTTTTGTTATTTCTTTTCCTCCATTAATTAAAACTTTAAACTCTTTTTCTTTAGTTGGAGGTGAAGGTGGAGAAAACCATTGAGGGGGAAGAATACTTCCTCTTTGGCATTCTCCACAATCTGACGGACAATTTTGGCAATCTTCAATTTCACTTTGGCAAATTCCATCTCCACAAGAGGCTTTTTCTAAATCAAATGTTTTTGTTGAGAAATGACCCTTAAAATTAAAAGATATCTTTCCAGAATTGTCAGAGAGATAGCTTTTTTGAAATTGATTATCTATCTTGAGATTGTAAAAAGTATTAGGTTTTAATTGATAAATTTCAAAAGATATGGTTTGAGAGTTTTGAGCAGAAATTTTCCATCTTTTTGAACATTCATTCTCTGTTTCCCATTTTTCAATTGAGAGTTCAGATATTTCTTTTTCTGGTGAAACAATCATTGAAAGATTTTCTCCTTTTTTGATTTTTATTTGTCTGTCAATGTTTTTTACTTTTAAATTTAAAATAGTAGAAGAAGAATAATCTAAAATAATCTTTTCTTTGTCTGATTTTACTTTTATTTTTCCTGAAAAAGGGAAAACTAAAAGATCAATTTGTGTTGATGTTGGTTTTTCTGAATAAGAAACATAACCTTCAAAAGAAATTATATTTTCTACACCTAAATAAATTTTGTTTTCTGTCTGAAAAGACTCAGAAAGAAAAGTTTGAGGTTCGGGTGAAGCATATTTGCGAACTAAAACCTTGCCAGGATAATTTTCTGTTGTGTAGCCGTAGTTGTTATATAGATCTGAGATTTCTTCTGCTGTTAAAGCTCTATTATAAATGTGGACTTCATCAATGAGACCGGCAAATCTACCACCACCAGGATATTGTCCAATATAAAAGGATGTATCGCTGACGAG
>CAZKFX010000005.1:0-53359 GCA_964552375.1 uncultured Candidatus Saccharibacteria bacterium
ATTTGAGATTTGAGATTTGAGATTTGAGATTTGAGATTTGAGATTTGAGATTTGAGATCTCATTAAGGTATATTTTACCAATTTCTTCTTTTTTTGTTTCAATAGCTTTATTCGGGCAAACAATCCAACAGGCTCCACAACCAGAACATAAATCTTTAATAAATAAAGGATATTTTCCTGGAACCTGAAAGATAGCATGTTGTTGGCAGGTTTTTGCACACAAACCACATTTTTTGCATTTCTTTTTATTTAATTTTGGAAATTTAGCATAAATTTTCTCAACAGGATCTTTTAGTTTTTCTCCCAAGAGTAAATAGTCATTAGGACATTCCACATCACAATCACAAAGAATAACCTTTTTGCCTTTTCTCAAAAAATCATTTGCCATCAAAATAGCAATGGTGCTTTTTCCTACTCCTCCCTTGCCTCCCGAAATGGCTATTTGATTAATTTTGTGTGCCATTCTGTCTTTTAAGTTTTTCTAAAAGTTCATCAATCTCTTTATCTGGAGGAATTATTTCAATTTCTATACCAAAATTTTCTAAATTTTGTCTGGCATTGGGACCAATTTGACAAGTTATTATTTTATCCGCTCTTATTGCCTTGGCAAATCTGGCGCCATGAGGAGATTTTTTTTCAAAATAAGGATTTTTAATTATTTCTTTTCTCAAAATTTTCCCATCTTTTAAATCAACTACCAAATATTCTCTCGCTCCAAACTGTAAAGCCAATTTTCCTTTTTCAATAGGAAAAATTATTCTTTCTCCTTTTTTAGGAACACCGATTTTTTCAAAACCCTCCAATTGTCCTATTTTCTTTCCCAATTTTGGCAAAACAGTAATTTTTGCTAAGTTATAAGCTTCGATGGAAATAATTATCTCTTTTAATTCAGGAATATTACTTAATAATCTTTCCTCTAAAGTTTCTGTTATCTTTTGAACTTTTTCAATCTTTAATTTAGGAGGAAGTTTAATTTTGATTTCAGCTAAAGTAAAGGGGCCAATTTTTCTTGTCCTTAAGTGAGAAATTTCAATTTTATGAGAGAGACAAATTTTTTTAATTCTTTCTTCAACTTCTGGGTTTTTTGCATCTAATAAAGAATCTGTAATTTCTCTTCCTATTTGAAATGCCCGATATAACATGAAAGAGCCAATAAGGAAAGCAACAAGAGAATCAATTAAACTAAAATAATTTACCAAACCCAAAGCTAACAAAACCCCAATTGAAGACAAAGCATCTGCTCTTGAGTGTTCCGCATCAGCTACCAAAGAGAGAGTTTTAAATTTTCCTCCGTAATAAAATTTTAATCTTGCTAAAATTTCATTGACAAAAAAAGACACAACAACAATAATAATCGCTCCCGCACTCAACTCAACTGTTTGCTTTTCAAAAATTCTTTTTCCTGCTTCATAAAAAAGCCAAATTCCAGAAATTCCCAACAAAATTGCCACAAAAAATCCGGCTAAACTTTCTGCTTTCCAATGACCATAGGGGTGTTTTTTGTCAACTGGTTTTTTGGAAATTTTTAATCCTAAAAAAGTAATAAAAGAAGAAAAAACATCTACCCCTGAGTGCAAACCATCAGCAATTAAAGAAACACTCCCTGTTAAAAAACCAAAAATCAGCTTTAAAATTCCCAAGCTGAGATTTGAAAAGACACTAATTATTGAAAGGGATATGGGAGTTATAATTATCTTTTCCAAAGTCAAATGTTATCTCTTTTAATTTTCCTTTTTGATAATCTTTAAAAATTTCTTGAACACTCATTCCAAAATTACCAAGGAAGATTTTTATTCCAAGGTTTTTCAAAAGCATGAAAGCATGGGGTCCAATATTTCCAGTAATTACCACATCGACTTTCTCTCTGGCTACAACTTGAGCAGCTAAAATTCCAGCACCTCTGAAGGTCTCTGCTCCAGGATTTTTAATTGCTTTAATTAGCTCTCCTTTTTCATTTATTATCAAAAAATACTGACATCTTCCAAACCGAGGATCTAAAATCGCTTCGTTCAAATCATTGCTATTAGCGCTAATACAAATTTTCATTTTTTCCTTTTTTCTTTATTTTTAGTCTCTAACTCTAATTCTTTTAACCTTTCCTCAATAATTTTCATTTCTTCTCTTAAGGCTTTAAGCTCATCTTTTAATAGTTTTCTCTCTTCTTCTGGAGAAAACTCTGACCAATACTCAGGAAAAGCCCACCAACCTCGAGGAAGCCAAGGAAATCTAAAGCATCTTTGCCAATATCTCCAAAATCTTCTTAAATCCTTTGGATTGTAAGCCCACCAAGGACCTCCTCCAAGTCCCCAAGGCATAAATTTTATCAATTAATTAGTTTTGTTGTTAAAATTTTACGACCTTTTAAAAATCTTCCAATTTTATGAATATACACCCATAATTATTTTATGTCAAGTCTTTTTTCTTTTTGTAGCAACTCCAAAAAAGTAATTTTTCTTTTGCGTTTTGTAATATTAAACTTTCAATACCCTTGACACAAATGTAAACTTGGTATATAATATTGATATTTATCAATATGTAAATATGAAAGAATTATTAAAAATATTCAAAGCATTAAGTGATGAGACACGTTTGAAAATAGTTAAATTCCTTCTTGATGGAGAAAAATGTGTTTGTGAAATAGTAAAACATGTTAATAAAACCCAATCGACAGTTTCAATTCAATTAACAAAACTGGAAAATTTAGGAATTGTTGCATCAAAAAGAGAGGGAAAAAAAGTATATTACAGAATTTCAAATCCAAAAGTAAGAAAAATTTTATCAATTGATTTTTCAAAAAAGAGAAAATAAAAAATGAATACATTAATTTACATTTTAGCTTTAACAATTACTGGAGCTCTAGTAGGAATTGTCTCTGGCCTGTTAGGAGTTGGCGGGTGTTTTATAATGGTTCCAGTTCAGTATTGGATTTTAACTGCAATGAAAACAGACCCAACCATTGCTATTAGAGTAGCTTTTGGAACAAATCTTTTAGTTGTTTTTTTCACTGCTTTAAGTGGAGCTTTTAGACACCATAAAAAAGGAGCAGTTCTTTGGAAGCAAGCAATTATTTTGGGGTTAACGAGTGTAATTTTTACTTTTTTGGGAGCATATATAGCAAGCAATTTACCAGGAAAAATCCTCAAAATTATCTTTGGTTTGGCAATTCTTTTGAGTGCTTTAAGAATGGCAACTGCTCATCCAATAAGGGTTGAGGGTGAACCTCATGGAAATCCAATAACTTATGTTTTCTTGGGTGGAATTTTTGGTTTTGTTACAGGACTTATAGGAATTGGAGGAGGAGTTTTAATGGTTCCTTTAATGGTAATTTTTCTTAACTACCACATGCATGAAGCGGTAGCTACATCTACCGCAATTATGATTTTTACGGGTTTGGGAGGAGCAATTGCTTATATGCTTTATGGCTTAAATGCGCCAAAGCTTCCTCCATATTCAATAGGATATGTTAACCTTTTACAATGGGTTTTGTTAGCTGGAACAAGTGTTCCAATGGCACAAATAGGAGCACATCTAGCTCACAAAATCCACCCAAAATCTCTAAAATGGCTCTTTATTGTTGTAATGGTCTATATGGGATTAAAAATGATTGGAGTTTTGTAAGAGGTTTTTTTAATATAGTTTATTAGTTAGTGCCCCTGAGAGGACTCGAACCTCTATCTTGGCCTTAGAAGGGCCCTGTTCTCTCCAATTGAACTACAGGGGCAAAAAAGGATTTTTCAAAGGAAAAAATTCAATTCTTTCAAAATTGATTTCTCTCTCAGATTTTAATCTTAAAATCTCTCTTAGCTTTTCTTTTTGGAAATAAAGAGAGCTTTCTTTTATCTTTGGTTTTTCTTTTTGAAAGGGGATGAGATATTTATACCACAAAATTGTTCCCAAAATCAAGAAAAAAGAAAGCAAAATTAAAAAAGTAAAAAAGCTATAATTTGCCAATATTTTTGGAAGTTTCTTAAAAAATCTTTTGATTTTTATTAAAAACTCTTTTTTCATTTTTTTAAAACCTCAATTGTTAAATTCATTTCAATTTTTGGAAAAGGGCTTTCCTTTTGAAGTTTTGCTTTTAAAAAACATTTAGAAATTTTAATAAGATAAGGAGCATTTTCTATTTTTCCTAAAAATCTCATTATATTAGAATAATCTCCCTTTCCGGCAATTTGAAAAAGGAAATAGTCTTTTTCTTTCTTAAAAGACAAAATAGAAAATTCAACATTAGACAAAAGGGCGGTTTTTTTTAAAAATTGGCGAAATTTTATTAAATCTTCTGGTTTTTCTTTTAAAAATAAACTTTCCATCTCTTCAATTTCTTTTTTGTTTTGAGAATATTCTTTCTTAAAATTTTTTAATCTTTCAATTTTCTTTTCTAAAAAAAGGTTTTCTTTTATTTTTAATTTTAACTCTTCGGATTTTTGGTTAATATCTTTGAGTGTAAAAAAACAAAAACAAAAAACTCCAAAAATTAAAATAAAACCAAAAATTATTAGTCCAATGTATTTTTTCATAAAATTATTTTTTTATTTCAAAAGAAACCACAAAATTAATGTTTTTTTCTTGAAGCCAAAGATTTTCTGGAAAGAAAATATTTTTAAAATTTCTTTGATCTTGCAATCTCTTTTTAAATTCTAAAAGGTCATCTATAGTAGCTGAAAAACCAGAAAGGGTAATCTTTTTTTTATCAAAAGAAAAAGAAGTCAGATAAATTTTTTCTGGTAAAACAAAAGAGATTTGATTTAAAATTAAAAAAAGGGAAATTTGATTTTTATTAAAAGAACTTACTTTTTTTATGGTTTGATTAAAAGAAGAAAGTTTATTCTCAACTCCTTTAAAAAAAGATATTTCTTTTTGCTTTGTCTCAAAAACAATTTCTTCTTTTTCAATCTTTGTCAAAAGTTGGAGCTTTATAAAAAAAAGATTTAACCAAAAACAAAAAAGGGCACACAAAAATACGATCTCTAAAATAAATATTATTTTTAAATTTTCTTGTTGTTTCAATTTTAATTTTTCTTTTTGGGGTAGCAAATTTATCATTTTATTTCTCTTAGACACAAACCTAAAGCTTTAGCATATTTTAATGACTCTTCAAAAGAAATTAAAGGAAGTTCTTTTGGTGGCAAAGTAAAAACATTTACCCAAGGATCTGCCAATTTTACCGAAAGATCAAGTTCTCTGGAAAGAAATTCTGGCAATTTTTTCAAAAGAGCGCCTCCTCCACAAAGAAGAATTTTTTCAATCCTCTTTCCATTTGAGGGTAAATGTTCATGAGAAGTATGGGTGGTATAATAGTCTAAATATTTTTTAATCTCATTTTTAAGTTCTTGCAAAGAGGGCATTAAAGCAGAAAGAATTTTTCTATCTTCTTGAATTTCTTTTTCAAATTGAAAGGGTTCGACACCTTTTAATTTTATTTTCTTTAAAACAGAAAGACCATATTTTATTTTCAATTCTTCTGCTTTTTTTAAATCTATTTTTAGGGTTTCAGAAATTTTTTGAGTAAAATCTTGTGAGCCAAAATGAATGGTAGTAGTAAATCTCAAAGAAGCTCCAGAAAAAATAATAAAATTTGTTTTTTTTTGACCAATATCACAAATTAAGACAGGAAAAGGAGAAATTTTATTTTTTATTAAAGCTCGTGAAAGAGCATAAGAATCAGGTTCTAAGGCTTTTGCTATTAAATTAGCTTTTTCTAAAGAAACCAGATAAGAATCTACTATTTCTTTTGGCATTGCTACGATTAAAACATCAAGGTGATCTATTTTTTGAAAAGGAGAAGGAATGACTTCATAATCTAAATAAACTTGTTCTAAGGGGAAAGGAATATAATTTTCTGCCTCATACAAAACCGCTGATTTTAAATCTTCTTCTTTCAAAATTGGAAGTTGAATTACCTGTAAAAAAACTTTTTCTTCTGGTAAAGATGCAACGACATATCTTGTATTTAATTTTTCACCCTTCACTTCTTTAATCGCTATTTTAATTATCTCTCCCAATTTATCTGGATCTTTGACCTTACCATTGACAATTATTCCGGGAGGAAGTTTTGTCTCTCCAAAAGAAGTCAGATTTATTATTCCTCCTCTTTTTTTTCTCAATTTTGCAATTTTTAAAGAAGACTCAGAAATATCTAAGCCAAAACATTCTGGATTCAAATTTAAAAAATCCCACATGATTTTTATTTTAACTTTTTATTATGTTATAATTTTTTTTAGAATTTGTAAAATTTCCTCCCTTCATGAAAAAGGGGTTTACTCTGGTTGAGGTAATAATAGGAATATTTTTAGTTTTAATTGTTTTTTTGGGAATTTTTGGAGCTTTCCATTTGGGTTTAAAAATTCTCTCTCTTTCAAAAAGACAACTTTCGGCTTTATCTTTAGCTAATCAAAAAATTGAAAATTTAAGAAATTTAGATTACAAAGATGTTGTATCTACTTCTTGTGTTGAAACAATTAACAATCTTAATTATGAAATTGAAACCATCGTCCAGTGTATTGATGGTGAATTCGATGGAAAAGCGCCTTCAGATGCAAACAATTGTGTCTGTGATTACAAAAGAGTAAAAGTTAGAGTCTCTTGGGAGGGATTATTTGGAAAAGAAAAAGTCATTCTCCACGATATTATCAGTCCTAAAAATAAGGTTGAAGAATGTGAGGTCCTAGCTGGAGTTTTGGCAGTTTCTGTATTTGATGCTAAAGGAGAAAGTGTTGATTCTCCCTCAATTACGGTTAAAAACATTCACACAGATCAAGAATATTTTGGAAATTTAGTAGCTCTTGGAGAATATGAATTTGTATTACCTCCAGCAACTGACACTTATGAAATTTTGGTAACAAAAGAAAATTATTCCCTCTCAAGGACTTATCAAATTGGCCAAATTTATAATGGAAAAACAATTGCCAATCCAGAAAATGCCTGCCATGCTCAACCAATAGCCACTGTTTTAAATGCCCAAAGAGAAGAAAGAAGTTTTTGTATTGATAAATTGAGTAAATTTTTAATCTATACTTTAAAAGCCAAGGCAGAACATATTTATTATGTCAGAAAGGTGGGTTCGGATGACAATGATGGTCTGTCTCCAGATACAGCTTTTTTGACTGTCCAAAAAGCGGCAAAAGTAGCCAAAGCAGGAGATATTGTCTTTGTAGGTGCAGGAAATTATCAAGAAAAGGTTGAAATTCAAAATTCTGGAACTTCAGGAAAACCTATTTCTTTTGTCGCTGACACAAATGGAACTTATACTGGAGATGTAGGAGAGGTGATAATTTCAGGTAAAGAATTTGGATTTTACATTGAAGACAAAAGCTACATTCAAATTTATGGTTTCAAAATTGAAAATACCACAGGTACTGATGGGGCAATTTATATTAAAGGAAGCTCAGCTAAAAACATTGAAATTTTAAACAATGAAATAGCTAACAATCAAGGAGATGGAATTAAAGTAGAAGAAGCTGACGAGATTTTAATTTCTCACAATAAAATTTATTCAAATCGGGACGGAATTTTCCTTTTTAATTCTGATAACTCATCTATCATTGCCAACACAGTGTACCAAAATACTTGGGATGGGATAAAGGTGGTGAGTAGTCAACAAACCAAAGTAAAATTTAATGAGGTCTTTGATAACAAAACAAGGGGAATTTTAATTTATGATAACAGCAACAATTCTGAGGTTTCAGAAAATATTGTTTATTTGAATGATTTTGATGGAATTTTAGTTTCTAACCACAATTCCTCTATTGAAATTTTAAATAATATTTCTTTTTCAAACTCAGGGACCGGAATTTCATTTCAAAATAATATTTCCAATGCCAACAAAATTATCTCCAATTTGATTTATGATAATGGAAAATCAGGGATTTATCTTTCCCAAAATTGCGATAACAATGAAATTTTAAATAACACCTTATTCAAAAATCAAGAAAATGGCATTTTAATTGAAAATTGCACCAACAATGAAATAAAAAATAACATCATAGCCAGTTCCACTTTGGCTGGTATTAAATTAATAAATTCCACCAACATTGAAGAAAGCTATAATAATTTGTGGCAAAACTCTCCAAATTATGATGGAATTTCAGCAGGGACAGGTTCAATCTCAGTAGACCCTCTTTTTGTTGATCCTGAGGGTTCAGATAATATTTTAGGAGGATTATATGGAAAAGATGATTCTTTTTATTTAATGCAAGAATCAGCTGGTCAAGCTACTACCTCTCTTTGTGTTAATGCTGGTTCTGATTTGGCTTCAAATTTGGGATTGGATCAAAAAACAACAAGGACAGACAAGGTAGGAGATTCTCAAATCGTAGATTTAGGATTTCATTATTCCTTACAAGAAAAACCTCCTCTACCTTCTCCTCCGGATCCTTTTGGAATTCCTATTCCTGAGACTACTTTTGATTTGCGCGGAGAAAAAAGTGTTGGAAAAGATGGAACAGATAATCCCATTTATAAATATTCTACTACCACTCAAACAGACTCTAATGGGGAGTTAATTTTGTCTCAAATGGAATGGGATAATTATTACTTTTCTAATTTTTCTGCCCAGGGTCAAGATTTAGATTTAATTTTAAGTTATCCTTCTCCAATGCCAATTTATCTTCCACCAGATAGCACAACTACCGTAAAATTGGGTTTGAAAGCAGAAAATTCATTAACAGTAAATGTCCTTGATGCTTCAACAACAGAACCTATATCTTTTGCTTCAGTTAGAGTTTATAAAACAGGCTATGATCAAATAAAATTAACCAATGAGGAGGGAAAAACATTTTTTATTCCTTTGGAAACCGGGCTTTATTCTATTGAGATTCAAATGACAGGATATGCTTCTTCAACAGACTCTGTTTTTGTATCTGGTGATGTGGAAACTACAATTTATCTTTCAAGATTATGAAAGCCTTTACTTTAATAGAGACTATCATGGTGATTGTAATTTTCTCTCTTTTAATGGGAGCAGTTTCGGGTTTTATTGTATGGGGATATCGGCTTCAGGGTTATAGCTGGCGCCAATCTCAAGCCATTGAAGAAGCAAGAAAGGGAATTGAGGTAATGGCAAGGGAAATAAGATCAGCCAGATATGGAGAAGATGGTTCTTATGTAATTTGGGATACCCAAGATTATCAATTTGGATTTTTTTCCGATATTGATAGAGATGGCGAAATTGAAAGAGTGAGATATTTTTTAGATGGAACCACTTTAAAAAAAGGAGTGGTAGAACCAGTAGGAATTCCGGCTGTTTATCCTTCTAGCACTGAAGAAATTCATACAATTTCAACATATGTTAGAAATTTGCCTCCAATTTTTCGCTATTTTGACAAACAAGGAAATGAATTACCTCCTCCAGCTAGAAGAAAAGATACTAAAATGATGGAGCTTTTTTTAGTAATTAATGTTGATCCCAACCGCCCGCCCCAAAATTTTGAGTTAAAAACAAGGGTCCAATTGAGAAATTTGAAAAAAGAATATTAATCAATGAAAAAGAAAAGAGGAATTGTTGTTCTTTTTGCTTTAATTTTTGGAAGTATCTTTTTGGTCTCATTGATTGGAATTTTAAGTCTTATTTTATTTCAGATTAAATTAATAAAAGAAAGGGAGGCCTGGGAAAATAGCTTGCATATTGCAGAAGCTGGAATTAATTACTATTGGTATCTTCTCAACCACACTCCATCTGGCCAAAATCCAGAAATTCAAGATGGGAAAGACTGGTGTTGTAAAGTCGGAGGAATAGAATATGCTTCAAGTTCTCCTCAATGTCAACAAAACGGCTTTATTGTTTGTGGAACCTGCGATGGAGAACCTTGTTATGAACATTCCTACATTGACCCAGAAACTAATCAAGAAATTGGAAAATTTCTTTTGAAAATCAAAGCAAAAAAAATTTGTGGCAGAATTTTAGGAGTTTATGTCACCTCTGTTGGTTTTACAAAAAAATATCCAAATTTGAAGAGAAAATTGGAGGCAAAGTTTGCAGCTACTTCTATTGCTGAATATTCTTATATCAGCAATGTTGGAGTTTGGTATGGACCAGATGAGGTAATTTATGGAAAGATTCACTCTAATCAGGGAATAAGAATGGACGGAACTCACAATTCAATTGTTTCTTCTGCGGTATCTAATTGGACTTGTACCTGGAGTTATGGTTGCTCAGCTGGAAGCTGTCCTTCGGGTTGCACTCCTTCGGGTGGTAATTGCCTTTGTAATGGAGTAGCGGGTGATGGGGGGCCTCAAGATCTTTGGAAATTTCCAGTGCCTTCTTTTGATTTTGCAGGATTAACTCATGATTTAACCCAAATGAAAAACTTAGCTCAAACTTGTGGTCTTTATTATCCTCCTCCGACTGATATTGATTCTTTGGCTAAAGGTTATCATATTACTTTTAATCAAGATGGAAGTTTTGATATTAAGGTAATTACCAATTTACAGTCAATATATGGCTATGAACCAGGAGTAGGTTGGCAATGGCTACCAGAAAAAATTATTAGTGAATATTTGCCATCAGCTGGGGTTTATGGGGGTTATTCGCTTCAATTTGATGATGTTGTTCCTCCTCAAGGATGTGGTTTAATTTTTTTGGAAGGTAAAACCTGGGTAGATGGAATAGTAAAAGGAAAAAAGACATTAGCAGTTGCTGATTTAATAAATCCAGGTGAAGATTTAAGTGTATTTTTAAATTGGAATATAGATTACACTACCTTAGATGGTTCAGATAGCTTGGCTATCATTACAGAAAATAATGTCTACATTCCTCTTTATTCTCCAGATAATATGGTAGTAAGAGGAGTTTTGGTCGCCCAAAAAGGAAAACTAATAAGGAAATATTATCCTTGTGGATGGTATTCTCCCTGGTGTCTTAGAGACGATATTACCTTTTATGGATCTGTTGTAAGTAGTGAAAGAGGAGTGACTACTTGGGTAAATTGGTCGGGAACGGTAATTTCTGGCTATAAAAATACCCATAACTATTTTGATTCAAAATTAGCTAAAGATCCCCCTCCTTTATTACCTTATGTTTCAGAGGCAATGGAGATTATTTCTTTTCAAGAAATCCGCTAAAATTTATTTTAGTCCCCCCAACATTGAATACATTGGTTGAATCATAGAAATAGCAAAAAATCCTATCATTACTCCAATGACTACCATAATTAAAGGTTCAATTATGGAAGTCAAAGCCTTTGTAGTATTGTCAATTTCTTCTTCATAAAATTTGGATAATTTTTTTAAAACTGTAGCTGTTTCTCCTGTTTCTTCTCCGATAGCTAACATTTGAATTACCAAAGGTGGATAAAGATCGGGATATTTTTTTAATATCTCTGAAAGCTTTTCTCCTTTTTTTACTCTTTTTAAAGCTTCTTTAAGGGAATTTTGATAATAGATATTACCAATTCCCTTTGAAATAATTTCCAAACTTTTTACCAAAGGCAAACCAGCTAAAATTAAAGAACTCAAATTTCTTGTAAAAAAGGCGCAATTAGATTTTTTGATAAGTGGAGAAAAAATTGGAATTTTTAACAAAAAAGCATAAAAAATTTTTTTCCCGCTTTCAGTCTTTAAAATCGTTTTGAAAAAAGAAATTAAAGCTAAGATCAAAAATGGCAAAAGATACCAAAAATTGTGAAAAAAATTTCCCAAAGCAATAACAAAACGGGTGGTTGCGGGCAACTCTACATTTAATTCTTCAAAAACTTTTTCCAATTTTGGAACCACTATTGTTAGCATTAAAATGGCAATAACAATTAACACCGAAATAATAACCGAGGGATAAAGCAGGGCTCCAATAATTTTACTTTTTATTTCGTGTTCTCTTTCCATCTGTTCGGTTAAAATTTCTAAAGACTCTTCTAAAGTTCCTGATTCTTCACCTGTTTTAATACAAGAGACAAACAATTCAGAAAAAATAGAAGGGAAATAGCTTAAACTCTTTGAAAAAGATTCTCCTTTTTCTATTTTTTGGACTATTTCAAAAAGCACTTTTTTAAATCTTTTTGTTTTAACAACTTCAGCTATAGTATAAATAGCTCTTGTCAAAGGAACCCCAGCTGAAATCATTACCTTTAAATTTCTGGTAAACATTAGTTTTTCAACAAGAGAGACTCTATTAAAAAATGGAAGAGAAATTTTAAATATTTCTGGCTTTTTCTTTTCCTCAATTTCTGCCCTCAAGAGAATAAATCCTTTTTCTCTTAAAATTTTAGCCAATTCCCTTTCATTTTTAGCTTCTAATTTATCTCTTTTTTCCTCTCCTTTTAAAGATTTAGCAACAAAATAATAAGTTGGCACAAATTTTTAGGTCTTTTTATTTCTCTAAAGTATTCTATAGGAATTGCTTTAAAAAGACAAGCAAATTTAGTATAATCTTTGTAAAAAATTTATGGAAAAAATAAGGTATCCAGCAGTAGCTGGTCAATTTTATCCAGAAGAAAAAGAAAATTTGGAAAGACAAATTGAGGATTTTTTAAATAGAGCGAAAATAGAGAAAATAGAAGGTGAAATTGTTGGAGGTATTGTTCCTCATGCGGGATATATTTTTTCTGGTTTTGTAGCCAGTCATTTTTATAAAGCTATTGAAAAAGAAAAATTTGAAACTGCAATTTTAATTGGGGATTCTCATTATGAAAGATTTGAAGGAATTTCAGTTTTTAAAAGTGGAAAATGGATAACTCCTTTAGGAGAGGTTTTAGTAGATGAAAATTTGGCTAAAGAATTGTTAGATTTTTCTCCGAGATTTTTTGAAAGGGATAGTGCTCATTTGTTTGAACATTCTTTAGAAGTACAAATTCCTTTTTTGCAAAAGGTTTTGAAAAATTTTAAAATTTTACCAATCATTTTTGGTTCCGAAGATAAAGACTGGAAAGATTTAGCAAGGGCAATTTTAAAACTAAGAGAAAAAAAGAAAGTAATTTTGGTAATTTCTTCTGATTTATCTCATTACCCCCCTTATGAAATAGCAAAAGAGCTTGATAAAAAAACCGTTAAAGAAATTTTAAAATTAGACCCCGAAAAATTTTCAAAAAAAGCAGATGAATTGGAAGAAAAATACAAAGTAGATTGTGTAGCTTGTGCTAAGGATTCAATAAAAACAATTTTGGAAATTTCAAAAATTTTAAAATTAAAAGCAAAACTTTTAAAATATCAAAATTCAGGTGATACCGTTTTTGGCGACAAAGAAAGAGTGGTGGGATATTGCTCAATTTTGTTTTTTAATTTTAGCTAAAATTTCTTCTACTTTTCCTGCGGTTATTGTTTTTGTCTCTAAAACAAAAACCAATTTGGGAACTCTTTTCATTTTCAGTTTTTTATTAATTTCTCTTTGAAAAAAAGAAATCCTTTTTTTCAAAGAATTCAAAACTTCTTTATTCTTTTTTTCTGGAAAGACACTTATGTAAACTTTACTTTCTAACAAATTGGGAAGGGTTTCTACTCTAGTTAAGGTAACTAAAATTTCTTTGGGAAAATCTGTCTCTTTTAATAAAATTTGAGCTAATTCCTTTTTAATAAGTTGATTTATTTTGGAAATTCTTCTTTTCATTCTCTTTTTAAAATATAAAACTTTAAAATATCTCCTTCTTGGATTTTTCCTTCTCCCTCATACAAAATTCCACATTCTTTTCCTTTTTCCACTTCATCTACTTCGTTTTTACCTCTTTTCAAATTAACCAATTTTCCCTTTCCAACCAATTCTCCTTGTCTAAAAATCTCAATTTTAGCTCCTTTTTCTATTTTTCCTTCAATTACTCTACCTCCTACAATTTGCCGATTTTTTTCAGTAAAGAAAATTGCTAAAACCTCAAGCTCTCCTAAATCTTCTCTCAAAATTTCTTTTTCCTCTAATTTTTCCATTAGCTTTCTTAGTTTTTCTACCAATTCATAAATAACATCTATTTTTAAAATTTTCATTTTTTCTCTTTCAATAATCTTTTTAGCTATAGAATCGGGTTTTACTCTAAATGCTAAAATTTGGGCATTGGCGGTTTTTGCTAATTTTATATCGCTTTCGTTAATCTCTCCTATTTCTTTTCTTAAAATTTTAAAAGCAATTTTATCTTGGGGAATTTTTTTTAAAACTTCCAAAATTGCTTCCAAAGAACCCAAAACATCAGCTTTTATTATTAAATTTAAGGTTTTTTTATCAGGAGAGGTTGGAGTTTCTTGAACTAAAACTTCTTTTGGTTTTTTAATTTGATTTTTTGCTTTTTCAATGCTATCAAAAACTTTAAATTTTTCTCCTACCATTGGAACCTCCTCAAAACCCACCACTATCGCTGGATCTCCAGGAAGAGCTTTTTCAATTGGATTTCCTTGAAAATCTTCTAAAATTCTTATTTTCCCAAAAGTAGATAAGGTTCCCAAAATATCTCCTTTTTTTAAAACCCCGTTTTCTAAAATTAAAGTAGCGGTAGGACCTCTTTTGGGATCCAAAAAAGCCTCAATAATTACTCCTTCTCCTTCTTTTTCAATATCTGCTTTCAAATCTTCCATTTCTGCCACTAATTCAATCAGCTCTAAAAGTTCATCTATTCCTTCTCCCGTTTTTGCTGAAACCTCAACGCAAGGAATCTTCCCTCCTAAAGACTCTACAAAAACATTTTCTTTAGTTAACTCTATTTTTACTTTCTCTGGTTGTGCTTCAGGTTTGTCAATTTTATTTAAGACAACAATAAAAGGAAGCCTGAAAGATTTTAAATAAAATATTGCCTCTTTGGTTTGAGATTTTGGACCTTCTGTAGCGTCAATTACCAAAAGACCAATATCTGCCACTTTGGCCCCTCTTTCTCTTAAAGTCAAAAAGGCTTCATGACCCGGTGTATCCAAGAAAGTAATTTTTTTATCATTTTTTTTTATCTGGTAAGCTCCAATATGTTGAGTAATTCCTCCTGTCTCTTTTTGGGCGATCCTTGTCTTTCTTATATAATCCAAAATAGAGGTCTTTCCGTGATCTACATGACCCAAAACAACAATTACAGGAGTTTTTTTAATTAAATTTTCTTTAATCATAAAATTTTTTGGATTAATTATTTTAATATTCAAAATTTATCATAAAATGTGGTAAAATCCAAATATGGAAAAATTCATTTTTGCTTTTGTTTTTTTAATCTTTCTCATTTATTTGCTTTTGGTCTTTGTCATTGTCTATCATTTAATTAGGTTTGGAATTGGTAAAGAACCAAAATCTTTTGCTCTCTTGTTTTTCTTTTTTTCAATCTTCTTTTTGATTTTAGCCATAATTTCTCTTTTGTTGGTAAACTGGAAAGAAATTTTAAATATAAATATAATAAAAATATGGCTAAAATAGAAACCAAAAGACATTCTTTAGCTCATATTTTGGCTTTAGCAACCAAACAAATTTATCCAAATGTAAAATTAGGAACAGGTCCTGCCATTGAGAATGGCTTTTATTATGATTTTGAATTTCCTTCAAAAATAAAACCAGATTTAAAAAAGATTGAAGAAAAAATGCGACAAATTATTAAAGAAAAAATAGTTTTTAAAAAAGAAATAGTCTCAAAAGAAAAAGCAAAAGAGATTTTTAAAAATGAACCTTTTAAATTAGAATTGATAGATGAGATAAAAGAAGATAAGGTTTCTCTTTATTGGTGTGATGACAAATTTGTAGATTTATGTAAAGGACCTCATGTGAGATCAACTAGGGAAATCCCCTTAGATAGTTTTAAATTAGAAAAAATAGCTGGAGCCTATTGGAAAGGAAAAGAAGAAAACAAAATGTTAGTAAGGATTTATGGTTTGGCTTTTGAAACAAAAAAAGAGTTAGAAAATTATTTAAAATTAAAAAAAGAGGCAGAAAAGAGAGACCACAGAATTTTAGGACAAAAATTAGAACTTTTTATTTTCGATGAAGAAGTCGGTCCTGGACTTGCGCTTTGGCTTCCAAAAGGAGCCATTTTAAGAAAAACAATTGAGGATTATTTGTTTGAGGAATTAAAAAAAGAGGGTTATCAATGGGTAATCACTCCCCATATTGGAAATTTAAATTTGTGGAAAAAATCAGGACATTGGGAGCTTTATAGAGAAAATATGTATTCTCCAATTAAAATTGAAAAAAATTATTATCTTTTAAAGCCAATGAATTGTCCTTTTCATGTAAAAATTTACCAATCCAAAATTCGCTCTTATAGAGATTTACCCTTAAAGTATGCTGAATTTGGTACGGTTTATAGATATGAAAGATCTGGAGTTCTGCATGGTCTCACTAGAGTAAGAGGATTTACTCAAGATGATGCCCATATTTGGTGTCGAGAAGATCAATTATTTTGTGAAGTTAAAAAACTCTTGGAACACGGATTAAAAATTTTAAAAACTTTTGGTTTTAAAGAATATGAAATTTTCCTTTCTACAAAACCTGAAAAGGCAGCTGGAAGTGAAAAAATATGGAAAAAGGCAATCTCTATTTTAAAATCTGTTTTGAAAAAATTGAACTTAAAATATAAAATTGATCCCGGAGGAGGAGTTTTCTATGGTCCTAAAATTGACATTAAAATTAAAGATAGTCTAGGAAGGCTCTGGCAGTGTACTACCATTCAAGTAGATTTTAATTTGCCAGAGAGATTTAATATAACTTTTGTTGATAATAAAGGAAAAAAGAAAAGGCCAATTATGATCCATAGAGCTTTGTTGGGGTCTTTGGAAAGATTTATTGGAGTTTTGTTAGAAAATTATGGTGGAGCCTTGCCTTTGTGGCTTTCTCCAGAACAAATTTGGGTAATTCCAGTAAGTGATAAATATGAAAAATATGGAAAAATAGTTAATGAAGAGTTGAAAAAAAACGGTTTCAAAAGTAAATTAAAAAAAGAAAAAATTACTTTGTCAAAAAAAATTAGAGAAGGAGAAATTCAAAAAATTCCCTATTTAGTAGTAGTTGGAGAAAAAGAAGAAAAAAGAAAATCAGTAAGGGTAAGAAAAAGAGAAAAAGGAGATTTGGGAGAAATGAAGTTAAAAGACTTTTTGGAAAAACTAAAAGAAGAAAGCAAAATCTAAAAATTTATCTAAAAATTTTCTCTTTCAACAGATTTTAAATTTTATGAGTTCTTCTATTATTGAAGAAATCAAACAAAGGTTAGATATTGTAGAAGTAGTTAGCTCTTATTTAAAACTCCAAAAAGTGGGAGCAAATTATAGGGCTCTTTGTCCTTTTCATTCTGAAAAAACTCCTTCTTTTTTTGTCTCTCCTGCAAAACAAATTTGGCATTGTTTTGGTTGTCTTTTGCCAGGTTCTTTAGTAAAGACAGAAAAAGGCTTTCACAAAATAGAAGATTTAAAAGTAGGACAAAAAATTTTAACTCATAAAGCACGCTATTTGCCTATAATAAGAACTTTGTGGAGACCTTATGAAGGAGAAATTTTTGATATAAAAGTAAAAAACTCAAATAAAGTAGTTTCTCTAACGGGAGATCACGAGATATTTTGCCTAAAGAAAAGTAAAATAAAAAAAATTCCAGCTGATAAACTTTCAAGGGGTGACCTTTTGCTTTATCCAATAAATCAAAAAGTAAAAGAAAAAAAGTTTGTTAGTTTAAAAAAATACAATTTTAAAATAAAAATCAATGAAAAATTCTTAAAATTAATAGGCTTTTACATTGGTAGAGGCGAAATTCAAAAAGACAACATTATTTTTGTTTTTGATCAGAAAGAATTAAAATTTGCCAAAGAGATAAAAGATTTAATAAAAGAAATTTTCAAATTAAAAGTAATTTTAAAAAAGAAAACAAAAAAATATTTTGAGATCAAAGTAAAAAATTCAAAATTATCTCAAATTTTTAATGATCTTTTTGGAAAAAACCAAAAAGAAAAACATATTCCCTTTGAACTGGAAAATTTGCCACCAAAAAAGCAAAAAATAATTTTAGAGACAATTTTAAAATTTGGAGGAAAAAAGAAAAAAATTGAGACTTCTTCTTTAACTTTAGCCGAACAATTGAGAGATATTTTACTAAGATTAAAAATTGCTCCAAAATTTTATGAAAAGAAAGAAAAAAATATAAAAAAGTATAGTATTGAATGGGAAAAAAATTCTCCTTCTTTTTGGTTCTATAAAGACCCAGAGACAAAAACCTTATATTATGTCTTACCAATAAAAGAAATTAAAAAAAGATATTACAGAGGAGACACCTTTGATTTAACTGTCGCTAAAGATCATTCTTATGTGGCAACAAATTTTGTTGTTTCAAATTGTGGCAGGGGAGGAGATATTTTTGCCTTTGTAAAAGAAATTGAAGGAGTAGAATTTGGTGATGCCTTGAGAATTTTAGCTCAAAGAGCAGGAGTTGAATTGAAACCTTTTAAACCGGAGTGGAGAACTGAAAGGCAAAGATTAATAGAAATTTGTGAGTTGGCAAGAAAATTTTTTGAAACACAGCTTCACAAAAGCAAAATTGGAAAAAAAGCTAAAGAATATTTATTGAAAAGAGGAATAAATGAAGATTCAATTTTAGAATGGCATTTAGGATATAGTCCTGATGTTCCAAATGGTTTATTCAATTTTCTCAAAAACCGAGGGTTTAAAGAAAAAGAAATAGAAAAATCGGGTTTGGTAATTAAAAAAGAAAATAAATTTTTAGATAGATTTAGAGGAAGAATTATTTTTCCTATTTTTGATTTGCAGGGACAAACCATTGGATTTGGAGGAAGAATTTTTAAAGAGAAAGAAAAAGAAGATATACCCAAATATCTTAATACCCCCAATACTCCTCTTTATGATAAGAGCAAAATATTATATGGGATAAACAAAGCAAAAATGGAAATTAAAGAGAAAAACGAATGCCTTTTAGTAGAAGGATATGTAGATGCAATAATGGTAAATCAGGCTGGACAAAAAAATGTCGTTGCCACATGTGGCACAGCTTTAACTCCTTATCAATTAAGAATTTTGAAAAGATATACTGAAAATTTGACTTTTTGCTTTGATGTTGATATTGCTGGAGAGAGTGCAACAAAAAGAGGAATTGAGTTAGCTTTAAGAGAAGGATTCAATATAAAAATAATTAGAATTAGAAAAGGGAAAGATCCGGCAGAAATGATTTTAGAAAATGAAAAAGAATGGAAGGAAATTTTAAAAAAACCAAAATCTATTGGGGAGTTTTATTTTGAAACCGCATTTCAAAATCAAAATCCTGAAACATTAGAGGGAAAAAAGAAAATCTGTGAAATTTTGCTTCCCTTCATTAAAAAAATCCCAAATAGAATTGAAAAAGCTTTTTGGATTCAAAAATTAGCCGAAAAATTGAATGTTAAAGAAGAAGACATCAGAGAAGAATTAAAGAAGGTAAAGTTGGAAAAAGAGGATTCTTTTGAAGAACCCAAAAAAGAAAATTTGATTTTGCAAAAACCAAGAAAACAAATTTTACAAGAAAAATTGGTAACTTTGGTTTTAAAATATCCAGAAGGAATAAAGTTTTTTGAAATTGAAAAAGATATTTTTTCAAAAGAAATTAAAGAAATTCTCACAGCCATAAAAGAAAAAAAAGAGATAAATTCCTACCTTTTTAATTATCTCTCTTTAAAAGCCCAAATTGAGAAAATTCCAGAAGAAAGAATTTTGCCAGAGATAAAATTTTGCTTGAAAGAATTAAAAAAAATTTCAATTAAAGAAAAATTAAATGAGTTAACCTTAAAAATAAAGAAAGCAGAAGAAAAAAATGACACGGAAGCATTAAAAAATTTGACAAAAGAATTTAATGAGGTATTAAAAGAATATGAAAAATATGGAAAAGAAAACTAATAAAAATTATCGGTTTTCAAAAAAGAAACTCCAAAAACTTTTGGAAAAAGGAAAAAGCAGGGGTTTTGTTACTACTGCTGAAATTTTTTATTATTTTCCAAAATTAAAAAAGGATAATTCTGCTTTCAAGAAACTTTGTAAAAATTTGGAAAAAGAAAATATTGAGGTAAAAGAAAGTAAGGGTTTTTTAGAAGAAATTCCAGAAATTAGTTTAGAAAAGAAAAAGTCGGAAGGATTAGATCCTGTCTTGGTTTATTTAAAAGAAATTGGAGAGATACCTTCTTTGTCTCCAGAAGAAGAAATAGAATTGGCAAAAAGAATTGAAAAGGGAGATAAAAAAGCCAAAGAGAAATTGATAAAAGCAAATCTCAAATTGGTAGTTTCTATTGCTAAAAAGTATATTGGTAGATCTCCAAATTTATCATTTTTGGATTTGATTCAAGAAGGAAATATTGGGCTTTTTAAAGCGGTAGAAAAATTTGATTGGCGAAAGGGTTATAAATTTTCCACTTATGCTACCTGGTGGATAAGGCAAGGAATTACTAGAGCCTTGGCAGATTTTGGAAAGACAGTTAGAATTCCAGTTCATATTGTGGAAAGCCTTTCAAAGTATAGCCAAGTAAAGAGAAGGTTGCTTCAGGATTTAGGCAGAGAACCCCTGCCAGAAGAAATTGCAGCTGAAATGGGTGTTGATGTAGAAAAAGTTAGACATTTGCAAAAAGTTTCCCAAGAAGTGATTTCTCTGGAAACTCCTATTGGTCCTGATGAAGAAGATACGGTTTTGGCTGATTTTGTAGCTGACAAAAAAATCCCTTCACCTTTTGCAGTGGCTGGAAGAAATATTTTAAGAGAAAAATTAGAAGAAATTTTAGCTGATCTTACTCCAAGAGAAAGAAAGATCTTAGAAATGAGATATGGATTGAAAGACGGAGTAAGACGAACCCTTGAAGAAGTAGGAAGAGAATTTTCAGTAACCAGAGAAAGAATTAGACAAATTGAGGCTAAAGCTTTAGAAAAGCTTAGACGTCACAAATTAATAAAAAAATTGAAAGAATATTATTAATCAATTTTTTCTTCCAAAATTTGTTTTATTTTTTCAATCAATTGTTTTGGAGTATATTCTGTTTTTCTTAAAATTGCATTCACTTTTTCTTTTTTTAATTCTTCATCCAATTTTGGATTAGTGTAATTGGTCAAAACACAAATCTTAATATCCTTTGTCTCGGGATATTTTCTTATTTGTTTTAAAATCTCCAAACCATTCATATCTGGCAATAAAAGATCTAACAAAATTAAATCCGGTTTTTCCGATTTTCCTTCTTTAATTTCTTTTATTTTTTTTATTGCCAAACCTCCAAATTCAAAGATTTCCAAATCAATTTTTTCTAAATTGAAAATATCTTTGTAAAGCTCAATTGTCATTTCATCATCTTCAATTAAAAAAATTTTAGGGTTTTTGCTCATTTTTTATCTTCTTTTTCAAAAAAGAGCAATTTTTAAATTGATAAAATTTAAAACACCCAAAGAGAGATTTTCAAATTTTCGAGAAGACAGCTTTTTTGTTCCCCACCCTCTTTCATTTTAGAATTTTCAAATATGAAAAGTCAAGCTTTAAAATTTATCTCAAATAATTTTCAATTTCTTTTTTTGTTTCTTTAAAATTTTCTCTTTTTAAATAAAAAATCTTTGTGTCTTTTCTTTTTTTTATTTTGTCACAAAAAGGGTTTTTCTTTAGCATTATTGTTCCCAAAACCTTATTTTCTGAATTTAGGGCTTTCAAAACAGCACTTTTAAATTTTTCTGAAAAGAGCTCCATTTTTCCAATTTCATCAATCAAAACAATCTTTTTTTCTTTTATTGCTCTTTCAATTGCTAAAACTCCAATTTCTTCTAAATCTTTTAAATTTACCTTGTATTTTCCCAATTGATATTTACTTTTTAAATTAATATGGGCTAAAATTCCTTCTTTTTTATCTAATGTTTTTATTTTAAAACCAATCCTCTTTCCTTTCTCTTTTATTTCTTCGGTATAAAAACCCGAAACTTTAGATTTTAATTTTTTTAAAATCTCTTTTATTAAAGTTGTTTTTCCACAACCTGGCTTCCCGGTAATAAAAAGATTTTTTATTTCCATACAAAAATTATAGCTTAATTTTACCAAACTCAATTTAACCAACCTTTTTTATTATCTCATTTTACTACATTGATTTCGATTACTTTAATTGCACAATTTACTTTATTGAAGAGGAAGACAAAAATATGATAAAAACAAAGAATTAAAGGTCGTTTAGGAAATTATAGCCGAATAAGTAAATTACCTTTTGCCTTGATGAAAAAAGAAAAAAATTTGGAAATTATACTACAAATAGAAAATAAAAAAATATGGAATTAGAATGGTCAAAAAAGAAACTATTGGAGTTAGTAAGAAAAGCATATCATGGAGAGGTTATGCTTCCAGATTTTCAAAGAAATTTTATTTGGGCAAGAAATGATATAGAAGAATTGATATGTTCTTTGTTAGAGAGAATGTTTATAGGTACTTTCCTAATACAAAGAGTAAATCCAACAGATGTTCCTTTTAAAGTAATTCCAATAGAAGGAGCTAATAAGGTAAATGGGGGCTTCAATCCAAAGCCGGAAATTATTGTTCTTGATGGACAACAAAGACTTACTTCTTTGTTTTACGCACTATATTCTCCAAATATCCCCCTAAAAATTACAACTAATCCATATGCTTTTTTTATAGATTTAAAGAAATTAAGTAGCAATAATGTTGAAGATGCTGTTTTTAGCTGGTCAAAACAATGGAGAGAATATAAAGCATTGTTAGATGAAAATGAAGAATATAATCTCTCAGAATTAAAGAAAGAGAAAATATTGCCTTTGACTTTTTTGGCTAATGAATCTAATTTTTGGAGGCTATGGTATGGAGAATTTAGAAACCTTTTTAGTGATAACGAAGCACAAAAAATAGAAAATTATCTGAAAAATATCATAGATTATCAAGTTCATGTATTGAGCATTCCATTAACAGAAAAACCTGAAGATGTAGCAATATTATTTGAAAGAATAAACCGTACAGGAATTAAATTATCAATATTTGATTTACTGACAGCTAGACTATACAAGTTTATTAATTTAAGAACTGAGTGGGAGAGTGCATTCAATGAAAAATATTGGTTAAAACAAATAGCATCAAATGATATAAAAAACACGAAAATCCCTTACTATATTATTCAAGGATTAGCATTAAGTAAAGGGATGAGCATAAAAGCAAGAGAGATAATAAAAATAGATTCAAAAATTTTGAATAAAACCACTTGGAAAAAAGCAGTAGAGATATTAGAAAACAAAATTTTAAGCAGATTATTTGATGTGTCTGAATATGGGATTGCAGATTATAGATGGTTTCCATATCCTTCCATGATTTCAATATGGCTCGGATTATTTATCAAAGCAGAAGGGGGAGAAATTGACATCGATATTAACAAAATAAATAAGTGGTACTGGAGTGTAATCTTTACAGAAAGATATTCTGGCTCTACTGAAACTAAACAAACCAAAGATTTTAAAGACTTAGTCAGTTGGTTAACAGATTCTAATAAACCTCCCGAGACGGTAACAGATATGAGAAGTAAGTTGGCCATTATGAAAATAGATACAAAATATCCTGGAAGTTCTATTTACAAAGGTGTTTTTAATTTGCTCTTCAAAAGAGGAGCATGGGATTTCTATGAGAAAGACAAGATTAAATTTTCAGTAAAAGATTTAGAAGATCATCACATTTTTCCAAGAAAATTCTTAGAAAGCAAAAATGTAAAAGTTGAAAAGGATGTTGTACTCAATAGAACTCTTATTTTATCATCCACAAATAGAAAAATTAGTAGAAAATCTCCAGCCACATACATTGGGGAAATGATAAAAATACATGGAAGCGAGGAAGAAATAAAGAAAATCTTAGAGAAGCATTTTATAAATGAAGAAATGTTTGAAATTTTAAAAAGCGTAAAAGAAAGCTCAACATCAGCTGAAATAGAGGAAAAATTTAAGCGATTTATAACTTTGAGAGAAAATCTGATAAAAGACGAGATAAGAAAACTTGTAGAGGTTGAAAATAAGGAATAACCCCACACCGGCCTTTATTTCTTTTGTTGATAGACTTTGTGAAGATCATCAAACTTTGCTTCATTGACGATGGTTCGTAGAAAGAAAAAATTAATAGATAACCATTAACAAAAGGTTGGCACAGAATCATATTTCTTGGAAGGGACAATTTTGTCCCGTAAAAGAAATAGTTTTTAAAAATTAAAAAGTAAAGAATTAATTTCAAAAGAGAGTTAGAGAACTCTTTTGCCTATCAGCCATCATCCAATTTTAAAAAATTTCAAAGAAATACTTTTACAAGAAATAGAAAAATATTCGTTATGAATTTTATTTTAATTGCACAATTTACTTTATTGAAAAGGAAGACAAAAATATGATAAAAACAAAGAATAAAGATTATTCAAAAGCGTATCCGAGTTGTTCGGATATCTTCCAGATTTTTAGGTATATTCGGACTGTTCGAATATGAACGAGTTATATGAAATAGCAAAAAACCTTTTCTTTCAGAGAAAATATTTGCCCATTTTTATTTTTTAACTTTTAAATTATGAATATTGAAAAAATTCCACCACCGAAATTTGAATCAAAATTTGAATCAAAAAAAATACACCTTTCAACAAAAATTGTGCCTATTGATAAGATTGATGAGAAGCGTAGTAAATTACCAACATTACCAACAATGTCACCAGATGAACGAGAAAGATTCGAAAAAGCACTTGAGGAAGCGAAAAAAATTGGTGAGGGACGGAGACGTTTTTGGAATATGTTGGTTACTGAAGTGTCTAAAACAGATTATCAACCTCCTCAAAATAGACAGACTCTAATTTTAGATGTTGGGTGTGGCAGATGCGAGGAGGGTATTGTTTTAAGTGCATATTTTGGTGGTGGTGAATATGGTTTCCCAAGTGAAAACGTTAAATTGATAGGTATTGATATTAAAAAAGAGGATATTGAAAAAGCAATATTTAGTCATCAGCGACCTGATTTTTCGGAACAAGTTACAAAATATGTTCTCCCTCCAAATTTTGAATTTATTCATGGAGATGCCACAAAACTAGATCAATATCCGCAGATACCAGATCAGGTCGATGTGATTGTCATAAGACATCAACAAATTTCTGCCAACGAAAAAGTTTGGATGGAAATTTTTCAAAAATCGTTAGAAAAATTATCGCCTAACGGAATTATGATATTAACATCTTTTTCTGATATCGAACATAAAATGTTAATGGAAAAATTAAAAGAATTGGACGTTGAAGTTGTAGTTAATGAAAGGAATCCGTTTGCCAAGCCGACAAAACATAAAGAGGTTTCAATAGATAGGAATATAGCTATCGTTAAAAGAAAAAAATAAAAATGGCCAAATATAATTTTGCTTCGCAAAATTGTCTTTCGCTACATCATATAACATGGCATATCTGGTTACAGCTTTTTACAAAAGCCTTCACCCAAATTGCTACGCAACTTCAGATATGCCGGAATGTTATACACCATACGAGTAAGAGGTACTGAAAAAAATGGAAAGATTAATTTATACTTATACACTTATCAGATCTCTCTACGACCAAGGAAAAGATTATATTAATTCCTTTTGGCCTTTTGTAATTAAAGTGCTTCCACTAAACAAATTTGTAGATATAGATACTATTCAGAGGAATCTAAAGGAAAAATTTAATATAGAAATGCCATTACATGTCCTTAGAACCGTTTTAAACAGAGCTAAAAGAAGAAGTTATGTAGAGCAAAGAAAAGCAGTATAAACTGACAAAGAAAAGTTTTGAATATTTAGATTAGATAAGCTTGAAACAGATAGAGAAGTGTAGAGACGAATAAGAGCTTTATTTGGAGATATTTATTGCTTACCCAGGGTAAGCAACGCCCCTATCAATTGAATTTTCAAAATTTAGTAGAACTTGAAAAAGAAGGCAAAATTTTAAAGTGTGGAAGGCGACTTTACTAATACTTTCAGTTAGATTTTAGACAGTTTAATTAGACAATTTGACAAAAAATTTTAAAAGGGTAAAATAAGAAAATATAAAAAGCTATGGTGGGGAAATTTGAATTTAAAATTTGGTGGTGGAGTTTAAGGAATTTTAGCCCGCAAGGTTGGGGATAGTTTTTCTTTAATGAATTTTTCACCCCTCCCGACCTTGCGGAGGGGTTTTTAATTTTATGATAAAAATTTTTCCAATTTGGAAAAAAATTAAATTAAAGGAGATTTCTCCAGAAAAAGCCTTTTTGGCTTTAAAGAAAGAAAATTCATATTTGTTGGAATCAGTAGAAGGGGAAGAGAAAAAGGCAAGGTTTTCCTTTTTGGGATTTGGACCTTTAATGAAAGTTGAGATTAAAAATAAAAAAACGAATCTAAAAATTTTTCACCCAGCTTTAAAAAACTTAAAAAATCCAAAAGGGAAAAATGCTTTGGAGATTTTAAAAAATTTGATTTTGGAATTTAAATTAAAAAAGAAAAGAAATTTTAGGTTCTTTGGAGGATTGGTAGGTTATTTTTCTTATGACTTGGTAAGACAACTTTATCCATTAAACTTAAAAAACACAAAAAAAGATGATTTGAAAGAGCCAGAGGCTGAATTTTTATTAACCCAAAGAAATCTTATTTTTGACCATAAAACAAAAGAAACATTTTTACTCTCTTTTTATTTTTCAGAAAAGGAAAGAGAAAAAACAGAAAGAGAAAATTTGAAAATACTAAATAAAATAAAAAATTTCTCATTACCAAAGGAAGAAAAAAAGAAAGTAAATAAAAATTTGTTTTTTTTGGCTAATATTACCAAAAAAGAATTTAAAGAGATGGTAAAGAAAGCCAAAGAATACATTTTTGCTGGAGATATATTTCAGGTAGTTTTATCTCAAAGATTTGAAACAAAGGTTAATTTTCCTCCTTTTCTTTTTTACCAAAATTTAAAAAAGATTAATCCTTCCCCTTACATGTATTATTTAGATTTTGGAAAAAGAAAAATCATTGGAAGCTCTCCTGAAATGCTAGTAAAAGTAGAGAGGGGAGAGATTGAGACCTTTCCTATTGCGGGAACAAGGAAAAGGGGAAAAAATTCAAAAGAAGATAAAATTTTAGAAAAAGAGATGTTAAATGATGAAAAAGAAAGAGCTGAACATATAATGCTAGTAGATTTGGCAAGGAATGATATTTCAAAGGTGGCAGAGTTTAAAAGTGTGAAGGTAAAAAAATTAATGAAAGTAGAAAAATATTCTCATGTCCAACACTTAGTTTCAGAAGTGGTAGGGAAATTGAGAAAAGAAGAGGATGAGTTTTCTGCTTTTGAAGCTTTGTTTCCTGCAGGCACAGTAACAGGAGCTCCAAAAATAAGGGCAATGGAAATTATTGATGAGTTAGAAAAACAAAAAAGAGGAATTTATGCAGGGGCAGTAGGATATTTTTCTTTTAATAGAAATATGAATTTTGCCATTACCATTAGGACAATGGTAATAGAAGGAGAAAGGGCTTTTTTGCAAGCAGGAGCTGGAATTGTAGCAGATTCCCTTCCTGAAAGAGAATATCAAGAAACAATTAATAAAGCCAAGGCTTTAATGAAAGCTTTATTAATATGAAAAAAGTTTTGGTAATTGATAACTTTGATTCTTTTGTTTATAACTTGGTTTGCTATGTAGGAATTTTGGGAGGAAAACCTTTAGTTTTTAGAAATGATGTTTCTTTTTCAAAAATCAAAAAAGCAATTGAGAAAGAGAGAGTAAGTCATATTATTATTTCTCCAGGTCCCAAAACCCCAAAAGAAGCTGGTATTTCAAATGAAATTATAAAAAAATTCGGTTTTAAAATTCCTATTTTGGGAGTTTGTTTGGGGCACCAATGTATTGGCTATGTTTTTGGAGGAAAAATTAAAAGGGCAAAAAAAATAAAACACGGAAAAACCTCCTTGATTTCTCACAAGGGAGAGGAAATTTTAAAAGGAATTTCTAATCCCTTGGTGGCAACAAGATATCATTCTTTAGTGGTAGATAGAAAAAATTTACCTTCTTTTTTAGAAATAACTGCTGAAAGCTTAGATGATAAAGAAATTATGGGTTTGAGACATAAAAAATATCCCATTTTTGGTTTGCAATTTCACCCTGAATCAATTCTTACCAAAGAAGGCTTGAAAATAATTGAAAATTTCTTAAGAATAAAAGAAAGCAAAAAATTATGAAAAAATTTTTAGAGAAAATTATTAAAAGAGAAGATTTGTCTCAAAGAGAAGCCAAAGAAGCAATGGAAATGATAATCTCTAATAAAGTGCCTCCTACCCAAATAGGAGGATTTTTAATTGGATTGGCAACAAAAGGAGAAAGCCCAAAAGAAATTGCAGGTTTTGTTGAGGTAATGAGAAAATATGTGAGAAAAATTACTCCAAAGGTAAAAGGGACTTTAGTAGATGTTTGCGGAACTGGAGGCGATAAATTTAAAACCTTTAATATTTCTACTTGTGCTATGTTTGTGGTAGCAGGAGCAGGAGTTTATGTAGCAAAGCATGGAAACAGAGCTATTACTTCAAAATGCGGTTCTGCTGATTTGTTAGAAGAATTGGGAATTAATTTAGATTTGGGGCTTGAGAAAATAAAAATGGCAATTGAAAAGGTAAAAATTGGATTTATGTTTGCTCCCCATCACCATCCCGCTATGAAAAATGTAATGCCTTATCGGAGAGAATTGGGAGTAAGAACGGTCTTTAATATTTTAGGACCCTTAACCAATCCTGCTTTTGCTAAAGCCCAATTGATGGGGGTTTTTGACAAAAATCTTACTGAAAAGTTAGCAAATGTGTTTAAATTATTAAAATTGAAAAGAGCAATGGTAGTTTGGGGAGAACCTGGTTTGGATGAAATTTCAAATTTAGGCAAGACAAAAATTACAGAACTAAAAAATGGAAAAATTAGAACCTATTATATCTCTCCCAGAGATTTTGGATTAAAAAAGGGAAAAATGAAAGATTTATTGGGAGGTGACAAAAAAGAAAATGCTAAAATCTTTTTAGATATTTTAACAGGAAAAGAGAGAGGGCCAAAAAGAGATATTGTTTTGCTCAATTCAGCTGGGGGAATTTTAGTAGGTGGGAAAGCAAAGAATTTAAAAATGGCATTTAAAATAGCTCAAAAGGTCTTAGATGAAAAGATAGCTTTAAGAAAGTTTGAAGAATTTAAGAAATTTTGCCAAAGTTAATGGAGTTTTCTCTTCAAAAAATTGTAAAGGAAAAAATCAAAGAAGCTGAAATTTTAAGAGAAAAAAGAAGTTTGCTCTCTAGCATTAAAAAGGCTGAGAGAGAAAAAAGAGTGCCTATAATTGGGGAGATAAAAAAATTTAGCCCCACCCAAAAGAAAAGAAAAAATATTGACCTTAAAAAGACAGCTTTAGAATTTGAAAGAGGAGGAATTTGTGCCATTTCTGTTTTAACAGACAAACATTTTGAAGGTACTTTCGATGACCTAATAGAGGTTAAAAAGACAGTAAAACTTCCTATTTTGAGAAAAGATTTTATTGTCACTGAGTTTCAGGTAGAACAAAGTAAATTTTTGGGAGCAGATGCTATATTGTTAATTTCTTCTTTACTTTTGGAAAAAACAAAAAAAATGGTAAAATTAGCTCATAAATTGGGTTTAGAAGTTTTATTAGAGGTTCATTCTGAAAGAGATCTTAAATTTGCCCTAGAGACAGAAGCTAAACTCATTGGAATTAACAATCGCAATTTAAAAACTTTAAAAACAGATATTTCTAATTCTCTAAAATTGATTTCCAAAATTCCAAAAGATAAAATTGTGATTACAGAAAGCGGAATTAAGAAAAAGGAAGATTTATTAAAGCTTTTAAAAGCAGGGGCAAGAGGGGCTTTAATTGGCACCTCTCTTTCAAGAGCTAAAAACTTATCAAAAAAAATTAAAGAATATGTCTTTGCCAGATAAAAAAGGAAAATTTGGAATCTTTGGTGGAAAATTTGCCCCAGAGGTTTTAATGCCAGCTTTAGAAGAGTTAGAGAGGGCTTTTTTAAAATTTAAAAATGATAAAAATTTTAGAGAAAAACTGAACTATTACCTTAAAGAATTTGCTGGCAGGCCTACTCCTTTATATTTTGCCAAAAATTTAACTGAAAAAATCGGAGGAGCAAAAATTTATTTAAAAAGAGAAGATTTAGTCCATGGAGGGGCTCACAAATTAAACAATACTTTGGGCCAAGCTCTTTTGGCAAAAAAAATGGGCAAAAAAAGAATAATTGCTGAAACTGGAGCCGGGCAACACGGAGTAGCAACCGCTATGGCTTCAAGGGTAGTGGGATTAGAATGTGAAATTTATATGGGAAAAGAGGACGTTGAAAGACAAAAATTAAATGTCTTTAGAATGGAGCTTTTGGGAGCTAAAGTCTTACCTGTAAGTTCGGGTTCTAAAACCTTAAAAGATGCTATTAATGAAGCTTTAAGAGATTGGATTACTAATGTAAAAACTACTTATTATTTAATTGGCAGTGTTGTTGGACCTCATCCTTATCCTTTAATCGTTAGAGAATTTCAAAGAATAATTGGTAAAGAAACAAAAAGACAAATATTAGAAAAAGAAGGAAAGCTACCAAAAATCATTTTTGCTTGTGTTGGGGGGGGAAGTAATGCTATGGGAATTTTTTACGACTTTTTAAATGAAAATGTAAAATTGGTTGGAGTTGAAGCGGGGGGAAAAGGAATTAAAACCCAAAAGCATGGAGCTTCTTTATATGCTGGAAAAGAAGGAGTTTTACATGGAATGTATTCAAAAATACTCCAAGACAAATTTGGACAAATAAAGACTTCTTATTCTATTGCTGCTGGTTTGGATTATCCTGGGGTGGGGCCTGAGTTGAGTTATTTGGTTTCGCAAAAAAGAGTAAAAATTACCTTTGCTACTGATAAAAAAGCTATTTTTGCTTTTAAGGTTTTAAGTCAAACAGAAGGAATAATTCCTGCTTTGGAAAGCGCCCATGCTTTATATGAAGCTATTCGTGTTGCTAAAAAATTATCAAAAAAAGACATAATAATTGTTAATCTTTCTGGAAGAGGAGACAAAGATATTTTTGTTGTTGCTCAAAAATTGGGAGTAAAATTATGAAAATTTCAGAAAAATTTGAAAAATTGAAAGAAAAAAAAGAAAAGGCTTTGATTGGTTTTATTACCGTAGGAGATCCTACTCCGAAAGATACAATTTTCATTGCTAAATCTTTAATTGAAGGAGGGGTAGATATTATTGAGTTGGGATTGCCTTTTTCTGATCCTTTAGCCGATGGACCCACTATTCAAAAAGCAAGTTTGAGAGCTTTAAATTCTGGAATGAATCCAAATATTTATTTTGAAATTGTTAAAGAAATTAAAGGAATTCCCAAGGTATGTTTGACTTATTACAATTTGATTTTGCAAAGAGGAATTAAAAAATTTGTAAAAGACTGTCAAAAATCTGAAATTTTAGGTTTAATTGTTCCCGATTTACCTATAGAAGAAGCAAAACCCCTTTTGAAATTTTGTAATTTGTTTGATGTAGATTTAATTTTTTTAATTGCTCCAACAACACCAAAAGAAAGGATAAAAAAAATTTCAAAATCAGCAAGAGGATTTTTATATTTGGTTTCTTTGTTAGGAACCACTGGAGAAAGAGAAAAACTTTCCAAATATGTAAAGCCTTTAATTAATAGAGTTAAAAGTCTTTCTCTGCAAATTCCTCTTTGTGTTGGTTTTGGGATTTCAAAACCAGAACATGTGAAAGAAATATTAAAAGCTGGTGCTGATGGAGTAATTTTGGGAAGTGCTTTTGTAAAAATAATTGAAAAAAACTTAAAAAACAAAAAAAATTTACTTTTTGAGCTTAAAAACTTTGCCAAAAAATTAAAAGAAAAATGTAAATTTTAATAATTTTATAAATTGAAAAGTTCTCTTGCGTTTTTGGTGGTAATTTCGGCTACCTCCTCAAAAGAAATTCCTTTTATTTGAGCTATTTTTTGGGCTACATATTTTACCCCAAAGGGAGTATTTTTACCTTCAATTTGAGGAGGTGTTAAATAAGGACAATCTGTCTCAATTAAAATTTTATCTAAAGGAGTTTTTTCTATCACCTCTTTTAGATCTCTTTTAAAAATTATTCCATTAAATCCTAAAAAAAGTCCCATTTTAAGATATTCTTTTGCCTCTTTTAAGGTTCCAGTAAAACAATGGATAACTCCCTTTTTGACTTTAACTTTTTTTAAAATATCAATTAAATCTGGGTGAGAAAACCTGCAATGAAAAATTATTGGTAAATTCAATTCTTTTGCTAATTCTATTTGTTTTAACAAAACTTCTTTTTGCTTTTCTTTAAACTCTTTTAATTTCTTTTTGGTTTTGGGACGATAATAATAATCAAGCCCTATCTCTCCTATGGCTACTACCTTTTCATTTTGGGCTAATTTTTTATATTTTTGATAATCAAAATCTTCCTCTTTTCTCTTAAATTCAATTTCTTGGATATCATCTTTTATCTTTACCAAACCTGTTTCTAAATGAATGGGATGTAAACCTACAGCACAATAAACCCCCTTTTCAAACTCTTTAGCAATCTCAACAGCTCTTTTTGAAGTCTCATATTTGGTGCCAACATTTATAATCCAAATGTCTTCTTTTAGACATTTTTGTATAATTTTTTTCCAATCTTCTTTAAAAGCAGAAAAATTTAAATGAGAATGAGTATCAATTAGCATTTATCTTTGGGAATAAAATTTCTTTTTTACCTTTTTTAATTTGATTTAAAATCTTTTGAGAAGTATCAGGTAAAAGGGGGTTTAAAAGCTTAGCGATATTTTTTAAGGCAAATAACAAATTAGAAAGAATTTTTTTTAAATTAGAACTTTCTTTTTTACAAAAAAGCTTCCAGGGTTTTTCTTTTTCAATATATCTGTCACAAAAAGAAATCAATTGCCAAATTGAAATTAAAGCTTCATTAAATTTAAAATCATTTAAACTTTTTTCCCATTTTTGCCAAGTTTCTTTCACTTTTTCCTCAAACCCTGAGTCTGAAGGTTGAATTTTTGCAAATGAAATTTTTGATTTTTCTACTAAAGCCAACGTTCTGGCTACTAAATTTCCTAATCCTTTCATTAAATCTCCCTCATATCTTTTTTCAAATTTCTTGAAAGTAAAATCACCATCTTCTGTTGGAGGAATTTCCCTCAAGAGAAAATATCTTAAGGCATCACTTCCGTATTTTTTTACTATTGGAAAAGGATCTATTACATTTCCAAGACTTTTTGACATTTTTTGACCTCCCACTGTAATATAACCGTGGACAAAAATTTTATTGGGCAAAGGTAAATTAGCAGAGAGTAAAAAGGCTGGCCAATAAATGGCATGAAATCTTAAAATTCCCTTTCCGATAATATGGAGTTTATTTTTGTTTTTTAGCCAAAATTCCTGAAATTTTTTCCCATTTTTTTCATATCCCAAAGCGGTAATATAATTTCCCAGAGCATCCAACCAAACCCAAATTTTTTGAGAAGGATCATTAGGAACATCAATTCCCCAACCATGGGCTCTTTTACTAGAACGAGAGACACAAATGTCTTCAAGGCCTCTTTCAATAATCTTTAAGACCTCATTTTTTCTTTTTTGAGGAATTATCTCTATTTTGTCTTTTTCAATAATTTCTTTTAATTTTTTTTGATATTTTGAAAGAGAAAAAAAATAATTTTGCTCTTTTATTAATTGAGGTTTTTTTTTGTGTTCAGGACACAAACCTTCTATTAATTCTTCTTTTTTATAAAATTCTTCACAATCTACACAATAAAGCCCTTGGTAGGTTTTTTTATAAATATCTTTTTGACAAGCTAACCAAAGTTTTTGAGCTCCTTTAATGTGTCTTTTTTCAGTGGTTCTGATAAAATCATCAAAAGATAAATTAAGAGCTTTTTTTAAAGCATAAAATTTTTTTGCATTCTTGTCTACCAATTCTTTAGTTGAAATTCCTTCTTTTTTTGCTGCTTTGACATTTTTTAAAGAATTTTCATCTGTTCCTGTTAAAAAGAAAACCTTTTTTCCTAAAAGCCTTTGATATCTGGCAATAACATCAGCCTGAACAATTTCTAAAGCAAACCCTAAATGGGGAGTAGAATTAACATAAGGTAAAGCGGTAGTTAAATAAAATCTCTCTTTCATAAAAATTTTTATTTATTATTTAAAATAATAACAAATTCTCCTTTTAATTTCTCTTTTTCAATTTCTTTTATTACTTTTTCAATATCTCCCCGAAAAATTTTTTCAAATTTTTTGGTTAATTCTTTGCAGACAACTACTTTTTTGGGTTTTCCTTTTAAAAGAAAAAAGATTTCTTTTAATGTCTTTTTTATCCTGTAAGGTGATTCATAAAAAATTACCGGATATTGACAATTTATTAAATTTTGAAAAAATTTCTTTCTTTTCTTTTTTTTAGGTGGAAAACCCAAAAACAAAAATCTATCCATTGGAAAACCAGAAATTGAAGCACAAGTTATTAAAGCTGAAGGTCCTGGAATGGGGACAATTTCTACATTTTCTGAAACCCTTTCTAAAACTTTTTTTATTAATTCATTTCCAGGGTCAGAAATTCCCGGAGTTCCAGCGTCTGAAATCAAAGCTAAATTTTTTCCTTTTTTTAAAAATTCAATAATTTGATTAATTCTTTTTATTTTTGAATGCTGATGATAACTCAAAAGAGGTTTTTTTATTTGGTAATGATCTAATAATTTTTTACTTTGTCTGGTATCTTCACACAATATTAAATCTACTTTTTTTAAAACATTCAAAGCTCTTAAAGTAATATCTTGTAAATTTCCAATAGGGGTAGCAACAATATAAAGTTTAGCCATTTAAATTTTGGTTTTTTCTTTTTTTTAAATAATCTGTAGCAAACTCAATCAAAATTCCAGTTAAAGGGATAGCTAAAATTGCTCCCAAAATTCCCGATAATTTTCCTCCGATTAATAAAGCCATTAAAACCAAGGCTGGAGACAAATCCATAAATTTTTTTGCTAAAAAAGGGGTAAATATCTGATTTTCAATTTGTTGTACAAGAAAAAAAGCAATTAAAATTAAAAGCGATTTTAAAGGACTATCTAAAAGAGCCAAAATTGCCATAATAGTTCCTGCTATTATTGGTCCTACAACAGGAACAATATTGGTCAGTCCAGCAAATAAAGCTAACAAAAAGGGATATCTTATTTTTAAAACCACCAAACTCAAAAAAGAAAAAAGGGCAACAAAAATACAAGCTAAAATTCTACTTGCAAACCAACCAGCAACTTTTTTTTGAGAGATTTTCCAAATATTCAAAACTTCTTTTTCTTGATCTTTAGGAGCCAAAAGCAAAATTGCTTTTTCAATTCCTTCTCTTTCTAAAACAAGGAAAAAAGAAAGAGATAAAATGGCAATAGTAGCTAAAATGCCTCCAAAAAGAGTAGTAATAGCAGAAAGAATTCCCTGGGAAGCTTTTAAAAACCATTTTTGAAATTCTTTAGTGAAACTTTGGAAATCTTCAAAAAATTCAAATCCTAATTGTTTTAAAGGAGGAGAAAGCTTTTCAAAGTATTCGGGAAAAAATTTTGCAAATTGAGAAATTTCTTTTACTAATTGAAAAGTGAAAAAATAAAGAAAGCATCCCAAAAGACTAAAAATTAATCCAAAAACAATAAAAGTAGCTAAAAAGCGAGGGATTTTTATTTTTTCTAAAAATTCTACTCCGGGAGCAAATAAAAGAGAAATAATTAAAGCAAAAATAAACCATAAAATAAGATCTTTGATCAAATAAATAATATAAAATAACAAAATGGTAATTCCTAATTTAAAAAATGTCCCCCAAGAAATATCCAAGATTTTTTCTTTGTTCATATTTTTAGTAATTTAAAAAGGCTTTCTTTTTCTTTAAAGGGTCCAATTAGGGCTAAATTCAATTTTTGGGGTTTAAAAATCTCTTTAGCTACAAAAGCAATATCTTTTTCTTTTATTTTTTCAATTTTAGCAGATATTTGTTTTGGTGTTAAAATTTCTCTCTTTAAAATTTCTTGAAATCCATAAAATGAGGCTTTGGCGTCAGAAGTTTCCAAACTGAGAGCTAATTTTCCCTTGGCATTTTCCTTGGCTTTTTTTAATTCTTCTTTTGATATTCCTTTTTCTTTAATTTTTCTGTATTCTCTTAAAATTACAGAAATTGCTTTTTTCAAACTTTCTTTTTCCACTCCCGCAAAAGTAACCAAAAAACCAGTATCTGGATTTGTTTCACAAACAGTATCTACATAATAGGCGATACCCAATTTTTCTCTTATTTCTATAAACAGCCTTGAACTCATCATTCCTCCTAAAATTGAAGCCAAAAGCTGTAAGCTATATTTTTGAGGATGAAAAAGACTAAAAGCCCTAACACCTAAAGCAAGATGAATTTGGTCGGTTTTTCTATAATGTAAAAGTAAATTTGGCTTTTTTTGGCTTTCAATAACCTTTGGTTTCCCTTTGGGTTTTCCTACTTTTATCTTTGAAAAATATTTTTTTATTCTCAAAAGAGCTTTCTTTTCAGAAAAATTTCCAGCCAAACAAATTAAAGTATTTGAGGCTACATATTGAGAATCCCTATAACTTATCAGGTCTTCTCTTTTTATTCTCATTACTGTTTCTTTTTCTCCAGTAATTGGCCAACCTGCACTTTGGTCTCCATAAAGCAATTTTGGCCACAAAATTTGTAAATAACTCATTGGGTTATCATAATGCATATTAATCTCTTCAATAATCACTCCTCTTTCTTTTTCCATTTCTTCTCTTGGCAAGGTAGAATTTAAAAAAATATCAGAAACCCAATCTAAAGCCAAATCTAAATGAGACTTTTCTACTTTAGCAAAATAACCCGTATATTCTTCACTAGTAAAAGCATTATAACTTCCTCCTACTTTATCTAAGGTTTCTGCAATTTCTTTTGGGGTTTTTCTTTTTTTTGTTCCCTTAAAAAACATGTGTTCTAAAAAATGAGAAATTCCATTTAATTGTTTATTTTCGTATTTTGAACCTGTGGCTACCAAAATTAAAACAGTAACAGTTTGGCTGTTTTTGTCTGGCACCAAGATCAATCTTAAACCATTTTTTAAAGTAATCTTTTTAAACATTTTTATTGTAAGGTATCCAAAAAAGCTTCCAACCTTGTTTGAAAACCTGCTTCTCCAGTATGTTCATCAAAAATTAGATACAAAAAAGGAATTTTCTTTTCTTTAATTTTTCTTTCTACTATTTCTTTTAAAAAAGCATCGCACCCACAAGCAAAAGCAGAAATTTGAATTACCCCCGAAATCTGGTATTGAAATAAAATTTCAATTTTTTGGATAATTTCTTTGGCAAATTCCCAATGTAATTTTATGGGAAAAGAAGAGTTTGAAGGACGCTCTTTAAAAACTTCTTCTATAAAAATTGGCACAACCTCCATTTTTTCTAATCTCTTTTTTATATTTAAATTTACATAATCATCATAAAAATTATAAGGATGGGAAATCAAGACAATTTTTGGTTTTTGAGAAGAAATTTTTTCAAAAAATTGTTTCTTTTTTGTTTCTTTTAAAATCTTTTCTTTAAAAAGAGCTTTTTCAAAAGCTTTTTCAATTTCTCTTTTTTTCTTTTTTAATTTTTTCCCCAATTTAAAAACCGATTTTTCAAAACTCTCTTTTCTTTCATCTAAAGTTAGGGTTAACAAAGGAGTTTTTACTAAAATTTTTGCCAAATCGGGCAAACCAAAAAATTTAGGACAATATTCTAATTTTTCCTCATTCGTTATTAATCTTGGCACAAAAATTAAATCGCATTTTTTATCCAAATAAATCAAATGACCAAAATAAACCTTAAAAGAAAAACAATTTTCGGAATCAGAATTTGCCACACCTATTTTAACTATTTCTTTGTTTGTTTTGGGTGACAAAATTACTTTAAAACCCAAATTTTCAAAAAAAGTCTCCCAAAAAATTGGCCTTTTAAAATACACTAAGCTTTTTGGAATTCCAATTGTCATAATTTCAAAAAAGAGAGCCTTGTCTTAATAAAGATTTTTTATTTTTTTCAGAAAAAATTCTCACTCTCCCATATACTCCGTCATAACCTGGTTCTAAAATTACTTTTCCTTCTCTTGCCCTAATTATTCCCTCAGCAATCTCTGGTAGGGTTTTATTTTCTAAATCTTCTCTTTTGGCTTCTAACAAAACCTTGAGTTCGTTGTCAAATTCTTTAATTAAATTTTGATACTCTCTTTTCACCTCCAAACTCTCTGAATTTTTATTTAAAACCTCACTTATTATCTCTTCCAAAGGTACCAAACTTTTAAATGGGATGGCATTTTCTGGTTTAAAACCTTCTGGTTTATCTGCTAATTGTTCTACTCTATTTAACACTCCAATAGTTAAAGGTCTTTTACAAACCGGACAAATTCCATTATATTTTTTTGTCTCTTTAGGATGTAATTTTATTTCACAATTCCTGTGGCCATCATAATGATATTTTCCTTCCTGGGGATAAAATTCAATTGTATACAAAAATTTTTTTGGATCTTTTGACTTTATTGCCTCTAAAATTGCAAAATAATTCAATTCAGTATCAAAAACATTTGCCTCTCTTCCTATTTTAGAAGGGGAGTGACTATCGCTATTTGAGATCAAGGTTAATCTTCTCCCATCAGGCATACGCCAAAGCATTGAAGGATCTGCTGAAAGCCCGGTCTCTCCAGCAAAAATATATTTTGAGTATTCTTCAAAACATTCCTCTAATGAATCAAAACCAGAGCGGGAACCAAAAAGAGAAAACCAAGGAGTCATCAAATGGGCAGGCACTAAAAGACAGTCAGGACAAATATCTAAAACAATTTTTGCCAACTCTTTAGCATCTAATCCTAAGGTTGGTCTTCCGTCTGATTTGAGGTTGCCGATCCATCCTAAATAAACATTAATTCTCTCTACTTTTTCAAAAGATGGAGCAAAAATCAAAATATGGACTTTCCTTAATTTCCCATTTTTTGAAAAAATACAGCTTACTTCGCAGGTGAGTAAAAATTTTGTATGATAAGGGGTATTTTTTAATTCAAAAAGTCCTTTTTCTGTCTCTTTTAATTTTTCTTTTAAATTAGCAAACCACTCTGGATGGGTAAAATCTCCGGTTCCTAAAACCTTTATTCCTTTTATCCTTGCCCATTTGTCCAAATTTTCCAAGTCCATTTGACTTGAGGTAGCTCTTGAATACTTAGAATGCAAATGAAAATCAGCTACAAATTTCATTTTAAAATTGTCCCCTCAAATTCTTTTTCTTCTAAAATCCTTTTTAAATTTTCCAAATTTCCACCAAAAGCAACAATAACTGCTATTTTTTCTCTTTTTGCCAATCTTGCTCCTACTGGATCTATCGGTACATGCAAGCCAGGAGTCCATTTTTTAGGAATGATTTTTAAATAATCTTTCCAACAAATTTCTTTGATTGGTTTTGCTTTTGGGTTTTCTTCTAAATCTTCACTATAAACATAATCTATTTTACTTAAATTAATTACTTTTTTGATTTTAAAATCTACCGCAATTTGAATAGCAACAAAATCTGTTGAAAATCCAGGTCTCCAACCAGAAGCAACAATTATAGAATATTTTCCAAATTCTCTGATTTTAAATCTCTTATCAAATACAACAGGATGAGCTTCTCTTTTAAAAATAGTTCTTAACAAATGAGCATTTAATCTTGTAGCATGAATACCCAACCAGTCTTTATCTTCATTACTAACTTTTGTAATTTGACTTGCTGCTTTTTGGTATTTTCTCGTGATACCACCACCACCAGCAACAATGACAAATTTTTTTCCAGTTTTTATTTGTTTTTTTATAAAAAAATAAAAATCTTTCAGAAAATTTATGTTAATTTCTTCCGGAAAAGCAATCGAACCACCTAAAGAGATAACAAATTCTTTTTCTTTTTTCATTTTAAAATTCAATAAGATTTTATCACACAAATCAATTTAAAGCAACAAAATTTATTATTTCCGAAATTCCGCAAAGAGATCAAAATCAATATCTAATAAATTTCACCTTTACCGGAGATTTAACCTTGGGCAAGGTTATATCTTTTCCTCTTGTTTTTTCTACTACTCTTGAAGAAGGTTCCTTTTTTCCCTCCATTCCTTTAACAATTCTTTCTTGAATGAATTTTCTTCTTTCTTTATCCAAAAGAGAAGGATTTGTAAAGAATGTCTTGATAAGGCTCTCTCAGGTTGTTTTTTAAACTCTATTTTTTCAACTCTCATTTTTAAAAAACAAAAATAAAGTCATTTATACCTCATTCTATTAAATTCTTTATTTGGTTTTCAATTTCTCGATTCAGAAAAATTACTAATTGCTTTAAGACTTTAAAAATTATTTACTTTTTCTTAAACGTTCTTTCTTTTCTTAAAGGAGCGTATTCTAATTCTCTTGTTAATTTTATAAACCGAGAAAACTCTTGAATGTTTTTAGCCTTTTCCAAAATTAATTGGAGATATGTTAGCCTCTTTCCCATTAAAAATAACTCTCTTTTTTCTTCTGGCGATAATTCTTTCTCAAGAACCTCTTGGTTATAAAACCATATTGGATAGATTACCTCCCATAATTTTTGAGGGGTTACATAGTCTTTGGTTAAAATTTCTGCCCATTCTCCGTTTTTTGAAGAATAAAATTTTCTAAAATCTTCTTTCTTTAAAGGAGTATCTTTTGATAACACCTTTTCAACTTTTTCATAAATTTCTTTATATTCTTTGTTTTTTTGAATCTTTTCTGGAGATAAAAGAAAAAACTCTTCCTTTTTGGATGTATTTTTGGATAAGGCGGGGTCTATTACATATTCTTTACCATTTAAAGAAATAGTGCAAAAAACATGAGATTCTGGAACTACACTGGGATGAGAAGGAGGAATCTTTCCAAATTTAATTTTACATTTCAATCCCAAATTCTCAGCCACAGAACATAAAAAGAGACAAAAATCTCTTGGGGTACCTCTTTTCTCTTTAAGAAAAAAATCAGGCTTTCTCCAAATTTCTACTCCAGATATTTTTTCAGTTAATTTCTTGTCGTTTTTTAAACCTAAAGTAGTTTTTATTGTAGGATATCCCTGGGGATGGTATTTATTATATTTTTTAGGATAAGTAATTTCTATATATTCATCTGATGATAAAAGTTCAAAGTCATCAATCGTCTTTTCAAATATTCTTTTTAAAATCTCAATTTTATTTACTTTTATGTTTTCTTTTTCTAACTCTTTTTCTGTTGATTTTATTAAATCTGTGATTTCTTTAGAGTAAGGAGTAATATATTCTCTCGGATCTTCTGGTCCTTCTACCATTTTTTTATAAGCTACATTTTCTTTTTGAGCTATTTTTAGTAAACTGTTTTTAAAGTCTTCTTTTTCTTTAATTGTGTATTTTTCTAAATAAAACATTAACTCAGGATTATTAAGATTAGCTTCATCTTTTATAAAAAATTCCATTGCTCTTTTAAAAAAGGGGTTGTCAAAGTCAAAGCCGTAATTTTTTGTTAACACTGCCAATTTTATTATCTCATCTTTTTTCAATTTTTCCCACACACCTCCAACTGCCACTTTCTCTTTTATTTCTTTTGGTAATTTAACAACAAAAGGAAGCATCATTAAAAGAAGGGTTCCTCCCAAGCTGAAAAATTTTTGTAATCTTTCTGATTGAGCGATACTCTCTATACCCCTTAAGGATGGTGTTTTAAAAATTAATTTTCCATTTTCTAACCTCAAATTGTTTATTTTTCTTTCTATCTCTTTTTCCAAAAATAGTAACTCCTCTAGAGTAGGTTTTCTTTCTAAAAATCTTGTAATTGCTTTCCAGCCGATTTTAGACAAAATTTGACTTCTATTTGCATTTAACATCTCTGCTTTCTTTTTTGTCATTTCTCTTATCTTTTGTTTGAACTCTTTAATTTCTTTTTTCTCTGCTGGCAAATTTTCCATTTTATAAAAAGCCACTCTTTCAACCAACATTAACTCTTTTCTTTTCATCTGAAGACTTTTAATTCTTTCGTAATCAAAACCAATTCTCTTTAAAACTTTCTCTGCTCTATTTGTTATTAACTCTCCTTTCTCATTAAAATCATCCTCTATTTTATATCTTTTAGCTGTTCTCTCTGCTTGATTAAGAATCCTTTGATAAAACTTTTCTATTTCCTTTTCTGAGGCTAATTCTTCAAATTTTTCGTTTTCAATTTGTTTTTCTCTTTTTAAAAAAGAAAAGCTCTCTTTAAATCTCATAAAATCTTTATCATATCGTTTGAAAAATCTCTCTACTTTGAAAGAGAGAAATTTTAAGATTGATGATAATCTCTTTCTTTTTTGAGATTATACCTTAGAGAGAAATGAAAACTCAACTTAACTAACTTTCCATAAAAGTAGAACATTGTTTGTCTAGGGTAAACAATATAAATTTGATTTTGAAGAAAAAATGTTATACATTCAATAGAGCGGATTTATGAGTTTTTCAATAGGAATTGTAGGCTTTCCAAATGTTGGCAAATCTACTTTATTTAAGGCTTTAACTAAAAAATCGGTTGAAATTGGAAATTATCCTTTTACCACTATTAATCCAAACATAGGAATAGTTGAAGTCTTTGATGAAAGATTAGAAAAATTAGCTAATGCTTTGGAAATAGAAAAAAAGACCTTTACAAAAATTGAATTTAAAGATATTGCGGGTTTGGTAAAAGGAGCTCACAAAGGAGAGGGTTTGGGAAATCAGTTTTTGGCTGAGATTAAAAATTGCTCTGCTATTTTGATGGTTTTGAGGGGTTTTGAAAAAGAAGGAGTAGAAAATGTCTTGGGAGAGTTAAATCCTCAAAAAGAAATGGAACTTTTAAGGTTAGAACTAATAATGAAGGATTTAGAAAGCATAGAAAATATAATTTTAAAACTGAAAAAGAAAAGAGACAAAAAACTTTCTCTTTTAGAAAAAATCAAAAACTTTCTTTTGAAAGAAAAATTCATTTCAGAAATGAATTTAACAGAGAAAGAAAAAATGGAAATTAAAGAATATCAGTTTTTAACCCAAAAGCCAATTTTGTATCTTTTAAATGTAAATTCTCCTCAAAGAAATTTCAATTTAAATTTCCCTCATATAAGGTGTGATATAAAAGAACAAGAAGAAATTTGTCAGTTTTCAAAAAAAGAACTAAAAGAGCTTTCTATAAAACCTCAGCTTGACCAAATAATTCTTGCTTGTTATAATATTTTAGATTTAATCACTTTTTATACAGTAGCCAAAGGAAAAGAGGCTAAAGCTTGGACTTTAAAAAAAGGAAAAACTGCTATAGAAGCTGCCTCTTTAGTTCATTCTGATTTTGTAAAAAAATTTATTAAAGCTGAAGTAATAAATTGGGAAGATTTAATAAAAATTAAATCTTGGAGTCTATCCAAAAAGGAAGGAAAAATAAAAATTGTCGGCAAAGATTATATTGTAAAAGATGGTGATGTTTTAGAGTTTAAAATATGATGAATTTATACGAGCTAACATATTTAATCCCAGGCAGTTTTGATGAAGAAAATATGAGAAAAACTCAAGAAAAGCTTTTGTTTTTAATCCAAGAAAAAGGGATTTTAATTAATAGCAAAATACCCAAAAAAATAAAATTAGCTTATCCGATAAAAAAAGAAGAAACCGCTTTTTTAGGAGTAGCTAATTTTCAAATAAAACCTCAAGAAATTAAAGATTTTGAAAAAAAATTAAAAAGAGAAGTCCCAATTTTGAGGTATTTACTTTTGAAAAAGAAATTAAAGAAAGCTGAAAAAGTACAAAAAGAAGTGGTAAAAAAACCAAAGAAACCAAAGAAAGTAGAGTTAGAAAAATTAGAAGAAAAATTAAAAGAAATAATAGGAGAATAAAATTTTATGAATTTAAACAAAATATTTTTATTAGGAAGATTAACAAGAGATCCAGAAATGAGAAATTTACCTTCGGGCCAAAAAGTGTGTCTTTTTGGTTTGGCTACTGATAGATATTTTATAAATAAGGAAGGGAAAAAACAGCAAGAAACAGAATTTCACAATATTGTTTTATTTGGCAGATTGGCTGAAATTTCTTTTCAATATCTTAAAAAGGGGGCTTTGGTTTTGATTGAAGGAAGAATTAAAACAAGAACCTGGCAAGACAATCAAGGAAATAAAAGGTCCAGAACTGAAGTAATTGCAGAAAGAATTCAATTGGCTCCAAAGTCTCTTTCTAAAGAAACTTCTTCACAAAAAGAGACAACGAAAGAAGAAATTCCCATTATTGAAGAAGAAAAAGAGGAAGAAGAAATTAATCTTGAAGATCTTCCTTTTTAATTATGAAAAATTGTTATTTTTGCCAAAGAAATATTTTAGAAATTGATTTCAAACAAACAGATCTTCTTAAAAGATTCATTTCTTCTTTAGGTAAAATAAAACCAAAAAGAAAAACTGGTCTTTGTGCTTATCATCAAAGAAAATTGGCAAAGGCAATAAAAAGAGCCAGGTTTTTAGGTTTACTCTCTTTTACTGGAAAGTAAAATTTCTCTAATTTTTTGAGCTACTTCTGGATGTTCTCTTAAAAATTTTTTTCCTCCCTCTATTCCTTGGCCTAATTTTTTGTTTTCAAATTCTAACCAAGAACCTGACTTTTTTATTATTCCTAATTTTATCCCAGTGTGGATTAAATCAGCATATTTTGAGATGCCTTCATTATAATAAATATCAAATTCAGCAGTTTTAAAAGGAGGAGCAACTTTATTTTTCACTACTTTAAGTCTTATTCTACTTCCGACAATTTCGTCTCCTCTTTTTATTTGAGCAATTCTTTTGAGTTCAATCCTTATTGAAGCATAAAATTTTAAAGCCAAACCTCCAGGAGTGGTCTCTGGATTTCCAAACATTTGTCCAATTTTCATTCTTGTTTGATTTAAAAATATCATTACTGTTTTGGTTTTAGAAATAATCCCAGAAAGTTTTCTTAAAACCTGAGACATCATCCTTGCTTGAAGACCAATTTGAAAATCTCCAACTTCTCCTGAAATCTCAGCTTTAGGAACCAAAGCAGCTACAGAATCAACAACGATAACATCTACTTGTCCAGAACGAACTAATGTTTCTGCAATTTGAAGGGCTTGTTCTCCAGAATCTGGTTGAGAAATTAAAAGTTCTTCTATATTTACACCAATTTTTTTTGCATATTCAGGATCTAAAGCATGTTCAGCATCAATGAAAGCTCCAACTCCATTTTTTCTTTGAGCTTCAGCAATTACATGTAAAGCCAAAGTTGTTTTTCCTGAACTCTCTGGTCCATAAATCTCAATTACTCTTCCTCTTGGCATTCCTCCAACTCCTAAAGCCAAATCTATAGAGACAGCACCTGTAGAAATAACATCTACTTTTGCCGCTTTCGTCTCTTTTAATTTCATTATCGCCCCATCTCCAAATTTTTGTTTGATCTCTTCTATCGCTTCTGTTAAATTTATTTTTTCATTTTTTTGAGATTTTTTTCTCATCACTTTCATTATATCTTTTAAAAATTAGATTTCAACCATTTGAGACGATTTTTTGCGTCATTATAATTTTTTTTATTTTTTCTGGGTCTGGCAATTGGGTAAAAATAAATTTCACTTTTTTACCTGCGGTTTGGATTTCTAAATTTCCAAAATTTAAAATAGTGCCAAATATTCCATAAATTTTTATGGCAACATCTTGGATATTCTTTAATTGTGTCTCCGCTCTTTCATATTTGAAAAAACCTTTAGTTTCAATGTTAATCACTCTCTCGTTGGTGACAATAATAACGGTTAAAAAATAACGCATTAAGGCATAGCCAAGGCTAATCCAAAGGAAAAGAAAATAAAGAAAAAATCCAAACCAAAAAAGAGAAGAAATTTTTTCAAACCAGCTAAAATTTCTTATTAAAAAATAGCCAAAAATTGGTAACAAAAGAAAGAAAATAAAAATTAAAGAAGGTAAAAATATTACAAACCAGTGTCTTCTTTTTAGCAATAAAGTCTTTTCTTTTGGAAGCTTTCCTTCAAAGGTATTTTTAGTTTTTAAAAAATTAAAAAAAGAAAACACAATGAAATTTATTTATTAACTTTCAATTATTTCTTCTGCCCTCTCACAAATAATTTTTGGAACTCCATCTTTAACATCTACTCTTCCTTCTAAAATTACAATTTTATTTTCTTGAAATACCTTAGGATTTCTAGCAATTACCGTAGGAAAAACAACGACTTCGATTTTTGTCTCTTTATCTTCAACCTTTGTAAAAAGCATTGGTTTACCAGTTTTGGTTGTAATTTTTTTAATTGAACAAATTACCCCTCCTATTTTGACAATTTTTCCAGCCAACTCTTTTGAAATTTTAGAAAGAGGCAAAACTCTTTTTTTAAATATCTTTTCAAAAGAATCTAAAGGATGACTACTTACATAAAGACCCAACAATTCCTTTTCCCATTTTAATTTTTCTTCTCTTGTTGCTGGCTTTGCCTTTTCTAACTTAAAAGAGATGTTTTGAGAAGTGCCCTCAAAAAGACCCATTTGACCTTGAGATTTTGTTCTTTGAACTTCTCTTGCCATTTCTAAAAATCTTTCTAAATTTTTCAAAAGCAAATTTCTTTCTGCTAATTTATCAAAACACCCAGCTTTAATTAAAGCCTCCAGAGATTTTTTATTCAAATCCTTGCAATCTATTCTTTGAACGAAATCAAAAATTGATTTAAAATTTCCTCCAGCCTTCCTTTCTTTTACAATGGCTTTAACCACATTTTTACCTACATTTTTAATTCCCAACAATCCAAAACGAATCTTGTTTGGGGGTAGAGCGGTGAAATTTTCTAAACTTTCATTAATGTCTGGGGGCAACACCTCAATTCCCATTCTTTTGCATTCTGAAATTAAAAATCCAATCCTTTCTACATCTTGTTGTTCTGCAGTCAAAACAGAAGTCATAAATTCTAAGGGAAAATGGGCTTTCAAATAAGCTGTCTGATAAGAAATTAAGGCATAAGCTGTAGCATGGCTTTTATTGAAAGAATACCTGGCAAAAGGTTCAAACCAATGCCAAATTTCTAAGGCAGTTTTTTCGGGAATATTATTTTTTTTACAACCTAAAATAAATTTTTCTTTTTGCTTCATCAAAAGATCTCTCATTTTCTTTCCAATAGCTTTCCTTAAAACATCTGCCTCAGCTAAAGAGAAACCTGCTAATTCTTGGGCAATTTGCATTATCTGTTCTTGATAAACAGGAATGGAATAAGTGTCTTTTAAAATTGGCTCTAGTTTAGGATGTAAATATTCTATTTTCTTTCTTTTGTGTTTTTTTGCTATGTAATCTGGAATAAAAGCCATAGGACCCGGGCGATAGAGAGAAAGCATGGCTATAATATCTTCTATAGTAGAAGGATTGAGTTCTTTTAAATATTTTTTCATTCCTTCACTTTCTAATTGAAAGACACAAGTAGTCTCTCCTTTTTTAAAAAGATTAAATGTTTTTTGATCATCAAGAGGAAGATTTTCAATGTTAATTTTTTTCCCTTTCAATTTTTCAACTAAATTTAAGGTATCCTCAATAATTGTCAAATTTTTCAGCCCCAAAAAATCCATTTTTAAAAGCCCTAATTTCTCAATGGAATGCATCTCATATTGAGTAACAATTGTTTTATCGGTTTGGCTTGGATATTGAAGAGGAACAAATTCTTGGAGAGGAAAAGGCGAAATCACAACTCCACAAGCATGAGTAGAAGCATGTCTTGCGCAACCTTCTAATTTTTTAGCATAATCTATTAACTTTTCTGCTTTTGGATCTGAAAGATAAATTTCTCTAAACTCAGAAACCGTTGCCAAGGTTTCAGCCAAACTTAAATTTGGAGGGACCATTTTAGCAATTTTATCACAATAACTATAAGAATAACCCAAAGCCCTGCCCACATCTCTAATTGCTGCTCTTGCTGCCATTGTTCCAAAAGTAATAATTTGAGCAACTTTGTCTCTTCCGTATTTTTTAGCAACATAATTTATAACTTCATCTCTTCTTCTATCTGTAAAATCCAAATCAATATCTGGCAAAGAAATTCTTTCTGGATTTAAAAACCTTTCAAATAAAAGATTATATTTTAAAGGATCTACATTTGTAATATTCAACAAAAAGGCTACTAAAGAACCTCCCACACTTCCTCTGCCAGGTCCAACAACAATTTGATTTTTCTTTGCCCAATTAACAAAATCTTGGACAATTAAGAAATAACAAGCAAAACCAGTTTGTTTTATAATTTCCAATTCGTATTTTAATCTCTCAATTACTTTTGGAGGAATATTTTCTCCATATCTTTTTTTAGCTCCTTCAAAACAAAGTTTTTCTAAATATTCTTGAGGAGATTGGCCATTTGGAGTTTCAAATTTTGGTAATTTTATTTTTCCTAATTCAAAATCAAAATTACAGCTCTCTGCTATTTTTAGAGTATTTTCAATAGCAGAAGGAATATCTTTAAAATCTTCTATCATTTTCTCTGGAGGTCTCATTGAAAAATCGTCAGCCTTCATTGTCAATCTCTCTGGAGAGTTAGGGTCGGCTCCTGTGTTAATTAGCATTAAAATATCTTGAATTTCTGCATCTTCTGGTCTCAAATAATGACAATCATTTGTGGCCACCAAAGGAATATGATATTTTTTTGAAATTTCTATTAAAGCTGAATTTACTTTTTTTTGTTCTGGCAAATTTGGATGATGTTGTAATTCTAAATAGAAATTTTCTTTTCCAAAAATTTCTTGATATTTTAAAGCGGTTTCTTTTGCCTCTTTTATTTTTTTTGCCAAAATCAATTGAGGAATTTTTCCTTGGAGACAACCCGAAAGACAAATTAACCCTTCTGAATGTTCAGCCAAAATTTCTTCATCAATTCTAGGTTTGTAGTAAAATCCTTCTAAATGAGCTTTAGTAATTAATTTAACTAAATTTTTATATCCTTTTTCATTTTTCACTAAAAGAACAAGATGGTATTTTTTATCATCAATTTTTGGTCTTTTTTGGTGCATTTTCTCATAAGCCAAATACATTTCACAACCAATAATTGGTTTTATCCCCTTTTCTTTAGCAGTTTGATAAAATTCTACCGCCCCATAAAGGTTTCCATGGTCAGTCAAAGCGACAGCTGGCATTTCTAATTTTTCAACCCAATCTAACATCTCCTTGATTTTAGGCAAGCCATCAAGGAGACTATAATGAGAGTGACAATGTAAATGGACAAATTTTTTCATTTCACTCTATTTTTTCTTTATATTTTAAGCCTTCTACATTTATTTTACCTGCTATTTGACCTCCTCTTAAAAATAATCTTCCTTCAATTATTGTATTTTTTAAATTAAGATTTCCAAAAAGGGTCACCTTTTGGAGATCCAAATCACCCTCAATTATAGCCCCCTCCAAATCAAGATTTCTAATTTGAGCCCCTCTGCAATATAATGTCCCCTCAATAGTTCCAATTGACTCTTTTAAATTCTGAATTGTTATCCCTTTTAAATTAGCATTTCCTAAAATTTTTGCCCTATTTAATCCTACAAATCCCTTAATTTTAGCTTCATTTAAATTTATATTTCCTTCAATTCTCGCTGAAACTAAATTTATTCCCTCTCTGCCCAAAATTTGGGGACAAATGAGATCTTTTCTAAAAACTGCCTCTCCCAAATAAAAAATTCTTGTAAAAATAGCAAAAGAAAAATCTAAATTTTCAAAAAAAATTGCTTTTGAAAAATAAACGGGCCCTAAAAATTTGCATCTTTCAAAAGAAAGGGGAATTCTTATTTCCATTTCAGAAAGATTTAATTCTTCAATTATTTTATTCTTAAAATCTGCCCTTCTGTTTTCCATTTCGGCTGCTATAATTTCTCTTTCAATATCTTTTTGGGTGAGGGGAGCTTCCATGATTTTAAATTATATCATATAATGGGAAAATATGAAGCCCACTTTAAGAGAAGAAAAAAAATTATGGAAAAAAGGATATAAATTTGTCATTGGTTTAGATGAAGCAGGAAGGGGAGCAATTGCAGGTCCTCTTTTTGCTGGAGGGGTAATTTTGAATTCAAAAATTAAAATTCCATCATTAAGAGATTCTAAAAAACTTTCAGCTCAAAAAAGAGAGGAAATTTATGAAAAGATAATTAAAGAAAAAATTAAATTTGCAGTGTCTTGGGTCTCTCCAAAGACAATTGATAAAATCAATGTCTTGGAAGCAACAAAACTGGCAATGAAAAGAGTAGTCAAAAAACTTTTGGCAGATTTTTCTCAAAAAGAAAAAATTTTTTTGTTAATTGACGGAAATTTCAAATTACCCATCTCTTTTTCACAAAAATCAATTATCAAGGGAGATGAAAAAATAATCTCTATAACTTTAGCCTCAATTGTTGCCAAGGTAAATAGAGATAGAATGATGGAAAGATATCATAAAAAATACCCCCAATATGGCTTTTTAAAACACAAAGGTTACCCCACCAAATTTCATTTAAAAATGATAAAAAAATTTGGAATTTTTCCTTTTTATCGGTTGACATACAAACCCATTAAAGATATATTTTAAGTAAAAGATGAAAAACAAATTTTTAATTTTAGTAATAGGAGGGATTTTAGGAATATTTGTTGGCTTTTTAGGAGAATATTTTTTTGTTAAAAATACAATTTCAAAATTAGAAAAAGAAAAAAAAGAATGTGAAATTGAAATTGAAAAATCAAAAAAAGAGATTGAAAGATTAGAAAAAGTAATTAAAAAGATTTTACCGCCACCAAAAGAAATTTTTGCTTTAGGTGGAAAAGTAATAAAAGTAAAGACAAATTCTTTAATAATTGAAGTCCCTCAAATTCATCCTCTTGAAAATACACCTACTCAAAGAGAGGTAATTTTAACTAAAGAAACAAAAATTGTAAAAGTGGTCCCAAAATCTCCAGAAAAATACGAGAAAGAAATGAAACAATACCGTCTTAAAGAAAAAGAGCTTTTTGAAAAACAAAAAAAAGGAATAGCAATTGAAAAGTGGCCTTCACCGCCAGAACCTTTTGAAGAAAAAGAAATTGAGCTAAAAGAAATTAAAGTAGGAGATGAAATTTCTGTAATTTCTAAAGAAGATATTAAATTTGCCAAAAAATTTGAAGTAGTGAAAATAAAATTATTAGAAGAATAATTTTTATGAAGGTTAACTTAAAAATAGTAGGATATTTTTTAATAGCTCTGTGGACAATTTTTTCTGTAGTTTACATTATCAATGACATTTGGCAAGATTTTAAAACCCAACAATTAAAAAAAGCTTATGAACAAGGAAAGATAGATACCATTAATCTTTTGATTAAAGAGGCAGAAAAATGCCAACCTGTCCCCATATTTAGTGGAGAAAAAGAAATTAGAGTAATAAAAATAGGTTGTCAAATTAATCAATGAAAATTTTTTATGAATTTTATATTTTTTCTCCAAGCTATTAGTTTTGAACCAGTTTTTGAAAAAATTAAAGACCTTACTTTAGAGGGTTTGATTAATAATTTAAAAACCATTGCCTCTTGGTTTGCTCTCTTTTTGGCAGTTTTAATGATTGTTGTCGCTGGATATTATATTTTACTTTCAGCAGGAAGAGAAGAAAAATTAAGAAAAGGAAAAAGAATAATTCTTTGGGTTCTAATAGGTCTACTTTTGATAATAATATTTGGAGGACTAACTCCCACTCCCTCTCCGCCTTCTCCACCACCTGGACCTCCTCCTATTGGTGGAGCTTGTGGATGTCTTTGTAGTTATTGTGCTACTGGAACTGTCAGTCCTTGTCCTTAAATTTAAAGAATGTTAAAATAAAAAAATAAAAACATGAAAACCAAGAAAAAAAATTACTATTTTTTAGAGGGGTTAATTTTCATTTTATTCTCTCTAATAATTTGTTTTTTGGTAATCTACAAAAACTTTAGTTTTCAAAAAGCTACCGCACATCCACTTTGTACGGTAAATGATGATTTAAATGTTCAAGGTAACTTAAGTATTCAGGGTGATGTTAGTTGGACAGGAATACTTACATCAGGAAGCGTTCCTTGGGGCAGATTAACTGCTTTTCCAATAGGTTGTGGAGCAGGTCAAGCTGTTCAAGCTATTGGCACTTCTCTTACTTGTGTAACCTTACCAAGTGGAGGAATTTCGTGTTCAGATTGTGATGCTCGTTTTATCAACGCTACTACCAGTGATACTATGGAAGGAGATCTTTCTTTTAGAGGAGACACCAGAAGAATTGGCACTTCAGATAATAATGATTTTATAATAAAAACCAACAATCAAGATAGAATTACAATTTTGTCAAATGGTAACATTGGTATTGGTACTAGCACTGCGAATAAAAAATTACAAATAGCCGGAGATGTTAATCTTTATGGTAATTTATTTTTAAAAGGAGGAGATAGATATATTGAAGGTGACCAAAAGGTGAAAATAAAAAGTGCTGGATTAGATGTAATTACAATTTTACCAACTGGTTATGTAGGTATTAGAACCACTACTCCTTCTACAACTTTAGTAGTCCAAGGCTCAAGTTGGATAACTGGACATTTGTATGATTCTGAAGGGAATCAAGGAACACCTGGCGCTGTTTTAACCAAAACCGCAACAGGTCAAGTATGGGAAAATCCCTCAAGCACAATTTGGTGTCCTGCTTGTGATGATAGATTTGTCAATGCAACCGGTGATACAATGACTGGAGATTTATTCTTTAGGGCCCCAGGTAGAAAAATTAAAATTGGAACAACAAATCATTATGGAATTAAATTTATTGTCAGTAGCACCATACCTGTAATGACCTTGACTACAAGCACTAGAGTAGGAATTGGAACTACCACCCCTGCAGAATCTCTTCATTCAGTTGGATATATAAGATCTGACGAAGGTTTTTGTATAGGAACAGATTGCCGAACTTCTTGGCCAATTTCTGTTAGTGGTGCTGGAACACCAGGTTATGTAGCAAAATGGATAAGTACATCTACCTTAGCAGACAGTATTATTCAGTCTACAAGTAGTTATGTTGGAATAGGGATTTCTCCTGGTACTTATCGCCTTCAAGTAAAAGGAATAACAGCGGGTGCAAATGAATGGACAGCAAAATTTACAAGCGGAGGACCAGGACCTCATACCTCTTATGTCTATTTAGCTAAAGGTAATGGCCCTGGCCTTTTAGTAGATACTGATAGAATGGATGATACAGGATATTACCTTGCTCAATTCAGTAATACCTCTGGAGTAGCTTTGTATATCCGGGGAGATAGAAAAGTAGGAATTAGAACTACTAATCCTTCTGAAGAACTTACAGTTTCGGGAGATATCAAAGCTACAAATGATATTTGTAGTGCTACTAAATGTCTGGAAAGTGCTCTTACTTCTGAATCAGATCCTCAGGTAGATAAATTAACTCCAAATAAATGGTGCAAAAGTGATGCTGCAGGTTCAGCAATTGATTGCGATTATGATCTTCCTTCTGAATCAGATCCTCAGGTAG